>JAKSCG010000093.1 GCA_022360715.1 Halanaerobiales bacterium
CGGATAACTTACTGCGCCCTCAAAATCAACAATATTCCCACATAGTATTTTCATCAGGGTGGTCTTACCTGCCCCATTTTTCCCGACAAGTCCCACTATTTCCCCTCGATTTAAATCTAAACTGAGATCTTTAAGTACATAGTTTTGATCGTATTTTTTATAAATATTTCTCATCTTAATCGTCATAACTCAACCCCCCTGTTCTTTTAACCGCGACACCAAGATCTATCTTACTAAAAACCTAATATAAAGTCAAAGAAAAAACCCGTTAAATTTAACGGATTTATCGAGCAGTTGGCTGCTTGCTGATTTCCCTAAAACACCATACTCTGTTTTGTCGTTATCACCTGTCTCCACCAAATTCGGCTGTCTTGCGGGCCAACTCCCGCAACGACTCCTGCACCTGATGGTGGACTTCGGCAGCCGGTAATCCGAACATTAATTCAATCACCTCATCGATTGTACTTACCGGATAAATATTAAACTGCTCATTTTGAACGGCAGAAATTACTTCTGATTTTAACATAAGATTATCAACATTTTGTCGAGGGATTACCACCCCTTGCTTGCCGGTTAAACCATTGATCTTACAAACTTTATAGAAGCCCTCAATTTTTTCGTTGACCCCGCCGATCGGCTGAACATCCCCCTTTTGATTCATTGAACCGGTAAGCGCCAGTTCCTGTTTAAGCGGGAGAGCGGCGATTGACGAAAGTAAGGCAACTAATTCGGCACAGGAAGCACTATCCCCATCTACTCCGCGGTAACTTTGTTCAAAGGCCAGCGCGGCAGAAAGACTCAGCGGTTCGTCTTGGGCATACTTTTCCCCCAGATAACCGGTCAGGATCATCACCCCTTTATTATGGAGTTTACCGCTCAATTTAACCTCACGCTCAATATTAATAACTCCATCCTGGCCGAGATAGGTAGTGGCGGTAATTCTGCTCGGTCTCCCAAAACTATATTGTCCGCTCTGATAAACAGCCAGTCCGTTAACCTGTCCGAGTTTCTGACCGGCCAGGGTAATTAAAATATGACCTTTTTCGAGCATCTCCAGAATCTTTTCTTCACTCAGATTGGCCCGTTGTTCTTTTTCTTCAATCGCCCTTAACACATCTGTTTCCCCGACATGGCTTTTTTCCGGCGCGTCGGCCCGGGCGGCAGCCTCAAAAATAATCTCTTGAATCTCATTAAAGCGGGTCGACAGTTTATGCTTATTTGCAGTCAAGCGGCTGCTATACTCGATTAAGCGGCAGACAGCGCCAACCGTAAAATGTTTGAGCCCTTCTCGTCGGCTGATAAAGGCAATGACCGAAGCAAACTTCTTCATATTATCTTCTGTTCGTTCCATCTCAATATCAAAGTCAGCCTTGATTTTAAAAAGCTTTTTAAACTCCTGATCATAATAATAGAGCAGTTGATAAAGTTCAGGAGTACCAATCAGGATAACCTTAAGCTTGATTAGCAACGGTTCCGGTTTCAAAGAATTAATCGGCATTGCCCGGTATTGTTCCCCGATATTCTCTACCACTAATTCCTGGTTTAAAAGAGTTCTTTTTAAAGTATCCCAGGATAAGGGTTTTTGCAGCAGATCTCTGGCATTAATAATTAAATAACCGCCATTAGCCCGGTGTAAGGCCCCGCCCTTGATCATTGTAAAATCGGTCGAAACAGTTCCAAACTGGCTCTTCCCTTCAATTTTTCCAAAGAGATTGTAGTAAGTAGGATTGCTTTCAATAATCACCGGTGCTCCTTCGGTACTGCTATTGTTGACCAGTAGATTGACCTGATAGCGGACAAAAAAAGACTGCTCATCACCCTGCTGGAAAACCTGCAAGGGGTTCTTTTCCTTTTTGTCCCCTTTAAACCTGGCCAGGTGAGCCATGATATCACTTTCCACGGAAGCAAGATAGGTGAGCACCTGCGGGGATTGTTGATAATTATCTTGCAGTTTATTAAAAATTGGTTTAATCACCGTACGGCCGATCTCATGGTCCAACTGATTAATCTTTTCCCGGGCGGTAAGTTGCAGTTTTCTGACCAGCCGCCTTATTTTTTCTAACTCCTGCTGGATCTCCTGGCTTTTTTCCTTCAGACGCTTTTTCTCGGCTTCCGGAATCTGCTGATAAATCTCCTGGGTCAGCGGTTTACCTTCCTGATCAATCGGGAGCAGAGCCGGTAATAGATCTTGGCCGGTATTTTGCAAAATAAAACCCTCCGGGCGAATTTTGCTCTCCAGTTCCTCTAAAAGGCTATTCGATGCTTGTTGATATTCTCCCATAATCTGATTCTTCTTTTTCTCATATTCCTCACCATCAAATACCCTTGGTATCTCTTCTTTTAAATGATCAATCAGCTTTTCCAGATCATGGCGCAATTGCTGCCCCTTCCCGACCGGAAGCTCCAGGATAAGGGGACAGGCCGGTTCCTGATAATTAAAGACATAACAGAGATCAGAGGGTACTACTTGCCGGCGGGATTTTTCCAGGGCAATAGTCCGGGCATAAGTAGTCCGACCAGTCCCGGTTAGCCCGACAATAAAGATATTATAGCCGTCTTGTTTGATCTGCAACCCCAATTCTACCGCTTTAACCGCCTTTTCCTGTCCGATAATACTTTCAGTCAAGGGCTCAATCTCTTCAGTAGTTTTAAAGTCAAATATTGCTGACCTACAGCTATTGGTCATTTCCGCTGTGGCTAATTTCACACCAACCCCTCCTTTTCAAGTACTCAGATAGTTTTTTACCCAGCTATTATTATAATTCAAGTAAAAACTGTTAATTCCTGCTCTGAGCACAATAAAATAAGCCATCCCTCCTGTCTTGCTCACTTTGGGGATGGCTGTTCCAACCAAAACCGACTGCAATCCTAGTGTTTAAAGTGACGAATTCCGGTAAATACCATGGCGATCCCCCATTGATTACAGGCTTGAATAACCTCTTGATCACGAACTGACCCCCCGGGCTGAATAACTGCTTTAATCCCCCGGGCTGCTGCCTCGGTAATCGCATCGGGAAAAGGAAAAAAGGCGTCAGAGGCAACAACCCCTCCCTCCTGGCGTCCTCCGGCTTTACGCCCAGCTATCAACATCGAATCAACCCGGCTCATTTGGCCGGCTCCCACTCCTACCACCATTCCATCCTTAGCCATTACAATCGCATTAGATTTAACATGCTTGACGACCTTCCAGGCAAAAAGCAGCTCATCGATCTGCTCGGGGGTAGGTTCACTCTCGGTAACAACCTTCAGCTCTTCCCGACTAACTGCCCTGATATCCCGTTCCTGTACTAATAACCCCCCTGTTACCTGCTTGAACTCATAGCCCGGGTCATCCTGATTAATGTAAAGTTCTACTGTTTCCAGGAGCCGGACATTTTTCCAGCGTTTTTTAAGAATAGCCAGTGCTGCCTCACTATAACCCGGGGCAATTACCAGCTCAACAAACTTGTCTTCGGCGGCGATCTCTGCGGCCAGCTCCGCTTTCACTCTCCGATTTAAGGCCACAATACCGCCAAAAGCGGAGAGGGGATCACCGGCATATGCTTTTTGAAAAGCCTTAAAGATCGATCTACTTACGGCCATACCACAGGGATTGGCGTGTTTAATCACCGCGACGGCTGCTTGCCCAGTAAACTCTTTGATCAGCTCCAGTGCCCCGTTAGCATCATTAATATTATTAAAAGAAAGGGCTTTGCCGTGGAGTTGCCGGGCCGTAATCAGCGATGGTTCTTTCCGTTTATTCTCCTGGTAGAAAGCCGCTCGCTGATGGGGGTTCTCACCATAGCGAAGCTCTAATTTCTTCTGATAACGCTTGAGCATTATGTGCGGCATCGCTCCGCCCTTTTGCTCCGGTTCAGCCAGATATTCGTGGATGAGCTGGTCATATTGAGCAGTATGGGCAAATGCTTTAGCAGCCAGTTTCAGTCTGAACTTACTGTCAAGTCCCTGCTCGCTATTCCGTAACTTTTCCAGTAATAAATCATAATCAGCAGGGTCAACTACTACTGCTACATCCTGGTTATTTTTGGCAGCAGAACGGATCATCGTTGGCCCTCCGATATCAATATTTTCCAGTGCCTCCGCCTGGGTTGAGCCGGCCCGGGCGATCGTTTCCGCAAAAGGATAAAGGTTACAGACAATCAAATCGATCGTACCAAGACCTGCCTCCTTTAATTCCGCCATGTGTTTTTGATTAGCCCTGACGGCTAGAATACCTCCGTGAACGGCCGGATGGAGGGTTTTGACCCGGCCGTCCATCATCTCGGGATATTTTGTCAGCTCACTAATACCGGTTACCGGCAATCCGGCTTCTTTCAATCTACCGGCCGTACCACCGGTTGAAATCAATTGAATTCCCAGTTGGTGTAGCCCCCTGGCCAGTTCTACAATCCCGTCTTTATTGGATACACTCAAGAGCGCCCTTTTAATCTTATTCATCTGCTCACTCCCCTGTTCAAGTTTTTAATTAATGATCATAAGATCCTGACCCTTCTCCCCTCAACCAATAAGCGGCCTTCACTATATAACTGAATAGCCCTGGGATAGAGTTGATGCTCTACTGTCAAAATTCGTTCCGCCAGGGTCTCTTCCGTATCATCTTCCTTAACCGGTACTGTCTCCTGTAAAATAATCGGTCCGGTATCAATCCCTTCGTCAGCAAAATGGACGGTACAACCACTAATTTTGACGCCATGTTCGAGGGCCTGCCGTTGGGGATTGAGTCCGGGAAAAGAAGGTAATAAGGAGGGATGGATATTAATTACCCTACGCGAAAAGGCCTTAATAAAAGAGGAACTTAATACTTTCATAAACCCGGCCATCACGACTAAATCAACCTGATACTGTTGCAAGACCCTGCTGATTGCTTCTTCAAAACCCTTTTTATCGGCAAAATCGGCCGGGTTAACAAAAACCCGCTCCAGGTGATGCCGTTTCGCCCGGGCCAGTGCTCCGGCCTGCTCCTGATCACTGATTACCACCCCGATTTCAGCCGTAAGAGTCCCGCTTTCGATTTGATCGATTATTGACTGGAGATTACTCCCCCGTCCGGAAGCAAGTATACCTAGCCTTAAAATCTAAACCACCCCTCTCACTTTATGGTCAGTCCTTTTTCACCTTTAATAACTTCACCTAAGCGGTAAGCACTTTCACCCAGATCTTCGGCCGTTTGCCTGATTTCTTCCGCCTGTTCGGCTGCAACGATCAATAGTAAGCCTATTCCCATATTAAAGGTACGGTACATTTCCTCTTCCGCGACTCCCCCCATCCGTTCAATCAGATTAAAAATCGGTGGAATCGGCCAACTTCCCTTTTTAAGCAAAGCCTGACAGCCGGTCGGTAAGATCCGGGGAATATTCTCAATTAACCCCCCGCCGGTGATATGGGCAATCCCTTTTACCCGGTATTTATTAAGGAGCGCAAGGACCGACTTAACATATATTCGCGTTGGTTTTAGTAACTCCTTTCCCAAATTATCTTCCAGACCATCCGGTCGCTCGGTCAGTTGATAGTCTCCAACCTCGAAAAAAAGCTTTCTGACCAGGGAATAACCATTACTGTGTAATCCGCTGGAGGCAAGACCAATCAGCTGATCGCCCGGGCTAATCCCCTGGCCGGTGATTATCTTATCCTGCTCAACTATCCCCACTACAAATCCGGCCAGATCATATTCACTCTTTTGGTAAAAATCGGGTAATTCGGCTGTTTCGCCCCCGATTAGGGAACAACCCGCTTCCTGGCAGCCCTTACTGATCCCCTGGACGATCTCGGCCACCCGGGCCGGCTGTAATTGACCGATGGCCAGATAATCCAGAAAAAAGAGGGGTTTTGCCCCCTGGGCCAGGATATCGTTAACACACATCGCCACCAGATCAATCCCGACTGTCGTGTGTTGCTGATGCATAAAGGCGATCTTAAGTTTACTGCCCACCCCGTCAGTTCCTGCCACCAGTACCGGTCTTTTCCAGCCGGTTAGCTCCGGGGCAAAGAGTCCGCCAAATCCCCCCAGACCACCTAAAACAGCAGGACTAAAAGTGGCTTCAACATCCTTTTTAATCATGGCAACTGCTTTTTTACCGGCATCAATATCGACACCGGCACTTTTATACGTAAACCCCATTACACCCCATCCCCCTCCTTTATTTCAAGTCCTAATGGGTATTCACCGGTAAAACAACCGGTACAGAACCCATAACCGGCTGCGTTAATTGATTTCAGTAAACCTTCCCGGCTCAAATAAGTCAAAGAGTCAGCCTCAATGTGTCCGGCGATCTCTTCCACTTTCTTTGACTGGGCAATCAGCTCCTGTCTTTTGGCGGTGTCCAGGCCAAAAAAACAGGGGTGGGTAACCGGGGGCGAAGAAATTGCCACATGTACCTCCCGGGCGCCGGTCTCTCTGACCCGGTTAATAATCTGTTTACTGGTCGTCCCCCGAACAATTGAATCATCGACCAGGATCACCCGTTTCCCTTTAATAATCTCCCTGATCGGACTAAGTTTAATCCTTACCTTCAGATCACGGATTTCCTGGTCAGGCTGGATAAAAGTCCGCCCGACATAGCGATTGCGTAAAATACCTTTGGCAAAAGGGATACCTGATTCTTCCGCAAAACCCAGGGCAGCTGCTACCCCGGAATCAGGAACCGGAACTACTAGATCCGCCTCTCTCTTCATTTCAACTGCTAACTGCCGGCCCATTTCTTTGCGGGCCAAATGAATATTCTGACCACCGATATTACTATCCGGTCGCGCAAAATAAATAAACTCAAAAATACAGAATTGATAAGGCCTTTTACTGCAATACTTAATACTCTTAATCCCTTGTTGATTAATTATCACTAACTCCCCAGGCTCTACCTCTTTGATCAAATCTGCCCCGATTAGGTCCAAGGCACAGCTTTCTGAAGCCACTACATCAATTGAACCGATTTTGCCCAATACCAATGGCCGAAATCCATAAGGGTCTCTTACTGCAACCAAACTATCCCTGGTCATCGCTACAATGCTGAAAGCGCCTTTAAGCTGGTGCAGACTCTGGAGCAGAGCATCGATCAGGTTATCTTCAAAGGAATGGGCCACCAGGTGGGCAATTACCTCTGTATCTAAGGTTGAGTGAAAAATAGCCCCATGGGATTCCAAATTAAACCTAAGCTCACTGCCGTTGAGCAAATTACCATTATGGGCAAGGGCCAACTCCCCTTTGATACTGGTGATTAACAGGGGTTGGGCATTGACTAACATGCTTGACCCGGTAGTTGAATAGCGGACATGACCGATTGCCATCTGTCCCGGTAATGAGGCCAGCTTCTGCTGACTAAAAACGTCGTTAACCAGACCCATCTCTTTATGCAGCTTAAAATCACCCCGGTTATTGACACAAATCCCGGCGCTTTCCTGCCCGCGGTGTTGCAGGGCCAGTAGCCCCAGATAGGTAAGATTGGCAACATTACAATCTTCCTCCCGGGCCAACACCCCAAAAATCCCACACTCTTCCTCCATTTTATCATTTAGTTCTCCATGCGCGCAGATATGCTTTGCTGCCACTTGTTTTTCATCTCCTTGAGATCACAATCAATCCAGTTATTAATCTGAAATCTCGGCCGGGAAATCACCTTACCGATAATCTGATAGGGCAGATCATAAGTTGATATTACTTCGGTTAATCTGGCCAGGTCTTTCGGCTCAATTGATATTACTATCCGGCTGGTCGACTCGCTAAATAACCAGGCCACCGCCGACAGTTTAGTCTGAGCTTCAATCTGCACCCCGAACTCCCGCTCAAAACAGCTTTCGGCCAGACAGACCGCCAGACCACCTTCCGAACAGTCATGAGCTGATTTAATCATCCCCAATTTAATTGCCGCTAAACAGGCTCCCTGTACTCTTTGCTCTAGAGCAAGGTCCAGCTCCGGAACCCGACCCTGCTCCAATCCATAAACCACTTGCAGGTATTCACTGCCACCCAGTTCGTCCCTGGTGGCACCGAGCAGACAGATTAGGTCCCCCTCAGTTTTAAAATAATGGGTCGTAGCCTGCTTAATATCTTCAAGCAATCCTACCATCCCAATAATCGGCGTTGGATAAATTGCTCCGGCGGGGCTTTCATTATAAAAACTGACATTACCCCCGGTCACCGGTGTCTCCAGGGCCTGGCAGGCCCGACTGATCCCTTCGACACAGCGGTCAAACTGCCAAAAATTCTCCGGATTAAGTGGATTGCCGAAATTTAAGCCATCGGTAATCGCCAGTGGTTTACCGCCGGAACAGACAATATTGCGGGCTGCTTCGGCCACCGCAATCGCCGCTCCCAGCTCCGGATCGAGGTAACAGTAACGGCCATTGCCGTCAATTGTTACCGCTATCCCCTTTTTTGTTCCTTTAATCCGGAGTACTGCTGCGTCAGAACCCGGCAGTACTACCGTGTTAGTTAAGATCATGTGGTCATATTGCTGATAGACCCATTCTTTACTGGCAATATTGGGTGAGCCAATTAATTCCATTAAAACCGAACTTAAATCGGTCGGTTCTTTCAATCCGGCTGGTGAAAAGGATTGGACCTGTTCCAGATAAGCCGGTTTCTGCTGCGGCCGTTGATAAACCGGAGCCTGATCAGTTAATGCACTGACCGGCACCTCGGCCACCAACTCGCCTTGCTCGTAAACCCGGAGGATTTGATCGGCCGTCACCTTGCCGATTACTGCTGCTTTCAGACCCCACTTATTAAAAATTTTCGCCACCTGTTCCTCCTGACCCTTTTTGGGAACAACCAGCATTCTTTCTTGTGATTCCGATAAAAGGACTTCATAGGGGGTCATCCCCTCTTCCCTTTTCGGAACAAGCGCAACATCAATCTCAATTCCACTCCGCCCCCGACTGGCCATTTCGGAAGAAGAACTGATTAACCCGGCCGCACCCATGTCCTGGATACCGACCAGGGTTCCGCTTTTAATCAGCTCCAGGCTGGCTTCCAGCAGGAGTTTTTCCATAAAGGGATCACCTACCTGAACCGCCGGTCGATCTGCGACCGATTCTTCGCTAAGCTGGTCGGAAGCAAAACTGGCTCCCTGAATACCGTCCCGGCCAGTTGTAGCACCTACCACCATCACTGAATTTCCTACCCCGCTGGCCGTTCCCGTCGCAATATCTTCGTGCTTCATCAAGCCAACACTCATCGCATTAACCAGTGGATTACCCCGGTAGCTATCGGAAAAATAGACCTCGCCGGCCACTGTCGGTATCCCGATACAGTTACCATAACCGGCGATACCGGCAACCACCTCTTTAAAAAGATAGCGGACCTGGGGATGATCTAATTCCCCGAAACGAAGGGAATTAAGCGTAGCAATCGGCCGGGCTCCCATCGTAAAAATATCACGAATAATCCCCCCCACACCGGTTGCTGCCCCCTGATAGGGTTCAATTGCCGAGGGATGGTTATGACTCTCAACTTTAAAAGATAAGGCCTGTTGATCACCGATATCAATAATTCCGGCGTTTTCACCCGGTCCCTGTAAGATCCGCTCCCCTTTTGTCGGCAATTTCTTTAGAACCGGTTTGGAGTTTTTATAACTACAATGTTCTGACCACATTACCCCGAATATCCCCAATTCGGTCTGGTTTGGCTCCCGTCCTAAAATTTCCAAAATCAAATCATATTCTTCCCTGGTTAATCCTTCTTGTTCCCATTGTTTTGCCCTCATCTCGCTCCACTCTCTTTCTGCTGATAATTCAATAACGAGTAGAATATCTTCAAACCGTCAGTACCGTTGTTTCCCAAAATGGCTTCCGCGCACCTCTCCGGATGGGGCATCATTCCAAAAACATTCCCCGCCTGGTTGCAGATTCCGGCGATATTATCAACTGAACCATTTGGATTTTCCTGTTGATCCCGGTAACGCAAGACAACCTGATTGTTAGCCTGTAATAACTCCAGGCCCGGCCGATCAATATAATAATTACCTTCTCCGTGTGCTACCGGGATACTCAGCAGCTCACCGGCCTTACAGCAATTGGTAAAAGGTGTTTGATTATTAACAACTGCCAGTTTACTATAACGACAGACAAACTTCAAATTTTGATTTACTTTCATCGCCCCGGGAAGCAAACCGGCTTCCAGTAAGATTTGAAAACCGTTACAGATCCCCATGACCAGGCCACCATTATTGGCATATTCAATCACCCTTTCCATGATTGGTGCAAAGCGGGCAATTGCCCCGGAACGAAGATAATCCCCATAGGAAAACCCACCGGGTAAGATTACGCAATCATAGCTAGCAAGGTCGAACTGCTCATCATGCCAAAGCATTGCTGACGGTTGTTTTAAAATATTACTGGTAACAAAATATACGTCCTGGTCACAATTAGAGCCCGGAAAAGTGATCGTCGCAAATTTCATCCGATCCCTCCGGCACTTTCAACCTGAAAGCTATAATCCTCGATAACCGGATTAGCCAGTAGTCTTTGACACATCTCTTCTACCTGTCTTTCCACCTCATCCTGCTCTTTGCTACCCTCAATAAGCAATTCCAGATACTTACCGACATGGACATCAACTACATTCTTATAGCCCAGAGAGGTTAAACCGCCCCTGACGGCCTGCCCCTGTGGGTCGAGAATGCTCTCCTTTAGTTTAATCTCAATCCTGACCACAAATTGCACTATGCTCACTCCCCTGTAACCTCTGTAAAATCTCTTGATAAGCCCCTGCTACATCGCCCAAATCACGACGAAAACGGTCTTTGTCCAATTTCTTTCCACTCCGACTATCCCAGAAACGACATGTATCTGGAGAAATCTCATCAGCAAGGCAGACTTTACCGTCACTACCGCGACCAAATTCCAGTTTAAAGTCCACCAGAATAATTCCCTTATCTTCCAGATAATCCAGCATAATTTGGTTAATCTGAAAAGCCATCTCTTTGATCGCGCTAAGCTCACTTTCGGTAGCCAGACCCTGGGCATAAATATGGTATTCATTAATCATCGGGTCGCCCAGTTCGTCACTTTTGTAATAAAACTCCAGGACCGGTTTTGCTAAATTAGTCCCTTCTTCCAAACCCAGCCTTTTGGCTAAACTGCCGGCCACAATATTGCGCATCACTACTTCGACCATAATAATATCCAGCTTTCTGACCAGAACCTCTTTTTCACTAAGCTCGGCAATAAAATGAGTCGGGATCCCATTTTCGGCCAGCAGCCGGAAAAAGATGTTGGAAATAGCATTGTTCAATAACCCCTTATTGCTGATCCGTCCCTTTTTTTCTCCATTAAAAGCAGTGGCATCATCTTTATAGTAGAGCAGCACCTGGTCTTGCTCCTCGGTTCGAAAAATTTTTTTGGCTTTGCCCTCATAGAGCATTTCTTTTTTATCCATAAATTGATCCCCCTCAAGTATTTAAAGCTAATTGCTCTCGCCAGTAGTTAACAACCCGCTCGGTCTTCTCGGCAGCAATCCCGGTATATTTTTCCGGATGGAGTAGTACCTCCCTTTGTTTTGGTGTAAAAATATCCCAGTAAGGTTTCAATTCTGCTTTGACCTGGACTAACTCTCTTAAAGTAGTTTTGCGCTGGCGGGCCTCCAGGGTCAACTTCCTTACTACTTCATGTGCATCAGGGTGGCCGTAAGAAGCCAATAAGATATAGAGGGGCTCCGCTATGATCAACTCTCGATTCAGCTCTAGATTACGCCGAATACTTTGGTGATCAACGGCCAGTTGCTGTAAAACCCCGCTCAAGCGCTTAGCTGCCGACAACAGTCCGACGATGATTTCCGGGTTAAACCTACTGGAGGCAGAATTAGTTAAATCGCGTTGGTGTTCAGAAAGCTGATCCTGATAAAGCGTCAGCATTCTGGGCATAAATTGTTTCCACAGGCTTTTGATGTTCTCATAGTTAACCGGATTCCGTTTATGGGGCATAGTGGAAGAGCCGACCTGGTCTTCGGCGAAATACTCTCCTATCTCCGCGATCTCCGACCGTTGCAAGTGCCGCATATCATCACTTAAACTGGCTAATACCCCAAAACAAGAGATCAAGGAATGGAAAAAATCGGTTAAGAACTCTGGTTCAACAATCTGGGTGGAGTGACTGGCCGCTTCCAGACCTAGTTCTGCCAAGACCTGGGCTTCAAACTCCTCCGGTTCAACGAAAAATAAGTGGCTGGCATTATAAGCCCCGACCGCACCGGCTATTTTCCCCTTTAATCGTTGACTACTTTCTTTAATCGCTTCGATTCGATTACCGAGACGACTAACATACTCGGCGACGGCAAAACCAAAGGTAATTGGCACAGCATGCTGACCGTGGGTTCGGCCGATCTGCACCGTCTCCTTTTCCCGGATGGCAATTTCCATTAAAATTGTTTGCAATTTTAGTAAAGTCGGGATGATCAACTCCCGGCTAACTTCTTTATAACAGAGGGAGTTAGCCGTATCGACAATATCGAACGAAGTAGCGGTAAAATGAACATAAGGGCGCGCCTCACTACTTACTCTTTGCTGAATACAGTTGACCAGGGCCCGGATGTTATGCCTGGTTTTCCCTTCTTCCGCATAAACCTCTTCCGGCCGCAATCCCCGGACCGCTGCTTCGATTTGGTCGGCAATCGCTTGCGGACAAATCCCCTGCCGGACTAAGACCTTGACCAAGGCCACCTCTACCCTCGCCTGATACCTTATCTTGGCCTCCTCTGATAGGTATTTCGAGTACTGTGCATATTCGGCTTGATTTAGTGAGTAACGGTGGTCCAGCGGGCTAAGATTGGCAAAAATATTCCGACTTAACACCAGACTGCCTCTCTCATTACTTTTAAATCCGAACCACTAGCCATTAAAAATCCTACCTTGGCCATGCTAAACCACTCTCCTTTTTATTTTTGCTTACTGAATTAAGCCCTGATTTAAAGATGCGCCAGCCAATATCTTTGCGGTAACGGACCCCCTTAAAACTGATTTGCCGGACCGCCTGGTAAACATTAGCTTGTGCTAAGTTAAAATCATTGGCTAAGGCGGTAATCGTCAGCACCCTTCCCCCGGCTGTAAGCAGTTCCTTCCCCGGACAGGCTGTCCCGGCCTGAAAGACCCTGATACCTTTCCGGGCCGAGGCCTCCGGTATTCCCCTAATTATTTCTCCGGTTTGATATTTTACCGGATAACCCTCCGCAGCCAGCACAACACAGAGGGCTTTTTGGTCCAGCCACTCGACCGGCACTTCCGCCAACTTTTCAGTCCTGATCGCTTCAATAATTTCAATTATATCCGTCTTAAGCAGGGGTAAAACTACCTGTGCTTCCGGATCACCAAAACGGACGTTATACTCCAGCACCCTGGCCTGGCCGTTACTGATCATCAAACCACAGTACAGAACACCTTGATACTTGATTCCTTCCTCTCTTAAAGCCTGAACAGTGGGGAACAATATTTTTGCCGCTATCTCTTCCCTTAGCTCTTTAGTCAATAGTGGCGCCGGGGCATAAGCCCCCATTCCGCCGGTGTTGGGTCCCCGGTCACCCTCATAAGCAGCTTTATGGTCCTGTGAAGGTAAGAGCGGAATAATCGTCTTCCCGTCGACAAAAGCCATTACGGTTACTTCTTCTCCCGGCAAATATTCCTCAATAATGATCCTTTGTCCGGCTTTACCAAAAACTTGCTCAATCAGGAACGCCCGGACAGCCTGGCAAGCTGCCGGTACGCTTTGCGCTACTATTACTCCCTTCCCGGCCGCCAGTCCTTCCGCTTTGATCACCAGCGGAGTTCCCTGCTCCTTTATATATGTAATTGCTTGCTCTGCTTGACTAAAAACCTGAAAATCAGCAGTCGGTATCCGGTATTTTTTCATTAAGTTCTTGGCGAATACCTTACTTCCCTCCAAACGGGCAGCCTTTTGCACCGGTCCAAAAATTTTTAAACCTTCCTCGGAAAAAGCATCAACTATCCCGGCCACTAAAGGGGCTTCTGGGCCGACCAAGGTTAGATCGATTTTTTTGCTTTTAGCAAACCCAATTAAACCGGCCAGATCAGTCACCTCGATTGGTACATTCGTGGCCAGTTCAGCCGTACCGGGATTTCCCGGAGCTACATAAATTTCTGTTACCTTTTTACTGGTGGAAAGCTTCCAGGCTAAGACATGTTCGCGGCCGCCACTTCCGATCACCAATACCCTCATCAGTATCCCTCCCCAAATAAATAAGCCCAGGCAGAAAGACCTACTGTCAAAATGAGTAGAACCTCCCCGCCTGGGCTTTTATCCCTTCGGTGTGATATATAAATACCTGTACCGCTTGGACCTGCCATTACCGTTTTTCATCCACTGTAATGCGGAACCCTAAGTACACTTCCCCCATAGTCAGGTAGTTTACGGCTACCCGGTAGAGACTTGTGGGCCATATTCCCACGATTATATGAGGTTATTATTTATTTTAGTTATTAAACTTCCACCCCTATCATAACAAATCTACTTTCTTTAGTCAAATTAAATTATTGAAAACTGCCTCCGATCAGCACAAACATTGCTTGATCATCCACTTCCTTGAGCACTTTTAAGCCAGCCCGATGATAATATTGTCGAATGATTTCCATTGCCGGCAAATTATCTCCTTTAACCGGGTCAGCTGACCTTTGATGAAGATGGTTGATCATTTCTCTACTTTGGGAATGACAAATGGTAAGTTTACCACCCTTTTTTAATTTCTGTGAAAGTTTAGCAATTGCTGTTGCTTTGCATTGGAAATGCGGAAAGCTCGAATAACAAATAATATGATCATAGCTGGCTTGATCCCCGTTGCCTTCCAAAACATCGCCACATTCAAACTCCACATTATCATACTTGTTTTTTTCCTGAGCAATTTCAATCATTTTTTCGGCCAGATCGATCGCTTTAATATGGCCTAATGAGGTGGTTCTTCGGTATAGGCTGGGAATCAATACACCGGTACCTGTACCGACATCCAGGACTTTACTACCTTGTTGTATCCCCACTAAGTTCAAAATAAATTCAACTTTATCCATATCATGTTGACAGATTTCATCCCATGAGGATGCGAGCCCATTAAAAAAATCTTTTGCTGACTTCACTTAAACTCTCCTATCAATTGTCGCTAACATGCAATAATTTCTTTGATCATAAACTCCTTGCCCCCTAATAACTCCCAGCTTTCGCTTCCACAGTGCAGGCATTTAGAGTTATTGGCCAGCAGATTAAAAACACGATTACACTTTTGGCAAATAGCGTTGCCGGGAAGTATTTCAATCTTTAACTTCGTCTCCTGTAATAGCGTACCGTCGACTGCCGCCGGATAACATGCCTCAACATAATGGGGAATAATTGAGGAGAGTTCTCCGATTTGCAGAACCAATGTATCAATTTTGGATAAACCGTTTTCCCGGGCAAGATCTTCTACTGTCTTGATGATTTCAATCACAACACCTAATTCATGCAAATGTACACACCTCTAGTCATCCAGGTTTTAAAACTAACTAATTTCCGCTATGGATTGCTTGCTTGGCGGCGGTGGTTGCACTCCAGATTTCGTCTTTTAACGGATGACGACGATATTTGACAATCCGGTATAATTGCCAAATCGCCAGCAGTCCATTAAGGGCTAAAGATATCCCGGCCAGCGTCCAGTTAGCGGCAGGATTATAGCTAAGACCTACGTTAAAAGTGCCGGCGCCAAAGAAATACGGAAAGGTCATTATCCACAACATCCAAAAGGATAAAGTATGAGCACGGTTTTGCATCCAGGTTCCTTTCGCCCAGAATAACGCCGGAATAATTGGGGCAATATTCAGCGCTGCCGCCGAATAAAAAGCATTGGCCGGTGCACAGGAGTAGACATAGGAGATATTCCAGACAGCATAGGCGATTATATACATCATAGTCTGATCAGGCCAGACCATATCTTTACGTTTACCCTTAGTTCCGTAAATCCCGCTCCAACCACAGATCAAGAGAATGCTCAAAATGCCGGCGGCCGCATTGAGGTAGTTCCAACCACCGGAGATATAATTTACCCCGTCAACTATTCCGTTAAAGCCGGCCAGCCCCACCTGTAATTCCCGGATTGCCGCTTCCAGGATATTAATTCCCAGGATCGCCGGAACCAGCTTAACGTACCATTTATGCCTTTGCGGGTAATCGGTAAATCTGATTACCATAAAGATAATACTTCCGGCCAGGGCCGAATATACCTTGACCCAGGCAAACCAAGATAAAAGTTCACTTCCGTCTTGGATACTCCAAACCACGGTCAGGATTACCGGTAAGACGATAAAAATAGCAATACTTACGCCCTTGCTGAGCCGAACCAATTCGTTTAACCCAATCAAAATTACCAAAACACCTATCCACATCACTATATTATACCAAGGAATCGCTTCGAAAAACATAAATTACACTCCTTTCTGATTTTACACCTTTAAAAGATTAACCCTTTTTGAAAAGTCCAGTCAGTGAATTTTTTACTTTTTTAACGGCAATTCTCCCCTTGCGTTTCAGGACATGTTTCATAATCGTCGGTCGCAGTTCACTCAGCTCAACACTAGCATCATCATATTTTCTGACCAGTGAAATCGCCTCAAATTTACACTTGATCACACAGGCCCCGCAACCCACACATAGGTATTCATCCGCAACCGTAACTCCACAGCCCAGACAACGTTCCGTTTCCTTAATCACCTGTTCTTCGGTCAGTGTAGTACGTAAATCGCGGAAGGTTCCTTTCGATTTACTGGCATCAACATGGCTTGTTCTTTGTCTGGGCAGGCGATCATATCCCCCCAGATCGAGATCGGCCTTATCAAAACTGTGGTAGGCTCTTTTAGTCCGACCGATCAGTAAACTGTGGCCCGGTTGAACATAGCGATGGATGGAAATCGCCCCTTCTTTGCCCATGGCAATCGCATCAATCGCAAACTTGGGTCCGGTTAAGGCATCACCACCGGCAAAGACATCAGGTTCCCCGGTCTGGCCGGTAGTAGCATCGGCTTTAATTGTCTGATTGGAATTCAGTTCGATTTTGCTTCCCTGTAGCAAGTTACCCCAGTCCATGGCCTGACCTACTGAGATCAACACATGATCGGCCTTGACGATCTTGGTCTTTTTTTCATCATATCGGGGGTTAAACCGGTTATGTTGATCAAAGACGGCAATACATTTTTTGAATTCGATACCGGTGACTCGTCCCTTTTCTACCAAAATGCGCTTGGGTCCCCATGAATTGTTGACTTTAATTCCCTCAGCCAATGCTTCTTCAATTTCTTCATCCAGGGCCGGCATTTCTTTCCTGCTTTCCAGCGTATACATCTCAACCGGTGAGGCCCCAATCCGTATAGCTGTTCGAGCTACATCGATTGCAACATTTCCGCCGCCAATCACAATCGTCGTTCCTTCCATTTTCACCGCTTGTTTGCGATTGACTCTCCGTAAAAATTCAACACCGGTAATAACCCCGGTCGCATCTTCACCTTCGAGCCCCAGCTTTTTACCGTCCTGGGCCCCGATGGCCAGATAAAATGCTTCGTATCCTTGATTTCTCAGTTCATTCAGGCTTAGATCTTTACCAACTTCAACCCCTGTTTTAAACTCCACTCCCAATTCTCGTAAAATATCTATTTCCGCCTCAATTACATCTTTTTCCAAACGGAAGGAGGGGATTCCCAGTGTTAACATCCCACCCAATACTTTTTCTTTCTCAAAGACCGTTACTTGATAACCGTCAATCGCTAAGTAGTAAGCACAGGAAAGTCCGCAAGGTCCGGCCCCGATCACGGCAATTTTATTTCCGTATTGATGTTTTATTCTAGGTAGATAGCGCTGTTCCATGTCCAAATCTTGGGCGGCAATGAATTTCTTGATATCATCAATCGCGATCGGATCATCAATATCGGTTCTGGTACAGGCTGATTCACAGTTTTTCGGACAGATCCGTCCACAAACTGCCGGGAAAGGATTCTCTTCCTTGATCAGTTCCAGGGCTTCCGTATATCTTCCTTGGGCAGCCAGTTTAATATAACCCTGAATACCAATATGGGCAGGACATTCTGCTTTACAGGGACTTGTCCCGGTCTCAACCACAACTTGTCTATTTAGCCGATAATCGGGATTCCATTTGTCCGGACCCCATTCTGTATCATGGGGCAGCTGGCGTTCCTGTTCCACGAACGGAGTTTTGGTACAGAGCTTTTGCCCTAAACGCAGGGCATTAACACAACAATTTTCCACACATTCGCCACAGGCCACACATTTATCTTGATCTACCTGGGAAACATAGTTAGAACGCATCATATCAGGATTTAAGAACATCTCGGCACTTCTTAAAGACAGGCATGCACAGCCACAACAATTACAAATGGCATGGGTTTTGCCGGGGCCGTCTGTATTCGGGATCTGATGCATCAAGCCGTTTTCTTCGGCTTTTTTGATAATTTCAAAAGCCTCTTCCCGGGTAATCTGGCGACCGCGACCGGTTCGGATATAATATTCAGCAGCATGTCCCATCTGAATACACATATCCTCCTTTAAATGACCGCAACCTTCTCCCATTACTTCTCTTGAGGTCCGGCAAGAACAATCAGAAACGGAAAAAATACTGTTTTCATTGAGGTATTTGGACAGTTCTTCATAGGATGCTCGCCTGGTCTCACCCTCAATTGCTTGTTCGATCGGGATAACCCGCATTAAACCCTTACCGACAGGAAAATTACCTGCTGTCTTCGGCCCTCTGGCTCGGCCGTATTCTTCAAAAGCCTCGGCAATTTGCGGAAACTTTTTAACATTTTCCTTGTTATTGACCATCATTTCCATATGGCCGGGAACCCAGAGATCCAGCCAGTATTTATCAACACCATTAATTTTATTGACAAAAGCAACGCCGGCAACTGCTATTTCCCATAAGTATTGCTCTGTTTCCGCTACCGATTTACCACACAGTAACGCCACTTCTTCCGCACTCTGGGGTTTGCGTAATTCCAGACAAAGGGCTACTTCGGCCATTTCTTCTGTCACAACCGGTTCCAGGATTTTATATTCGGGATTTTCCGGTTTAATCTCTGATTTCGACCCCCGTTTTGTTCTACTAATCTTATTGGCAAGATCAAGGACTTTTTCTTTGACCATCGGTCTTTCCTCCCCCGTTAATTTTGGCAATCAATTATTTTTTGTTCCAGTTTGTAACTTCGCTCCGTAACCAGTCGGTCCACTCCGCAATTCCCTCTCCTGTTTTAGCCGATATCGGGATGATCTTGAGCTGGGGATTCAATTTTTTGGCCCGCTGCTGGACTGCCGCTAAATCAAAACTAAAATAGTCCAGGGCATCGATCTTATTAATTAATAAAAGATCAACCAGTGCAAACATGGCCGGATATTTTAGCGGTTTATCGTCTCCTTCCGGTACACTTAGGATCATGGCATTTTTGGCTGCCCCGGTATCAAATCCGGCCGGACAGACCAAATTACCTACATTTTCCAGAATAACAAAATCAAGATCTGCTGTCCCCAGTGCTAACAGGCCTTGCTTCGCCATAACGGCATTAAGATGGCACATCCCACCGGTGTGCAACTGGATAACTTTTATCCCTGTCTTCGCCACCGCAGCAGCATCGACCGCTGAGTCAATATCGGCTTCTAACACCCCGATCTCCATTTCGTCTTTCAAAGCTTCAATTGTTCTCAAAACAGTTGTGGTCTTACCTGAACCAGGTGATGACATCAAATTTAGCAAAAACGTCTGCTCTTTTCGCATTTCTGTCCGCAGCAAAGCTGCCTGACGATCATTGTCTTCAAAGACCCTTTTTTTAATCTCAATAACCTTAAAACTATCCATCCCATGCTCCCTCACTTCATGATTTTGTTATGCCCTCTGTTCGCCGCGGTACCTGTTCAATCTTGTTATTATTTTCACATCATCAGTATATTGAAAAAAACAAAAACTGTCAAAAAAACAAGAACCTTGATATATCAAGGTTCTTTCGACTTTATATTTCAGTAATAGTTTACACTTTTAAATACTACAACTCTCTCCTCCAGCCGAATTCAGCCCAAGATAAGTGTAAACTATACTTGAAAATAAAATAACTACATAAATCCTCAAAAACCATTAAAAATATTGATTAAGCAAATAGTTGGCATAGCGAAGGCAATTTTCCATCGAAACAGTGCTCATGATCTCTCCCGCCAGGAAAACGTTGTGCTTGCCCTGCATCGCTTCCATCTTTTGATAGAATCCTCTTTGTAAGGCTACGGAATCAACATAAGGGGATTGCTTCCAGCATTTAAGCTGATATAACCTGGGATTAGCAATACCCAGTCGCAATAAATCGTTTTCAATAACCTTTAAGGAAGCAAGCCGGGAGTAGTCAGGGTGACGATAGGCATAAACCGTTAACAGATGATCTTGATGGCTTGATTCCCAACGGGAATTCCAGATCATGATATGACCTTTATTTTGGTTGGACAGGTGCTCGAGTATGACTCCACACCCTTTGGGAAGTTTGTCGACAATAAAGGCATAAACGTAATAGTCTTGATATTTTATACCCCCTAAAAAGTTTATCATCTCCTCATCTTGCTCATAAAGATCAGAAAATTGCTCAAGGGGGGCGGTAATTACCACCCGTTCGAATTCCAGCTGTTCAAACTCGGTCTGAACAGTTAAGCGCTGACTATTCGACCCGGCAATTTTTATTACTTTTTGTCCTAAGCGTATATTTTTAATTTTCTGACTTAACGCATCAATCAAAGTAGAAACACCGGTCTTCCAGGTAAAAAGTTCCGGTAAATCAAGTAATGACATGATTGTATCATAATTCAAGATCCGTAAAACATACAGGGCCGGAACTTGCTCAATATCTCCCAGTCCGTAACTGGTAAAATGATGCTGATAGATCCTTTTTAAGACCCTAAACCGATGGTAATCACACCACTGGGAAAATGGCATCATTAGTGGCTGCTCAAGGTCTTCAATCTTAGCCTTTTCTAAAGAGCTATATTCGGCCAAAGTAACCGGGAGGCGCTCGACTTCTTCCAGAAAAGCACTGAGTACCTTTTTCGGAATTTGCATGATTTTATTGCCGGATCGATCATAGTAAACCCGCGTCAAATTAGGACCGTCACTTTTAATGTTAAATTCTTTGAGCAGGGCTTGCAGATGCTGTTGAACCGGCAAACCGAAAATAGCACCTAACTCATATGATTTACCCCGATACCAGATCGTAAATAACTTACCGCCTAAGCGATTGTCTTTTTCCAAAACAGTAACATTTCGATAACCTTTTTTCCCCAAACCAACTGCTATAACCAGCCCGGAAAGACCTCCGCCAATCACTGCCACTCTACAGTCCGCTTTCTTCAATTGGACTTACCTCCTTGTTAGGTTGATTTAGTAAAGTCAATGTTATAGTCAATAATCTTCCCGTTTAAAGCAGGTTTATTTGCTCCCACTAAGACCAAAAGCCAGAGCGGGATAGTGTCAAAATCGACATTGTTTTGAGCGGCTTTTTTTAGAATAACTTCTGCCGGCACTTTTCCGGTATTATATCCACTGGTGATCTTTCTGGAGAAATTGTATTCCCTTAAAAACTTGTGAAAGGCCTTTTCAATTTTAATAAAAGAATCAAACGACCGCTCCCGGCCGATTTTGTTATAAAAATCTTGCAGGAGGAATTGATAAAAATCGTCACCCATACCCAACCGGCAATCTTTTTCCGGTTCAATAAAACAATGATTGATCTTTAAAGCGGTAATAATTTCTTTATATTTGTTGTTCTTGACAAAATAAGAGATAAACTCTTTGCTTTTCTTAGTAATTAAATGCTCAATTTTTAAATTGAATGTCTTGAGTAAATAAACGATTTTGCGCTCAAAAAAATACCAAATATCAATATCTTGCTTTTTGTTATATAGTTTTACCACCCCTAATTTGGAATAAAGATCATACAAACTGTATTGATAAATTTTACCGATTAACTCGAATTTACCGACAAAATCAATGCGCTGAATGACAAAATGACCTGGATAGGTTGCTTTTTGGGCCTGATGATAAAATGGTTTAACCCCTTGACGCTGCTGATTCAACTGGGCATGAATGGCTTTGCTTTTCGAGTAGCTAATCCGCTGAACTTTTCTTGATAAATTATGCCGTTTCAAGACATTGTATATGCCCGATTCTCCGATCTCAAAACCTTCAGACTTCAGTTCATAGTAGATCCTTTTCGGTCCGTCTTCCGGAAAGCGTTGGACATATGCTAAAATCTCATCTTCAATGATCTTACTCACTTTATTAGGCATCTGCGGCTTAAGCGGTTCTTTATTTTTCAATCCGGGCATGCCGTGCTTCTGATAAGACCTGTACCAATTATAAAATGTGGTTCGTGAAATACCAAACACCTCGCACGTTCGGGAAACATTATTGACTTTCAAAGCATGTTTGATAATCATGTATTTACTGTGGGCATTAAAACCTTCTGATTTCATCACCAGGCCTCCTTGCCATACTATGGTTAACGCTCACTAAAAAAGTGCACACCTGAAGGTATACACATTTTATTACCGGATAATTAAACTACTTTAATCATGCAAGTATATCTCTATTCTATTTCTATACCATCTTTTCCTGCTTGCTCTTAGTATTTTTTTGCTGGACATCCGAAAAAAACTAAAAAAAGAAAGACCGGAAAATATACCGGTTCTTTTCAATAGTAAATCAAATTAAAGCGATGAGCGGGGTTTTAATCCCGACTCCCCGGTTTAACCACTGGACTCCCGGTCTGACAGAGGGGGCAATCTTCCGTTGAATAGACCTCAATATCCAGGGTAAGCAGTGACTCAAAGGGCACACCAAAGTCTGTCTTGCCGCCGCTCCGGTCGATCAAGGCAGCTACCGCAACCAGTTCTCCTCGCTGTTGCTTGATTAAAGCAATTACCTCTTGAACTGAGCGCCCGGTGGTTACAACATCTTCGACCACTACAACCCGTTCACCCGGGGTAATCTGGAAATTCCGGCGCAACTGCATCCGGCCTGCTTTGCGCTCAGCAAAGATTCCGGACAGTTTAAGCGTCCTGGCAACTTCATATGCAACAATAATCCCGCCCATGGCCGGACCAATAATTACTTCCGGCCGATATTGCCGGACCTTGCCGGCCAGTTCCTGACATAGTTTACCGGCTAAATCGGGTTGTTTTAACAGAGCGGCACACTGGATATACTGGGCACTATGCAAACCGGAGGTCAGTAAAAAATGGCCGTTTAACAAAGCCCCTGCTCCGGTTAAATCTTCTAAAATTTCATCTCGGCTTAACAATTTAAATCCCCTCCATCTCTTTGATGATCATTTCTACGGCCTGTTCCGGCTGCTCGGCCCGGGTAATTGCTCTCCCGATTACCAGGTAATCGGCTCCGTTCTTCAGGGCCGCTGCTGGAGAAAGTACTCGCTTCTGGTCCCCTTTAACCGACCAATCAGGTCGGATTCCCGGACAGACGGTTAAAAAATCTCGACCACACGCTTCTTTGATCTTCCTTGCTTCCCGGGCTGAAGCAACCACACCGTTAAGACCGACTTCCCGGGCCAACAAAGCCCGCTTAACAACCAACTCTTCCGCTGTCAGCTCAATTCCCAGTTCGGACAGGTCTTGCTCGGCCAGAGAAGTTAATACTGTTACTCCGATTAGCAGGGGTTGCTCCCCCCCGCGCTTTGCTGTTTCATCAACAACGGCCTCAACTACCCATTGCAAGGCTTCCCGCCCGGTAATATGAAGATTAAACATCCAGACCCCTGCAGCAACAGCCTGTCTGGCCGCCGCAGCCATCGTATTGGGGATATCGTGAAATTTCAGGTCAAGGAAGATTCCTTTACCCCTGGAGCTTAAAAAATCTAATACCTTGCCGCGGCTGGCTAAGTATTGCTCTAAACCTACCTTAAAAAAATCCACTTGTCCGTCCAGCCTTGCCACCAGCTCTCGTACTCTAAGTTCTTCCGAAGTATCCAAAGCTACGATCAGTTTCTTGCCGGGTTTTTCTTCCATCATCCTACCCCCTTTTCTTTTGACAACAGGAAAAAAGCCCCTCACCATCCGGTAAGCGGCCTGTCAATTCAATCATTAATCATGGTAGCTAACCCTTTTCGACCTCACCGGACCGGATTAAAGGAAATATTTTTACCATCCTTATTATATTATATCCACCCTGACCTGTCAACTCAATCGCAACAGTGAGCAGGCAATTTATTTATTTCAAAACCCTTTTCTCCCCTTCTTTTAAATCAAGGGCCAGTGTCCCCCCGGGGTTCATAATGTTATTAGGATCAAAATGGCGCTTCAAGGTCCGAAATACTTCCAACTGGTTACGACCGATCTGACCCTCCAGCCAGGGGGCAATCATTTTACCGATGCCATGATGATGGCTCATCGTGGCCCCTGATTTCTGGATATGATCCAGGATTCCCCGGTGGTATTCCATATACTCTTCAATACTGTCAATCCGGGCAATAAAGATAAAATAGAGGTTAGCCCCCTGGGGATAGGCATGCGAAAGATGGGTCATGCAGATGGTATTAGGCCTACTTTTGCAAAACTCCCGGACGACACGGTGCACTTCTCCCATATTATCCCAATTAACTGAACACTCCAGGGTATCGGTCATAATTCCAAAGTCCTGGATCGAATCACGGAGATAAGGGTCTCTGAACCGGCCTTTTTCCCAGCTTTTAGTAGGATAACCGGTTAAATACATCCCACCATATTTTTTACATATTCGCTGCAAACGCCGTTTCATATTTTTGGTAAAAGCCTTTTCCCCGTCGGTAAACCCTAAAAAGAGACAACGTTCCATCGCTTTATAACCAAACAAACTCATCGCTTTATCGAGGATCGTACCCTCAATCCCGTAGAGTTTCAGGACTACATCGGTCTCTTCCGGATCAGAGAGCCTGAACACCGAAGGATAACCAAACTGTCCCTGCATTATTTCCCGGGTAGCTTCACGGGCATCTTCCCACGATTTAAAAATATAACTAAACTTTCGCTGATTTTCCGGCATATATCGGAATATTTTTAAGGTAACATGGGTTAAGATCCCATACGCCCCTTCACTCCCCATCATAATTTGGTCAATAGACGGACCGGTGGCCGCAGCCGGATATGGATCACTTTGAATAATTCCGCTCGGAGTTATATATTCCTGGGATATTACCAGATCTTCGATTTTCCCAAAATAGGTAGAATTTTGACCGGCCCCTCTGGTTACGACCCAGCCCCCCACTACCGAATACTCAAAAGACTGGGGGAAATGGCCACAGGTATATCGTCTTTTGGCCCCAAATAATTCCGGCGCTTGATTGAGCACCCTTTCTAACTCTGGTCCTGACATACCGGCTTCTACCGTAATCGTCTGATTAACTTCGTTAAATTCAATGACATCTTTCAGATGAACTCTAATATCTAAGGAGACCCCACCTTTAGTGCACTCAACACCCCTGGTAACTGTGGAACCACCACCATACACATAAAGCGGTATCTGTTCTTGATTACAATAATCGACTATCCCGATAATATCATTTCTGTCGCGGGGATAGAGGACCAGATCAGGTATATTTTCGACGATTTTTTCCCGGAGCCGCATTACATCCAGCATCGTCTTCCCATAAGCAACTTCCAGTCTGGTATAGTCATCTACCTTCACATTCTCTGCCCCGACAATTTTTTCAAAGGCGGCAATCTGTTCTGCCGTCAAGCTGATCTCCTGTTCAAATGATACCTTTTCTAACCCTTGATTTTTCTTCTGCTTAAAGTCCTGATCAGTTAAGTTAAACTTGGCCTTGATCATTTGATATAGCCGCTCATTGGGATTCTTAAACTCAGCCGGATTACCCCATTTAAAAATAGAGCGGTAAGATTTGGCCGGTGGAGCTTCATGTTCCCATTCAGGTCGAAATCCTTGATATTTTTTACTCATGATCATCTCTCCTTTTTAATAGTTAATAATCGTCTTGATTTCGCGATATAACTTCTGTAAACGGGGATAAATCTTTTTATAAACCCGTTTGTACAGCCGGGAATACACCTTAACATGGTCAGGCTCGGCCTCAAATACCTTGTGATAATAAACCATATTTTTGATGGCCTGATCAAAACTCCGGAAAAGCTTCAAGCCGACAAAACCGGCGATAGCAGCTCCTAATCCGGATGTTTCATAGGTCTGGATCCGATAAACCGGGCGGTTAAACATATTGGCCGTAATCTGACAAATAACGTCGCTCTGGGAACCTCCCCCGGAGACAGCTATTTTTTTAATCTGTTGTCCGGAACGGGCTTCAATCTTTTCTAACCCGTCGAGCAGGGCATAATTGATCCCCTCAATGATCGAACGATAAATATGGGCGCGGGTGTGGACATCCCCAAAACCAATGATTGCCCCTTTGGCTTCCGGATTTTTCAGACCTGGCCCCCAGTATGGTTGCAGGAAAAGACCCTGGGAACCGGCCGGTACTTCCTTTAATCTCAGGTTTAGCAATTGTTCGGCCAGAATTCCCTTTTTCTTCGCTTCGATCATCTCCCGGGTGGAAAATTCCTGCTTAAACCAACTGATCATCCAGTAGCCCCGAAATATTTCGACCTCTGGGTTATATTTTCCGGGAATAACCGCCGGATAGGACGGAAAAAATTTTAAGGGTTCAAAATAATAGTCAGATGTTGTCTGAATGGTGGCGGTAGAGCCAAAGCTCAGGCTGGCCCATTCCAGATTTGAACAACCGACCGCCAGTGTCTCACACCCTTTATCTGAGCCGGAAGAAACGACCGGCAGTCCCTTTTTTATTCCGGTTTTTTCGGAAGCCGCACCGGAAATATACCCTAGAATCTGCCCGGAGTCGACCAGAGTCGGCAGTTTATCGCGCTCAACCCCGAACACTTCCCATTTAAAACTCCGACTGCTTAACCATTTTTTATTTTTATAATCAAAGGGAATATGTCCGATCTGGGCCGCGATCGAATCGACCGTTTCACCGGTCAGTTTATAGTTAAAATAACCGGATAGCAGCAGGTATTTATCGGTTTTTTCCCAGAGCTGAGGCTGATTCTCTTTGATCCAGTTCGCACAGGACTTCTTCCGGACTAATTCCATTGAATCCTTCATTCCAACCGCCGACAGCATTAACTGTACCCATAATGGTAAAGGTTTTTTACATTCGGCGTGGCGCTGGTCCAGCCAGAGGATGGCCGCTCTTAATACCTGGCCCTTTTTATCCAGACAGACACAAGTATCCCGCTGGGTTGTAACGGAAACACCGATTATTCTGGCCCACTCTTCCGGGTATTCAGTTTTCAAGATTTGACAGGCCTGGATCAAACCCTGCCAGTATAATTCCGGGTCCTGTTCCGCCCAGCCCGGCAAATCAGAAAAATAGGGCTCAAACTCGACCTTTGCTTTGGCAATAATTTGCCCGGTCGGATCAATCAAAATCCCTCTAATACTTTGAGTTCCACAATCTATTGCCAGCATAAGGGATTTAGCCATTAATACCCTCCTCCTCTAACAGGTAATATAAATCGGCCGTAGCAACAATATCAGCACCAGTCCCCAGCACCTTAGCGACGATTACTTCACCACGCCGGACCGGATGGTCCAGTCTGACCTGATTAATCACTTTCATTACCGGGAAAATATCTTCTTTTGGGATCTTTTGGCTTGTTTTTACTGGTAATCTGGGTACCGCCGGATAGATTGTCTTAATCGTTGAACAGACGATCCTTTTGGGATTAATCATTTCATCAACCGCATACACCTCACCCCGGGGACACAAATTCCCGTTCACGGTCCACTCCCCATTGCTCTTGCTAATTTGCAGTTGACAGCCGCTCGGACAAAGAATACAGGTTAACTCTCGCATTTTGCTCCCTCCTCCATCTCTACCCTTAAATCCCTGATCCCGTTGAGCGGTTTGGGACAAGAATCAATCTCAATCCTTTTCATTTCCGGGGGTATTAATTTTTGATAGCGCTGCTGATAAATCACTTGATGATCGGCCAGCACCTTGACCTGGACATTTTCCCGGTTTTCCCTGGAGCGGAAATAAAGAATCAGGCGTTGCTCAACAGCATTAATATTAAAACACTGGGGAATCAGATACAGAAAATCCGCTTCGTTTTTTTCGATCGGGATCAACTCCTGGGCCGGTAAATCCTTAACAAAGCTGGCAGCACTTGCCCCCGCATATTTACCGGTTTCGGAAACATAATCGACCAGGTCACTGACCGTTAGCGCATTACCACAAGAAAAGACCCCGGGTATTCCGGTCATAAAACTCTGGTCAACATATGGGCCGCCACTCCGGGGATCAATCCTAACCCCCAGGGATTCGGCCAGTTCGTTTTCCGGTATTAAACCAACCGATAGGATCACCCCGTCACATTCGATCACCTGCTCGGTCCCTTTGAGGGGAGACATCGTTTGATCAACCCGGGAAACCTCAACCGCTTCGACCCTGTCTTCACCGATTATTCTGGTTATGGTGTGGGATAATTTCAGGGGAATATCATAATCATCCAGACACTGGACAATATTCCGCTCCAGACCGGAAGGAGTTGCTTTGGCTTCGTAAACTCCAACCACTTTGGCCCCCTCCAGGGTTAACCTCCGGGCCATGATCAAACCAATATCACCGCTCCCCAGAATAACACAGCGTTTAGTCGGCAAATAACCCAAAATATTGACCAGATACTGGGCCGTTCCGGCCGTATAAACTCCGGCCGGTCTGGAGCCGTGAATGAAGATCTGCCTGGCTGTTCGCTCGCGACAACCATTGGCTAGCACTATTGACTTGCTAATTACTTGATAAAGACCCTCGCTCGAATTGACTAAACTGAGCCGAAAGCCATCTCCCCTTTGTTCGATCTCCGTAACAAAGGTTTTGGTTAAAAGGGGAATCCCTCTTTTTTTAACCATCTCAATATACCAACCGGCGTATTCAGGACCGGTCAGGGCCTGATTAAACCGGATAATACCAAATCCATCGTGGATACACTGTTTCAAAATCCCGCCCAGTCTTTTTTCTCGTTCGATCATTAAGGTCTCGGCCCCGGCTTCAAATGCGGACAGAGCAGCCGCCAGACCGGCCGGTCCGCCTCCAATAACGATTGTATCATATGCTTTGATCGCTCTCACCCCCTCACCCTTTGGTCTCTTCAAGCAACAGATAGGAATTATTCCCCTTTTTGGTAATCTCCATGATATCAAAACCCTCTTCTTCCATAATTTTTATCAGCAAGGGGGTACAGAACTCCCCCTGACAGCGACCCATTCCCGCCCTGACCCTCCTTTTGATTGCATCAAGGGTGGTAGCCGGAATTGGCGATTGAAGGGCATCAATCACTTCACCCCTGCTGATCTCTTCACAGCGACAGACAATTTCACCATAGGCCGGTTTTTTCCGGATTAATTCCCCCCTGCTCCTTGCTCCCATTTTACTCAACTCCGGGATAGCTTTTCTGACCGGATTCCATCCTACTCTCGCCTTCACTCTTTTTTGACCGCTCAGCAGTTCCAGGGTTAACTTCTCTATTTCTTCGGCAATGGCCGGAGCAGAGGCCAGACCGGGGGATTGAATCCCGGCCGCATGAATCAAATTCTGGACATACTCCGACTTCTCGATAATGAAATCCTCCTCATAAGTGGCCGCCCTGATCCCGGAAAAATAGGTAATCACATCCTTGGCGGAAAGCTCCGGGAAAATGGGTAGGAAACGCTCCAGCAAGGCTAAGATATTTTCCCGGTTGGTGGTAAAATCTTCCCGGTAGGGTTGTTCATAGGCATCCGGTCCAATTAAAACATTACCTTCAATGGTCTTGATTATCCCTCCTCCCTTGCTGCTGCCTTTGATTCGATTAAACTCAGGTCGGGAATAAATAGCCTTGATCAGCTCACCCTTTTTCCGATCCAACAGGATGATCTCCCCTTTACGGGGATGAATAGTAAAGAACTGATCACCGGCCAGATCGGCAATTACATCGCTAAAGACCCCGGCCGCATTAATAATTATCCGGGGAAATACTTTCCCGCGGTTTGTTTTAACCGCTGTTATCTCATCCCCTTTTTTCTCCATCGCCTCCACCATTGTATTTAAAGATACTTCGGCCCCGTTGGCAACTGCATTTTCAGCATAGGCAATCGTCATTTTATAAGGAGAAAGTACCCCGGCGGAAGGAATATACAGGGCGCCCCGGATCTCCGGAGCTAAACCGGGCTCAAGCTGCTGTAGTTCATCCCGGCCGATCAGTCTTAAATCTTTTACTTTATTTCGTCTGGCCCGGAGTTTAATCAACGGATAGAGCAACTTCATCGCCCATTGATCATAGAGAATGAAGGAACCGGGTCTGGTAAAATCTACATTTAACTCCTTGGTAACCCTTGAATACAACTCATTTCCCCTTACATTAAAATAGGCCTTCCGCGAGCCGGGTTTGGGCAGCAGCCCGGGATGGATCATCCCGTCATTCCGTGAAGATGTATGCATTGCCAGGTCCCCTTCTTTATCAACTAATAAAACTGATAGCTCCCATTTTGCCAATTCCCGGATGATTGCACTGCCGATTATTCCACCCCCAATTACTAATACATCAACCCGTCGCTGATTAAGGTGATGATCCCGCCAATCCGGTTTTCTGATTCTTTCCGTCGGCAAGCCTTTGACTTCAATCCGGTTAACAACCCCCTTATAACCCTTACCGGCAGCCAGGTTCCCGGCAGCAACAACCTGCTCCCAGCTATTAACTATCCCTTCCAACACTATGGAGGAACGCCATTCCCGACATTCGATCGCTGTGCCGAACAACCGGGTCATCTTCTTTTTAATTCTGCTCAGCTTGCTCATAAAACCCCTCCTTTCATAATCAGGACGTCCTGACGTCCTTATGTTAAATAATAGTCGTTTGCTGCTCTTGTCGGCGCAATCTGTTGGCTCAATTGTCAAAATTCCGTTAATTTAAAGGTTAGCTCTCCTTGTCTGGCCGGCCTAAATTAATTAATAGGAATAAGAGTAAATATCACCGGGGATAATAAATTTCAGGTAATAAAAAGGATCTGCTTGATCTTCGATGTAAATCCATCTTTCCATATTTAAGATTAGTTTATCCTGCTCAATCTGTAGTTCCTGTTGTTCTTTAGTTGAGGGCAAACGGGGAGTTACGATCTGTTCGATCTTGCTAATTACAATTTTCAGATCCTGAAGCAATATTTTGGCCAGTGAACCGCTTAAATCAAAACCCTTTTGATTAAGCTGATATTTTTTTGAAAAATAAGACTCTTCGATTGCCAGCGGCATCTCTTTGACCAGACGTAATCTTTTTAGGTAGAAGCAGCTGTCCTGCTCCTTCCAGCGAAGTTTTTTTAATAATTTCCGATTCGGTACAATAACTTCTCTTTTTTCAACCCTATTTTTAGCCTGGATCCCTCTCGCTTCCAGGGAATAAGTTAAACTAATCAACGGTTCAAATCCGATCGCCGGATGCTTTCTGGCCACAAATGTACCGATCCCTTTTTTAATATAGAGATAACCCTCATTAATTAAGATCTCAACAGCTTTTCTGACCGTAGCCCTGCTCAAGTCATAGATTTCAATTAATTCCTTTTCGGTCGGAATTTGATACCCCCGTTCCCAGATCTCGTTTTTAATTTTATCGAGTAACTCTTCTTTAAGTTGTATATATAGAGGAACCGGATTCCTGCGATTGATCACCTCGACTCATCCCCTAACCAAATCTCCGTCCGTTTTCTCAGCTATGATCCGTAACCAGTTTATTAAAATTATATCATTTTGTTGCCCGCAGGTCAATCACCTTCCCAGACTAAAACTCGCTTATTTTATGATAGAACATCCTCATTTCCGGACAGGCTTTATACTCCTCAAAACCGAGCGAACGATAAATCTCCTTCCCCATTTCGGAAGCATTTAAGTGAATAAATCCAATCCCTTTTTCCGCGCAATGCTTGATCACCACCCGCAGCAATCTTCGTCCGATTCCGTGGGATCTAGCGTCAGCAGTTACAGATACATCAAAGATTAAGGCACACTTGCCCGTAGGATTTTGGGTCGAAGGCAGTCCGGGAAAAAAAGAAACAGCGGCCATTCCCCTAATCCCGGCTCCATCTTCATAAACAAAGTAAAGCGGATTTTTAAAGTCCCATTTTTCGGTGAAAAAACGCTTAATTATTTCCTGACCGTCCCGGGTAGTTCTGTTGCCGGAAATACTCTCCAGCATCTCACAACGCAGAGCTACCAACCGGTCGATATCCCTTGATTCTGCCTTTCTAATCACTGGATTTCCGCCTTTCCTAAACCCCTTTTTTTCAAATAATAGATCAGGGGATAGCCGAGCAGAAAAACTACAGCTGCTTCACTAATAGAAATCTGAATAACGGTTAGCCAGTAGGGCAAATCAAATAAAATCTTTAAATAGATACTAATTAAAAATCCGTTAAAGACGATCGGGCTTAAATAGGCCAGGATACTGGCCCGGAAATAATAAGTAAAATAGGCGGCAATTAAGGTAACCAGGCTACCACCAATTATATCGACCAGGCCTAGTCCACCAAAGATATTGGAGATTAGTACCCCAATAAAAAGGGCGGGGATGGCCTCCGGATAAAGAATCGGTAAAACTGTCAGCGCCTCAGCCGCCCTAAACTGTAGGGGACCGAAACTAACCGGAGCCAAAAGATAGGTAATAACGATATAGATGCCGGCAATCATAGCCCCCCGGGTTATTTTTAACGAATTCATTTTATTCTTTTAACCCCCTTTACTGATCTTTTTGAACTGTTTTCGATATACTTTTCTCAATTCAACCAGGTTTTCGGCGGTAAAAATACTGGAAGCAGCGAGTGTTTCACCCAGTTGGATCAGTTCTTTGGGCTGATCAGTCTGTAAAATTTGATTTTTTGTCTTGATATAATTATATTTATTAACAATGGAAAAGGTAAAACGGTGCAGAGAAGAAGGACCATACTGCTTCAAGGCTTCAATATGTTCTTTGGTTCCATAACCCTTGTTTCTGATTAACCCATACTGGGGATATTGCTGGTGATACTCTTCCAACAAACGATCCCTGGTCACTTTGGCAACAATTGAGGCCGCAGCGATTGCATTTACTTTTCGATCTCCATCAATTACTGTTTCTTGCTTGAGCGAACAATGGGGAATTTTGCAATTACCATCAATTAAAAGATATTCCGGTAAGGGCACCAAGCTCCGTACCGCTTTTCTCATCGCCTCAAAGGTTGCCTGAAGTATATTGAGCTGATCGATCGTGTGATTATCAACTATTCCCGTCCCTACTGCCAGTGCTTGCTGACTAATTAAAGCAAAAAGTCTTTCCCGTTCTTCAACGGTCAGGTTTTTGGAATCGTCAAGTCCGAGCAAAGTCTCAGCCGGATCTAGAATAACGGCCGCCGCTACCACCGGTCCGGCTAACGGTCCCCGCCCTGCTTCATCGACACCGGCAATCAACTCAAATCCATTCTTTCTTAAAAATGCCTCTTTTTTATTTAATAAGTGCCATCGCTCGACCTTAACTCTTTCCAGCTCAATTAAACGACGATATTTTTTCGCTAAATCCCGGACCCCTTTGCGGGGGTCCTTTTGTAGGTTAGATATTACCTTTTCATCAACTTCAATCGTCTCTAAATACTTTTCCAACTGTTTAATACTATATTTGGCACAATCCAATTTTTTTAAGCCTCCATAACTGGTTTTTCCAGTGTTACCGGTCCTAATTTACCTTTTCTAAACTCATTAATGAGGGTTTTACTGGCCCGGTCACGGTCAATCCGGCCCCCACTGCACAAACAGCCCCGTTTTTTCCCGATCAGCGCAAGGATATCATCAGGTTGATTGCTCACCAACTTAATTTGATAGGTCCGGGACAAGATATCCGGATCGATATTAAGTAAATACTCGATCAGCTTATAGGCAGCCAGTTCCTGATCAAAAATATCATCACTGATCGCACCGGTCAGCGCCAATTTATAGCCGACATCTTCATCACCAAATTTAGGCCAGAGGATACCGGGAGTATCGAGAAGCTGGATCTCGTCCCCGACCCCAATCCATTGTCTCCCCCGGGTAACACCCGGCTTATTACCGGTTTTAGCCATACTGCTTCCTGTTAAAGTATTGATCAAAGCAGATTTGCCGACATTGGGGATCCCGATGATCATGATCCGGATCTCCCTGCTTTTTCTCCCTTTTTTAAGGACCCGGCTGTTGATTTGAGCCCCGGTTTGCCTAATTAAGGCCAGTAAACTGCTAATCCCTTCCCCTTTGAGCGCATTAACGGCAATCGAAGGATATTTTTGCTGAAAATGCCGTAACCATAAACACGTCAGGTCATCAGCAGCCAAATCCTTTTTGTTTAGTGCAATTATTCGTTCTTTAGTATGTAAAAGTTCATCGAGGGCAGGATTCTGACTGCTGCCCGGAATCCTGGCATCCAGTATCTCAATTACCAGATCAACCAGTTTAAGATCAGCACGCAAAATTCTCTTGGCCTTGGCCATATGGCCCGGATACCATTGGATCATCAAATCCCTCCACATAATCTAAGAAAAAAGGGTGAAAGGAAACCCTCACCCCTGTTTCTTAATTCCGTTTTTCCTTAATTCGGGCCGCTTTCCCTTTTCTGTCCCTTAAGTAATACAATTTGGCTCTTCTGACCGCACCACGTCGAAGGACTGTTATACTGGCAATTTTGGGAGAGTGAACCGGGAAGGTCCTTTCTACACCAAAGCCGTGCGAAACCTTACGGACTGTAAAGGATTCTCTTGCTCCCCCCCCTTGACGTTTTATCACAACACCTTCATAAGGCTGTAAACGTTCTTTTCCACCTTCAACAACCTTAACCATTAAGCGAAGGGTATCACCAGGGGCAAATTCAGGAATATCATCTCGAAGCTGTGCTTTTTCAATATCGTTAATAATATCGCTCATCCAGCAACTACCTCCTTCCATCAAGCTCTTCCTCTATCTACAATATTAGAAAAGTCATTTTACACAAATGGTATTATACCATATCAACCAATAAAAAACAATATTTCAGGCCCACCATTCTTCAGCAAGCAGCCGATCCAGGATTATGGAAACGGCACTCCGGACAGAAAGGTGGTTAAAATTACCCCGGCCATAAACTGGTTCCAAAATATAATTACATAAAGCAAGGGTTTCTTCGGTTAACCCCCAGCCAGTTCCAAATATTAGCAAAAAAGCCCGGGTGGAATTAAAGATACTCTTCCGAATCTCTCGATAAGATACAGCATGCTCCAAGGGTTTGGCATCAGTAGCAATTAAGATGGGTTTTTGTGCTGTCTCCGCTTCGATCTTTTTAACGACCTCATCCAGGCTACTGGCGATTTTCAGCACTGAAAAAGCTTCCTGCCGATTAACATTATATTCAGCGCCATAATCACTTGTCCAGTACTTGCTCATTCTTCTAATCAATGCCTGCTGTGATTTTAAGGGGTTGACCACATAATAACCTTTGATATTATAGGTTTTACCGGCCCTGGCAATATCATGAAGGTCCATATTTGTAACGGTAGTTGTGATCTTCTCCCCCCGTTTGTTATAGATCGGGGAGTGTAACAATCCTACATAAACATTAGCTTCCAATCTTCCCATCATTTTCACCTGCTAATTCTTCCTTAAGCTCTTGCAGGAGTTCTCGCTCCTCAACAGTAAGTTTTTTAATTTTGACCAACTCCGGCCGTCTCAATAGTGTCCGCTTTAGGGCTTGCTTGCGTCGCCATCTTTCTATTCGGGCATGATGACCGCTTAATAGGATATCAGGAACTTCTCTCCCCCGGAAAGCCCTGGGTCTAGTGTAATGAGGGTAATCGAGCAACCCATTATAAAAGGAATCTTCAATCCTGGATTGCTGGGCGCCGAGAACCCCCGGAATCATCCGGGCGATAGCATCTACCAGAACAATCGCCGCCGGCTCACCACCGGTCAAGACATAATCCCCCAGGGAAATCTCCTCACTGACAATCAGCTCACGAACCCGTTCGTCCACTCCTTCATAGTGACCACAGATTAAGATTAATCCCGAACGGTTACTTAACTCCTTCACTAACCCCTGCTCCAGTTTTCTCCCCTGTGGACTCAATAAGATTACTGGGGTTTCCTGTCCCCGTTGCTGGGATCTTTCTTCCCAAGCCCGGTAAATTGGGGGTACTTTCATCACCATACCGGCCCCACCGCCATATGGAGTATCATCGGTGGTCTGGTGTTTATCCAAAGTATAATCCCTGATATTAATTAAGTTTATTTCAATCAAACCTTTTTCCTGTGCCTTTGCTAACATACTGTGATTAAACGGACCGGAAAACATTGCCGGAAACAGTGTGAGTATATCAAAAAACATCAATTTACACCTCAATACCTATAGCTCTAGCAAACCAGGGGGCGGATTGATCATTATCCGGGCAGCAGTTTGATCTATTTTGGTGATAATCGCCCGGGCTGCCGGAATCATGTATTCAGCTGATTCCCCCTTAACCAAAAATATGTCAGTACCGGCATTTTTGATCACTTCGGTTAAACTGCCGAGTTCCCGACCATCTTCGGTCAAGACCTTAAAACCAAGCAAATCGTCAATATAGTACTCGCCTTCGGGTAAAGGTAACTTCTCTTCTTCCGGAATCTGAATCAGGTAATTTCGATAGTTCGAAGCCTGCTCCAGGTCATCTACTCCGTCTAATTTAAGGATGATAAAATTCTTATAAAAACGAATATATTCGATCTCTTTGCTAATTATCCGGTCACCTTTAACCAGCAAAACCTTGTCCAGCAACTCAAATCTCTTCGGGTTATCGGTGAGTGGAATCGCCCTAATTTCACCTTTATTACCCTGGTGTTTGGTTATTTTTCCAATACTCACCCGTGTCTTATTATTATTCATTAATTACTCACGGCTCTCTTCAGCAACAGGCTAATTTTCCTGAATATCAACAATTACTTTTTTGCCTTCTTTGGTAGCTGCAGCTTTTACTACCGTCCGGATCGCCCGGGCAATCCTGCCCTGTTTTCCGATAATTTTACCCATATCATCGTTAGCCACAGTTACTTCCAATATAACTGACTTTTCACCTTCTACTTCATTAATACGAACCATATCTGGCTGATCAACTATTGCTCTGGCGATCGTTGCAACCAATTCTTTCATCGGAGTAATTCAACCCCCCCTATGCTTTTTGCTCAATAAATTTGGCTAAAATACCTTCCTTTTTTAACAGGCTTTTGACTGTATTAGAAGGGATGGCACCTTCCTTCAGCCATTTCAACGCTTTTTCTTCATTAATATTGACGGTAGCAGGTTCAGTCGTAGGATTATAGTAGCCCAATTCCTCAATAAAACGGCCGTCACGAGGCTTTCTGGAATCAGCGACCACCAGGCGGTACGAAGCATTCCGCTTACTCCCCATTCGTCTTAAACGGATCTTAACTGACAATTTTTTCACCTCCCTTCAAAAGTAACGACGATTAATTAAAAAAAGGTAACTTTCTCAACCCTTTCATCTTGCCATTCGACATATCACTAAATTGTTTCATCATCTTTTTAGTCTGTTTAAATTGCTTTAATAAACGGTTGATTTCCTGGATACTGGTTCCGCTCCCCCGGGCAATCCGTTTTCTCCGGCTGCCGTTAATAATCTCCGGGCTCCGCCTTTCCTGGGGAGTCATTGAGTTTATAATGGCCGCAATATGATCAAGCTGTTTTTCATCAACCTGAAGATTCTTAAGCTGATTGGCCCCTGCAATTCCCGGTATCATCCCGAGGATTTGGTCAAGGGGACCCATATTGCGGACCTGTTCCATCTGTTCAATAAAATCCTCCAGGGTAAATTCATTCTGGCGCAGCTTTTCCTCCAGACTCAAAGCCTTTTGTAAATCCATATTGGCCTCAGCCTTTTCAATCAAACTAAGTACATCCCCCATCCCCAGGATCCGCGAGGACATTCGATCAGGATGGAAAGCCTCAAGGGCATCCATTTTCTCGCCCATTCCCACAAATTTAATCGGTTTCCCGGTAACAGCCTTAATTGACAGGGCGGCGCCACCACGGGCATCACCATCTAGTTTGGTTAAAATTACCCCATCGATCCCGAGGGTTTGATCAAAGTTTTGAGCTACATTGACCGCATCTTGACCGGTCATTGAATCCACTACCAGTAAGATTTGATCGGGATTAATTTTCGCTTTAATCCCCTTCAGCTCATCCATCATCTTCTGATCAATATGAAGCCTACCGGCCGTATCCAGGATCACCAGATCGTGATTATTGGAAGTAGCATAGCTGAGCGCTGCTTTTGCAATATCAATTGGATTTTTCTGATCACCCATCGTAAAAACAGGGATGGCCAGCCGTTCTCCTAATATCTGCAACTGTTTAATCGCAGCCGGTCGATAAATATCTCCCGCTACCAACAGGGGCTGTTTCCCTTGTTTTTGTAAATATTTACCGAGTTTACCAACACTGGTCGTTTTACCGGCTCCCTGTAATCCAACCAGCATCAGGATAGTCGGCGATTTAGCGGCAAACTCTAGCTCGCTTTTACTCCCACCCATTAACTGGGTTAATTCATCATTAACTATCTTGATGACCTGTTGTCCCGGTGTCAGGCTTTCCATTACCGTTGAACCAACTGCCCTTTCCTGAACCTTCCCAACAAAGTCTTTGACAACTTTATAATTAACATCAGCTTCCAGCAGGGCTAACTTAACTTCTTTCAGGGCCGCCTGAACATCTTTTTCGGTCAGTTTACCTTTACCCCGTAGTTTTTTAAAGGTAGCCTGAAGTTTTTCGGCCAGGTTCTGAAAAACCATACTTTCCCCTCCTCAACTCGCTTTTTATAAAGCTTCTTTGATTCCTTTCAGCTTCTTGGTTAACTCTTCTCTGATCTGGGGGTTAATCTCCTGTCCCTGTATATATTCGGCAAAGCCTTCCAGCCCTTCCTTAAGATTGGTATATTTTTTAACTAACTGTAGTTTTTTCTCATAATCCCTGAGCAGTTCTTCTCCCCGCTGGAGGTGATCATATACCCCCTGCCGACTGATCGCCAGCCGTTCGGCAATCTCACCGAGGGAGAGGTCGTCATAATAATAAAGCGTCATTGTCTCTTGCTGTTTATCGGTAAGGAGTTTCCCATAAAAATCAAATAAAAAACCAATTTCAACCATCTTTTCTAACAAAAAAATCACCTGCTGAGTGTTAAGGATAATAGCTTTACAGATGATAGTTTACTATATTAGCGGTATTCTGTCAAGAAAAAAATCATCCGGTCAAAATACAACTTTACACTCTCAGCATTAAAGACGGTTCCGTCGGAAAATTTAACATCATCACGGAGATGAAAGGTATAGACCAGACCGTCAGCAGAAACTGCCCATCTCTCCGCAAGACAGGGGGAAATTTGGCCGTCCCTATACTCAACTAAATGGCTGATAAAAATTATTGATGTAATAATGGTAAGTGAATGAATTACCATACTCCGGACCGTAGATTGCGGCAAAGCCCCCGTCAAAACTAGAGCTCTCACCGATAACGATCATTTTTTCCCGGACTGACTCTTCGCGATTGGTGCATCCGGCCACTATACTGATCATAAGTACAAGCACGATTACCAGAGTAAGTAGTTTTTTGTTCATAATGAAATTTCTCCTTTCAATCACTCCTTAGCATTTAAAATAAAATCCCAACCGGCAATAAAGAATCTTCTCCACTGTCTGATGTAAGTCTCTGCTGCTGCCTTGCTCATATCATGAATAACAGTTTCAAATTCCCGTTTAATATCCTGGGGCAGGGCATCAAAACCGGTCTGTCCGGCTAAAAAAAGCTCTTTTAACCCCTGCACAACCGGCTCGACTAAGGACTTAAATAATGATTCTTTAGCCGGATTTGTCAAGAAACCCTAAAAAAAAGCCCCCGTTGCCGGGGTTTTTTTATTCACTAAAAAGTGCTTCAATAAATTCATCTGGTTTGAAATCCTGTAAATCCTCTGCTTGCTCTCCGACACCAATAAGTTTGATCGGAATACCGAGTTCATTCTTAATGGCAATTACGATCCCGCCTTTAGCCGTACCGTCAAGTTTAGTCAAGGCTATTCCGTCTACATTGACTGCCTCATTAAAAATTTTAGCCTGGTTCATCGCATTTTGACCCGTAGTAGCATCAAGAACAAGCAATACCTGAGTTTGTGCCGCTACTGCTTCCCGTTCGATTATCCTTCTAACTTTCTTTAATTCTTCCATTAAATTTTTCTGGGTATGGAGCCGGCCGGCCGTATCAACGATCAACAACTCTACCTCCCTGGCCCGGGCTGACTGGATCGCATCAAAGGTCACCGCCGCGGCATCAGCGCCCTCCTGTTGAGCAATTATATTGACTCCTACTCTCTCTCCCCAGACTTTGAGTTGATCAATCGCCGCAGCTCTAAAGGTATCACCGGCAGCAAGGAGAACCTGTTTGCCCTGACTTTTATAACGCTGAGCAATTTTAGCAATAGTGGTTGTTTTCCCGGCGCCATTCACCCCTACAACCATTAATATATTGAGACCTGGCTTAATATCAAGCCCGGTAGCTTCATCCTGTAGTAAGCGGCTCAATTCTTCCTTAAAGACGGAACTAAGCTCAGCCGCTTCACTGATCTTATCCTGCTTTACCCTTTCCTTAAGTTCTTCGATTAGTTTAATCGTGGTAGCAACGCCTACATCAGCCTGAATCAAGATCTCTTCAAGTTGCTCAAATAGGTCCTCATTAATTTTACCAGATGAGCTAAATAAGGTTGTAACCTGATTAATAAAGTCATTTTTAGTTTTACTCAAGCCCTTTTTTAGTCTGGAAAAAAATCCCTCTTGTTCATTCTTTTCTACTTTAAGCTGCTCTTGCTCCTGAGCATTTTTTCCTTTAAAAAAATCGATCATCTCCTGACACCCCTTTTAACTCACTTGATCACAATTTCCCGGCATAAATCGGTAAACTCCTGCGCAATCTGGTAGCGCCGTTTTCTCAATCGGGTTTCCTCTTGGGCCGTATTAACCATAAAAAAGTGCTGTTCTATTTCCTCATATTCGTCAATCAACCGGCTGATCTCTTCGCTAGCGTCAATCACCGAAGCCCCCTTTATCTGTCCGGCTTTATCATGACCGATCGCAATGATCGATCGACCCCAGGTTCCGGGGGCAGCAATCGCATCCCCCATATGCATTACACCGGTTCCACCGGGATGGGTATGGACAATTACGGCCTTCTCCGGGATAATCCTCGTATAGGCCTCCCGCAGCGAAATCTCTGATATATCAACAAAACTGTTTACCAATAAGCGGGAAGGGACATACCCCATTCCACCTACAACGATTTCCCCGGCCTGTTCCACCAAACCGCTATCATTGATCATTCCGATCGCAGCAACCTCTCTACCCTGTTCGATCTCAACCGACTTGTTAACCAGGCGACTGGCCAAATCAAGGCTAAGCCCTTGAACTTTCTCGCGCGGCAAAGTCCACTCTTGCTCAGTATTTGAGATAAAATATCCTCCCTGGGCCGGGATATCCAGCACCGGAAGTTTCTCGGAAATTCCCAGGTACTCTAAACGCAGCTCACTTGATTCGCGGAGGGCTTTCCTTTCTTCTTCCATATTTAAAGCAGCCAGGATGTTTAATTCTACCCGTTCTGATCTGGTGGCAAGTTCAAATAAAGACTTATCAGGGTAAATAATTCCTACTCCGACTGCCTTTTTATCCTTAACTCCAATTTTTACGATTGGTACATCAAATATATTAATTCCTCCCGTACTAATTATTATGCCTGTTTTTCCGGGAGAAGTAGAAATAACAACTGCGTTAGCCGGTAATCGATTAATCAATTCCAGTAATGAAACCCTTTTTTGTTCCATTACCCCGCCCAGCAGTCGGCGGAAAGGAAGGCCCGACAGACCACCGTCGATAATCTTTCCATATTCACTAATATAGCCTTGTTTACTAATAAATCCGATTACCCCGACGGTTCGTCCCTGACCTAGCTTATTGCTTCTCTCTAATAATAAATTAACGATTTCCCTGGAAATCCCTTTGACCTTCATTGTCAACACCCCTTATGCTATTTCCTCATCAAGTCTCAGTGAAACTAATTTTGATATACCCGGTTCTTCCATGGTAATACCGTAGATAATATTGGCCTCCATCATCATACTTTTATTATGGGTAATAATCAAGAACTGCACAGTATTAGAATACTCCTTAACAAAGCGAGCAAAGCGTATTACATTGGCATCATCAAGCGAGGCATCGATCTCATCAAGGATATAAACCGGACTGGGATTAACCTTTAAAAAAGCAAAGACCAGGGCTATGGCCGTAAGTGCCCGCTCACCACCGGACATCAATGTTAGTTTTTTCAATTGCTTACCGGGTGGTTGTGCCTCAATTTCCACTCCTGTTTCCAATAAGTTAGCGGGAGAAGTCAAACTAAGTTCCGCCTTTCCCCCATTAAAGAGTTGACCGAAAATCTTCTCAAAATGACCTTTCACTTCGCTAAAGGTATTATAAAACTGTTGACTCATATTTTTCTCTATTTCTTCAATAACCGTTATAATCGAGTCTTCCGCTTTCAAGAGATCGGCCTGTTGTTCGATAAGATAATCCAGCCGTTTTTTAAGTTCGCGATGTTCATCGATAGCTCCCGGATTAACCGGTTCCAGGCCTTCCATCGCCTGCTTAAATTCATTGATCTTTTGCTTAACCAGCTGATAGTTTTCGATTTTAATCTTATGGTGATAGCCTTGGCGAGGATCAACTCCATATTCGCCGCTTAACTTTTCGCCAAGCTGTTCCAATTTATCCTCCAACCGGGTGACCTTGAGATCCTGCTGATGGTTTTTCTCTTTTAAATCATTGATGGTCTGTTGGCTTTGGGCCATTTGCTCCCGGAGCTGTTCTAACTGCTGCTGTTTATCTTTAATTTGCTTGCTTTTCTGCTGATAATCTTCCCGGGCTTTTTCAGCATCAGCCGTAAAATATTCACACCGCTCAATTAAATGTTTTTCCCGTTCACCGATCTTGGCAATAGTTTCTTCTACATGGTCCAGTTGCTGGTGTAATTCCTCCATCTTATTATTACTATTTTCTAACCTGCTATTAATACCTTCTCGCTCTTTGAGCAGACCGTCTTTTTTTTGCCTAATCGTTGCTAAAGCGATCTTTAATTCAGTCAGCTCAGTATTAAAGATTTCTTCCTGTTGTTCCAATAACTTGATATCCTCTTCCATTTGCTCGATCTGGTCTTTTTCCTTAAAATATTCGTTATTAATCAGCTCAATCCTTTGTTCCAGGCGAGCAATCTCCTGATCATTATCTTCCAGTTGTTGATGATATTCCAGAAAATCCTGATTAATTCCGGCTAACTCCCGATCTAAAGCAACCTGTTCCCTTTTCAAATTATCAATCTCGTTATTTACGGCCTTTTTATCCAAATCCAATTGAGCGAGTCTCTCTCTCTGCTCAGCAATCAAGGCAAGATTATCCGCTAAATCGGCCCGCTTCTCTTTTTCGTTTCGGACTAATTGCTCTCTTGTTTGCGCAAAGCTGGTGATCGCCCGCTTTAATTCCTTGATCTCTCGGGAACGGCTTAATAGACCTTTATTTGTACCAGTCTGACTGCCCCCGGTAATCGCTCCGCCCGGAGAAATAAGTTCACCTTCCAGGGTCACTATCTTATAGACGGCATTACTATATTTGGCAATCGCGGTCGCCTCCTTCAAGCTGCTGACCATGAGTGTTCTTCCCAGCAAATAATCGATAACCGGCTGGAGGGTTTGATCGAATTTAACAAAGTTAGCAGCCTGACCTAAATAACCAGACAACTGACTGATTCCGCGTTGTTCCGGCCGGCTCTCTCTCCCTTTGACCAGATTAAGCGGCAGAAAGGTAGCTCTTCCCCCTTTATTGTCTTTTAAGTATTTAACACACTGGCGGGCTGTATCATCATCTTCAACAACCACATGCTGCAAACGGCTTCCCAGCGCGGTTTCTATCGCTAATTCATATTTCTCCTCCACTTTTATCAAATCGGCTACAACCCCGATCAGGCCGGAAAAATCGGCTTTTTGGGGTAAAATACTTCTCACACCCCGAAAATAACCCTGATATTCCTCTTCCATCTCCTGCAGCACAGTCAACCTGGATTGATTTTTATTTAACTTGCTATTTATCCCGGCCTGCTCCTCTTGAGTTCGATTTATCTCATTTTCCAGGATTATCTGTTGCTCCTTTAATTGATTAAGCTGCATACAAACTGACTTGCTCTCCTGCTCAAGCGAGTTTAAGCTCTGCTCTAAATCATCCTGGCCGAGCAATTTATGTTCTAGTTCGACAACTACCTCTTTCTTTTTCAACAACAGTTTGTCCAAACCTGATTCAAGGTAGTGGTTTTTACCGCGCAATTTTTCCAGTTCTGCCTGGACATCAGTTAATTCAATATTCTCTCCCATCACAGAATTTCGGCGCAAAAAGAGTTTTTCTTTCCTTTCCTGGAGTAACTTCCTCTTCTCTACCAGCAGCTCACTTTTTTCGGTAAGTTTCCGGTCAATACCGGCTTCATGTTCTTTATTTTCCAGCAAGGTTACTGCTACCTGATCCCCGATCGCAATCAACTTTCCCTTGGTCTCCAACTCATCGCCAATCTGTTCTTCCAGTACCCCTTTTTCCCGTAATAAGCTATTATTACGTTCCTTTAGAACCTTCAAATTGCTTGTTGTTTCCTCACTTTTTGCCTTGAGATTATAGTAACTCTCCTGGAGAACTTCACTTATCTCCTGTTCCTGTTCCAGCTTTTTCTGCTCAGCTTGAACCTTATTTTCAGCTGCTTCCAGTTCTGCTTCCGCCTGAGCAAGCCCTTTTTCCAGCAATTTTTTTTTAGCTTCGGCCTTGGCCAGGTTTTTCCGATTACGCTCCCAGTCTTCCAGGAACAGATTTATTGCCAGCACTTCAAGTTCTTCTTTTAAATGCAAATACTTTCTGGTTTTCTCGGCCGCCTTTTCCAGGGGCGTTAGCTGGTTTTCCAGTTCCCAGACCAGATCCTGAACTCGCTGCAGATTCAATCTGGTTTTTTCCAATCGCTTGGCAGCTTCTTCCCGCCGCAACTTATGTTTACTGATCCCGGCAGCTTTCTCAAAAAAAACCCTTAGTTTTTCCGGTTTACTGTTCAAAATCGTCTCGATCTCTCCCTGGCTGACAACAGAATAAGCATCTCTGCCGATACTGGTATCCAAAAAAAGCTCTTCAATATCCTTTAAGCGACATGACCGTCCATTAATTGAATAATCACTCTGACCACTATCAGTCACCCGGCGACAAATTCTAACTTCCCCGCTCTCTAAGGGTAGAATTTGAGCCGTGTTGTCCAGATAAAGGGTTACGCTCGCTTTATGTAAAGGTTTATAGTGATCACTTCCCGCAAAGATAATATCGGACATCCGACTACCCCGCAAGGATTTAGCACTCTGTTCCCCCAGCACCCAACGGTAAGCATCCAGAATATTACTCTTTCCGCTCCCGTTAGGACCTACAATCGTTGTTAGAGGCGATTCAAAATTGATCACTATCGGTTTAGCAAAAGATTTAAACCCATCAATCTTCATTTTTTTCAAAAACACCATTTTCACCTCATTCCACTGATAACTAACTTCTATTTTATCAATCAATCTTTGAAAATACAAGGGAAAAACCTACCCTGATGGCAGGTTTTTCTTTAATTTATTCACTTCAGCCGGACTTAAAAAACGATACTCTCCTTCTTGCAATCCGTCCAGGTCTAAAAAGGCATATTTTATTCTCTGTAGCTGTTCGACCGGAAATCCAATCGACTGACACATTCGCCTAACCTGTCGGTTTCTCCCTTCATGGATCGCCAGATTAAAAAGAGTATTGGCCTTTAATCGCACGATCTTACTGACCTTAGCCGGAGCAGTAAGCCCATCTTCCAGACAAATTCCTTTTTCCAATTGTCGGAAATCACTCTGTTTTGGGTACCCTTTAACCAATACCTGATAAGTTTTATCAATTAGAAAGGAAGGATGAGTCAATTGAAAGGTCAGCTTACCATCATTAGTCATCAACAAAAGTCCGCTGGTATTATAATCTAACCGACCGACCGGATAAATTCTCGCCGTAATCCCCTTGATCAGGTCGAACACAGTTTTTCGGCCCTGCGGGTCATCAACCGTAGTAATAAAACCTACCGGCTTATATAAAAGAAGGTAGACCTTTTTCTCCCGCTTAATTACTTTTCCATCAACCTCGATCCGATCATCAGCCGATACCTTGCTCCCTTGTTTGCTGATCACCCGTCCGTTAACCTTAACCCTACCCTGACTGATCATCTCCTCTGCTCTCCGTCGTGAAGCAATCCCGGCTTCAGCCATCACCTTCTGTAACCTGTCCATCCAGTTAACACCCCATTATCTCCTTAATCACTGCTCATTAAAATAACTGATCATCCAGTGCCAAAATCTTAAAAAAATCGAATTATAATTTAAATCATTCTGGGCAATTAAATCAGTCCGATTCAACAGCCGGTCATCGACCGATATTTGGAGTGAGCCGACCAGCTCCCCTTTCATTATCGGTAATTCCAGCTCTGACTTTATATACAACTCTTTTTTGACGATCGTTCGATCTCCTTGTGGTACCAATACTGTAATCGGGCTTTCGGTAATCAGCCCCAGTCTTCCCTCGCGGGAACCGGCCCAGTCAATTTCATGAATAAGTTCACCTTTTTCCAGCAGGGTTACCTGTTTAAAATGATCCAGTCCATAATCCAGTAAATTCCTGCTCTCCAACCAATCATTGGAAGAATTAAGCAGTACTGCTACTACCTCCCGGTTATCTCTACCGGCCGAAGCGATTAAGCAACGTCCGGCCGCCCTGGTATAGCCTGTCTTTCCTCCGCTTATATCAGAATATCGCCACAGCAGTTTATTATGGTTTCTTAATCCTCTACCCCAGTCATTGCCAGCCCAGGAGATCGTCTTATATTTAGTAGCCGTAATCCTTCGAAAGACTTCATTATTCATGGCATAACACATTATCATTGCCAGATCATAGGCTGTTGAATAATGGTCAGCCTGAGGTAGTCCGTGGGGATTAACAAAATTGCTGTTCTGTGCGCCCATTTCCCTGGCCCGCCGGTTCATTAAATCACAAAATTTTTCTACTGTCCCGGCAATATGTTCGGCTACGGCGACTGAGGCGTCATTACCGGAAGAAAGCATTATTCCGTATAATAATTCTTCCAGACTAATTTTCTCTCCTTCTGCTAAGTAAATTGAAGACCCCTCCTGATAAACTGCCCGACGGCTAACTGTTACCAGCTCTTCCGGCGCCGCCTCTTCCAATGCAATAATTGTGGTTAATATTTTAGTTATACTGGCGGGAGGACGACGGAGATGCATGTGCTTATTGTATAAGACCTGCCCGCTTGCCAGGTCAAGAACGGCTGCCGCTGTAGCAGAGACCATCGGCAGTTGCTCTGTCCTGCCTATTCCGTTAATAAACAGGAGGATCACGAAAGTAATACTTAAAAAGCGCAACTTCTTTTTTTTCATATTCTCACCCATTTGTGAAGTTATTACTTTTTAAGTATATGCACCATGGACAGGAATTATTAATCGATCCAAGATTAGTGCTTTGTTTGAACCAAAACCCTTTTTAAGTAAATGAGATCAGTCTCCTGCTCCTTGAGAAAATCTCCTCCTCCCCTGACCGGGCCTTTTTTATAATTCGCTATTTTTTAGTAATCTCCTGCTGCTTATCTTTATCGACTTCGCCCGTTCAGGAGCTCTTTAATCTGTTGGAGCAATTCCGGAGCAATATTGACCAATCTTTCGGCCACGGCATTACTGGAAACCGGTAATAGTCGAACCTGTTCTTTATTAACCACCAGAAAGGCCATCGGATTCAACATCACTCCTGCCCCACTACCACCCGCAAACGGTTTAGCTCCATTTCCGTTATCATCTTTTTTGGCTTTACCGCCCGACATAATCTCCCCACCCCCGGCCGCAAAACCAAAACTAACTCTGGAAATAGGAATAATTACACTCCCATCAGGCGTTTCTACCGGATCGCCGACAATTGTATTGACATCAACCATGCTTTTAATATTACTCATTGCCGTATCCATTAACTTTTCAATTGGATGTTCGCCCATTTTTTAGAACCCCCTTTTATTTTATAGATCATAACCCGTATCACCGTTAATATAATATTGCCGATTAATACGGAAAATATACCATTAAACCGGAGCAATAATATCTCCTGTTTAAAGTTAGGTTTAACCGAAATAAGCGGTTCTTCGACAAAATCGATCTTTAATTCAAGTGAGCGAAGCAGCATCCCGAGTATTGCCCAGATCAAACCGTTGGAGATTCCGGTTAAAGCCGGATCGGCCCAACCAAATTCTATTTCCCACCCCATTCTTTGGCATTTGATTTTCAGGGTTTTAAAAATGAGATCACTTAATTTAAAATCAAAAGCTGATCCCAATATTTTTTTGAGCTTATTCAGTTTGAGCTGCCGCCAGTTGATCTCTTTTTCCAAGGAGATTACTCGATGGCCGGGCCAGATTTTAAAAATAAGCGAATCAATCTTGACCCAAAATTCGGTAAGCAGTTTTAAAAGACTGCTCCGGATCAAGGGTATTCTGATCCTTATTCCTAAAAACCTAAGCAGGGGATATACATCCAGTTTAAAGCTGTCATCTTCAGCCTGGCGTTTATAGTCAATCTTAATCTCCAGTGGCAAAAAAATTAATAACAAAAAAAGGAGAATTATTATGATAAGTAAGATCATTATCCCACACCCCACTTACTTACCTTTATTAATTCCCGACTGAAAAGAATATTATACCAGATTATAGATTATTTATGTTCACGAAGATAATTACCCCTTCATCATACCTTCCGTAAAAGTACTAATAAATTGTTTAAAAAAAATTATAAACAGAAAGACTACCGGCAAAGAAACCATTACCGATGCAGCCATAATTGCTCCCCAATTCACCCCATATTGTCCAATAAAATTGGCAATCCCAATCGGAACTGTTCTAACACTTTTCGAATTGGTAAAACTGAGGGCAAAAAGGAATTCCTGCCAGGCGACAATAAACGAGTAAATACCTGTTGCAAAAATTGCCGGAGTTGAAACAGGAATTACCACTCTAAGTAATGCTTGAAAACGGGTACAACCATCAACCATGGCAACCTCTTCCAATTCTCTGGGTATACTGGCCAAAAATCCTCTGATTAACCAGGTAGTCAATGGAATTGTGAACATTAAATAGGTCAAAATCAATCCCGGATAGGTATCCAGTAAATTCATCCTAGATAACAGCATATATAAAGGGACCAGTAACACCGCCAGAGGTAACATCTGACTAAATAAAATTGCCACCGAAAAAATACTTTTCCCTTTAAACTTAAATCGAGCAAAGCCATATCCGCCTAATACTGCTATCCCCAAAGAGAACAGTGTTGTTAGACCGGCCACGATGATACTATTCCAAAAATAACGAAGCATATGGGTATCAAACAAAACATACTTATAATGCTCAAAAGTAAGTGCGGTTAGCCCAAATTGTGGTGGCATCGAGTATATTTCTCCAGCCGGTTTTAACGAACTACTGATCATCCATAAAATTGGCAGGATACTAAAAAAGATAAAGAATAAAATTAAAATAAAGCTTGCAAAACCGATTATTTTTTTCACCTTGATTCCTCTCTCCAGTTATAAGTGTAATATAAGTATACTATGGAAAAGATCAACATCATAGCAAACAAAACTAAGGCCTCTGAAGCGGCTTGACCAAACATCATATTTTTTAACGCATCACGGTATATTTTTAAGCCGATTATTTCAGAACTTCGGGCCGGTCCTCCCCCGGTCATGGCATAAATAAATGTAAAGGAATTAAATGCCCAGATCGATAATAATAATGTTAAAACAGATAATATACTTCTGATCATCGGTAACGTAATATGAAAGAAAATTTGCCAGAAGTTACCCCCATCAATATGGGCTGCTTCGTAGACCGATTTCGGAATAGCCTGCAATCTAGCTAAAATCATTAAAGCGACAAACGGATACATTTTCCATACATTAACTACTATTACCGCAGCCAAAGCCAAATCCGGATCACCCAGCCATAAAATTGATTTAAAACCAAATAACGAAAAAATATAATTAATCAAACCAAAATCTGGATGATACAGCCAGCGCCAACTTGCTGCTGCCGCAATTCCCGGAACAATCCACGGCAACATGATAATTGTCTGAATAACTCTCTTTCCATAATTAATCCGCCATAGTAATAAAGCGGCAATCAGTCCCAACAAAATCTGGAAAAAAACTGACCCAATCGTCCACACTATTGTATTTTTAAACCCGGCAATAAAACTTTGATCATTAAATAATTTTATATAATTATTTAACCCGACAAAATTTAAGTCTGGCGAATAAATACTGGACTGGTGAAAAGAAAGATAAATATTATAGACCAGAGGGAACAAAACGATAAATGCAATGATTAACAGAACCGGCAATATATAAATAATCCCTTTTTCATAACCCCATTTCATTTGAACTCTCCTTAATAACCTTAATATGTTATTGTGCTGAGAAGAAGAAAGTAAACTCACCTTTCTTCTTCTCGCTCATAATAAATAAGTTATCGATTTATTATCTCTTCAATTCTTATGGCGGCGTCATCCATTGCTTTTTGAACCCCTTTTCTTCCGATCAGAATATTTTGTATTTCTTCGGCAATGATAGTTTTAGCCTGCTGCTTATAGGGAATATTAATTAAAATCCCGTAATTAAGCTGTTCTTTGTTAACTAAATATAATGGATCTGTCTCATATTTCTTATTAATGTACTGAGACTTATAGGCGGCAGCTCTGGCCGGAAGTGCAATGGTTAATCTCGCCATATTATCAGCCCGGCTTAAAAATTCAATAAATTTAAAGGCTGACTCCGGACTTTCGGCATCTTTGGTTATGGTCAGGTTCCACCCCCCCATTAAAACCGTGCGCTTCCCGGTTGTGGGATTTTTCGGTAATAAGGCGGTACCTAAATTGATCTCCGTTTGATTTAACACCTGCGGAATATTATATTGTCCCCCCATCACCATGGCAATTTTTCCCTCTTTAAATAATTCCATAATACTTTCTGCATCATTTTGGATATTACTTTTTGGTTCAACCTGATATTTTGTGTATAACTCGGTAACCCATTTGATGGCATCAACAGCCGGTTTCTGGTTGATGACCGCCTCAGTTTTACTATTATTTAATATTGAGCCATTATTTTGATAAACAAATGGTAATACTCGAGTAGCCAGATTAAGGGGTTCACCGGCAGTAATCAGACCCGAACCATAAATTCCGTCGACTTTTTTTGTCAGCTGGATCGCATAATCTAAATATTGATTCCAGTCTTGCGGGGGTTGTTCGGGGTCCAGGCCGGCTTTGACAAACAGATCCTTATTATAAAATAAAGCAATACAGTCGCTTCGATAGGGAATACCATACACTGCATCTTCAATTACCCCGGTATTCCAAGCTCCGGCCATCCAATCACCAAAATCGGTTGACGAATTATTAATAAATTGATCTAATGGAAGCAAAAAGCCGGCTTTAGACCATTCGTATCCCCATCCTACGGCAATACTTAAGATATCGGGAGCATTACCGGTTTTTAGGGCAATTAGATATTTCCCATGCATCCCGTCCCAGGGGATAAAGCTAGTTTTAATCTTTATTCCCGGGTTCTGTTCTTCGAATTCTTGAACCAACTGAGTAGCAGCCTTTTCTTGCCATGTACCCATCCACCATTCAAGTGTTTCAGCCATAGCGGAAAATGTGAACAGACTGATCAATAACAAAGCACTTCCCAACACAATACTAAACCTAATCTTTTTCATTATCACCCTCCTTTTTTTATTCCCCTACTGATAAACCCCCGTCGACGATCAGCACATGTCCGGTAATATAAGATGCTTGCTCAGAAGCAAGGAAGATAACCGCATTAGCGATGTCATCGGGTCTTCCTACTCTATTTAAAGGTATCCCCTTCATTTCAGCAGCATTTTCCTGTTGATCAATCCATGCTCCGGTGGACGGTGTAGCGATTAACCCCGGTGCTACGGCGTTAACCCGGATATTATCTGTTGCATGATCTAAAGCCAGCGCTTTGGTTAAAGTAATGATACTCCCTTTCGAAACCGAGTAGGCGGTAAAACCTTTGGCACCTAGACCCATTGTTGAGCTGACATTAACAATCGAGCCTTGCTTGCGCTTAATCATCGCGGGAAGAAAACCCTGAATACAGTAAATATAACTATACAAATTAATCTTAAACGTATTGCTTAGCTCTTCATTACTATGTTCTAAAATATTTCCACTTCTTAAATTAACACCGACATTATTAACTAAAACATCAATAAACCCGGCTTTACCCAGTATTTGCTCAATTAAGTTATCGATATCTTGCTGACAGGAAAAATCAGTCCTGATGAATTCTATTTTTTTATTACCGGTAAAGGAAGTGATATCTTTTTTGGTATTGATACCCATCTCTGAATTAATATCAGCAAAATATACGGTAGCACCTTCCAATGCAAAAGCCTGAACAATGCCTTTTCCAATGCCGGACGCTCCACCTGATACCAAAACATTTTTGTTGTTAAATTTTTTCATTAACGGTCCTTCCTTTTATATTATCTATTTATATCTAAAAACCTAAGCTTATCCTGATCAACTTCAACACCCAAACCCGGTCCGTTAGGAATGAGATAAAATCCATCTTTAATCTGAACTCTTTCCTGAAGTACATCGTCTCCGTGGGCCTGGTAGGTACTATCCATCGGATAAGTAAAAGCAGGCATAGTACTGGTAGCATGTAATATTGCCGCTAATTTAACTCCCATATCCCAACCACAATGATGGGCTAATGGTAGGTCTGCTTCTTCCGCTATACTGGCTAGTCGCATTAGTTCACTGATCCCGCCCAAAGGTTCAAAATCTATAATCGCAATATCGATACAATCAGACTTAATCGCTTCCAATAAGTTATTGGGAATATAACAATCTTCATTGATTCCAATTGGGGTAGCGGTCCTTTCCCTTAACGACCTTAGATCTTTCAGCTTATTGACTTTAATTGGTTGTTCAATATACTGCAAATCATATTGCTCAACTTGTTTTAAGTATCTTAAAGCTTGCGGTGTATCATACCCCTGATTCATATCTACCCTTATCTCAAAATCTGGACCACCGGCTGCTCTCATCGCTTTGACCCTGGCCACATCAAAAACAATATTTTCTCCACCTTTGGTCTTTAAAGTTTTAAAGCCCGCTTCCTTAACCTGAATAACTTTATCTTTAGTCTCTTCCAGTCCCATAATGCCGAGAGCATAAGCAATCTCAATCTTATCTCTAAGCCGCCCTCCTAACAACTGGTATAACGGTTTATTTAAGCTCTTACCGATTATATCCCAACAGGCCACTTCGATCCCGGTTAAAAACGCTTTGGTATTTAATTGCGGATTATAAACAGGACTAAACTGATTGAGCATTTCCTTAATATTAAAAGGGTCCATTCCGATCACTATTGGTTTGATATATTCCTCCAGTAAGGTCTCCATAATCTGATGGGATATAATCGGATTCATTTCCCCCCAACCGGTTATTCCCTGATCGGTCGAAACCTTAAATATTGTACTACGGGCTTTCGTTGTTCCAATTTTATCTTGACTTCCTCGATATGGAGCAATACCCCCGTCCTGAAAAGGAATAACCGGAATTTCAACTGTAGTAATCTCAATTTGATTTATTTTCATTTTGCTCTCCCTCTTAGTGGTATTTTAGTTGAACTTTCATCTACCCTTTAACAGCCCCTTGCGATAAACCCTGAACAAAGTGTTTCTGTAACCATAGAAAAAATATGATCACCGGTAAAGAAATTAAAGTAGCGGCAGCCATTGTACTTCCCCAATCAACTTCAAACATAATGGAAAACTCCGTTAATCCAATCGGCAGCGTTCTTGCTGTTGCTGAAGATGTTAGGACTGAAGCAAGTACAAACTCATTCCATGACATAATAAAGGCGTAAATTCCTGTTGCGGCAATCCCGGGGGCGGCGATTGGTATAATTACTTTAAATAAAGCCTTTAAAGGTGAACAGCCATCAACTAAAGCTGCTTCTTCCAGTTCTTTCGGAATAGCTATAAAATAACTTCTTGTCATCCAGGTTACCAGAGGCATCGTCAGGATTAAATGAGCAAGAGCCAGTCCAAAAATTGAATCAAGCAAATTCAACCGCAGCATTAAAAAATAGATCGGAATCATTAAAACCGTAAGGGGGAGCATTTGACTGAGCAGCATAAATAATGATAGACTTTTATTTCCCTTAAATTTGTATCGGGCAAAACCATATCCGGCAGCTCCCCCTAAAATTAACGAAAGCACAGTTGCTAACAGACCGGTTACCAAGCTGTTGATAAAGTATTTGGGAATAGCAGATGCAAACAGAACATTTGTATAATTTTGTAATGTAAGATTATTCGGTATCCAGCGCGACGGAATTGCAAAAATTTCTGAAGACGGCTTAATTGATGTGCTAATAATCCAGAGCAGTGGAAAAAGAACAAATCCTGCTAGAAAAATAAGCAATAGATATGTGATCAGCACCAATAACCTTTTTTGATAGCTTTTTTTGTTTGGCCTCAAAATTATACCTCCTTTTTAGCTTGATAGACATAGCAGACTGCAAAGACCAAACTAATGCTTAATTGTAAAACTGCCGTGGCCGCAGCACCATTAATATTAAAAGAACGGAACTTATCATAGATTGACAATGATAGAATTTGTGAACTCCCGGCTGGTCCACCCTGAGTAATTATCCAGATTAAGGCAAATTCATTTAAAGACCATATTATCAAGATCAAGATAGTTATAAAAGCAACATCTTTTAATAAAGGCATAAAAATATAATAAAATTTAGTCAATCCGGCCGCTCCATCCAGTTCAGCCACTTCAGACAGCTCCTTGGGAATAGATTGAAGACCCGCACTAATCATTAGCATTGCAAAGGGAAAAGTAGCCCAAATCTGCACCAAGATAACCGTTCCCATCACCAGATTTGTGTTGCTCAACCAGCCTACCGGTTGACTAATCATACCAATTCTTTCCAACAAATGATTAAGCATACCAAAATCATAACTATAAAGCCATTTCCAAACTGTCGCTTTAACTACTCCCGGGATGATCCATGATAACATCAAGACTGCTCGCCACAGTCCGGGCAGTTTAACAAAATCTTGATTAAGGAGCAAAGCTGCCCCTGTACCAAGCAAAAACGCCAGCACCACCGTTCCCGAAGTCCAGATAAAGGTATTTTTTATTATTTGGGCAAATTGATGGGACTGAAAAACATTGATAAAATTATTTAGACCGACAAATTCTGTAACATTAAAGCCGGACCGGACAAAGCTCAAATAGATAACTGCTAAAATTGGGTAGATAATTAGCAGGGCTATGACCATTACTCCAGGAGCTACAAAGGCATATCCCCTGCTTTCTCCTTTATTCAAATTAAGATTAAATTGCACGGCAAGGACTCACCACCTATTAGAAAAATACCAGCTTCCCAGAAAAGGAATAACTTTCTGGGAGGCTAGTGTTTATAGTTAATTTTTTAATATTTTATTTATTTCAACGGTGACACTCTTCATGGCCTGCTCTACATCCATCTCGTCCAGGATAACCTTTTGTAAATAATAATACAATACTTTCTCCATTTCCGGCCAGTCATTAAAAGACGGTTCAGACTTCCCTTTTTCTAACTGTCTGGCAAATGGTTTGAGCAGCTCCTGATTAAATTTTGCTAACTCTAAAGCACTCTTCCGGCCGGGGAAAGTATCGGTCAATCTGGCCATATTCTCTGGTTCGGCAACAAACTTAATTAGTCGCCAGGCTTCTTCCGGGTGTTTAGCCTCTTGCGGTAAGATCAAGGAAAAACCGTTAACAGTTGTTGTGCCCATTCCTCCCGGACCAGGGATCACGGCTGTACCAAGGTCAATATCCGGTGCCTCTTTTTGAATAGGGGCAATGTCAAACTGGCCGCCAACATACATTGCTATCTTTTGATTAATAAATAATCCCCTTAAAGTAGTATTATCCAGTTCCATCGAACTGCGCGGAGCAACTTTGGATTTTACAATAGTATCTCTGAGCTGCTGCATCGCTTTAATGGCTTGCTCGGAATCAAGCAAACATCTGCTCCCGTCTTCACTAAGAATATCTCCACCAAAACTATATAATAATTGAATATAGCGGGTTGCCGCATTTGCTTGATTACCTAAAGGCCAGGCCAATCCATACTGGTCAATTCGACCGTCTTGGTCAGTATCAATTGTTAGTTTGTTCGCTACTTCCAAATATTCCTGCCAGGTCTTAGGGAACTCGTCCGGATCTAGCCCGGCTTTTCTAAACATATCCTTATTATATAACATACCGGAACCATCATGTCTAAATGGCATGCCGTAAATACTTCCATTATAACTGTTTAATTCAAGCGCTGAACTGATAAAGTCATCTTGGTTTAAATCCTTAGCATAATAAGGATCTAAATTTGTTAAAAGGCCTCTTGCCGCATAAAGTTTTATTCGCGATTCCAGCTCAGTAATCAGATCAGGGGTATTCCCGCTCATTAAGGCCAATAGAATTTTATTAGCCATCGTATCCCAGGTAGTAATTACAATCTTTACGGCAATATCCGGATTTTTTTCTTCAAACTCAGCTACTAGTTCTCTAACCACCGGCTCATCCCAATTGGGAACCCACCAACTGATCGTAGTCTTTCCGGCTGTCCAACCCTTCAAGCCAAGACCAAAAACAAGACACAACACTATAGTCCATGTTAACCATTTTTTAATCATTTTTTTCTTCCCCCTTTAATTTAATTGTAGTGTGATTTAATCAATAACTAAAGACTGATTAGATAGTCTATTAGCTCTTTAAGGTTTTCGGTCGATTTAATCAACATTTTTTTCCCGTTCTCAACATCAGTTGCCGTTGGGTCGCCGGTTGCACCACTTTTCGAGAAATCTCTAACCTCTTGCGACACCATCGTGCCTGCATAATATTGACCCCAAACCTTAGACCCTTGCTTATAAGATTCTTCCAACTGTTCTTCAACAATCAGTTCCGGGGCAATTGCCATCAACATCGCTGTTTCGGCTTGATCTGCGTGCAACGGGGGGCGGTGCCCGAATATTTTAATAATTTCATTTTCAATACTCTCAAACCAGGTCCAGACTACCATATTAATCTTTTCTTCCATTTTAAGATATCGCGCCAGTTCCTTTAAAGGTTCCCTATTACCACCGTGTCCGTTGACGATTATGACCTTACGCCATCCATGATAACTAAAACTTTTAACTATTTCACCAACATAATCTTTGAATATTTCCGGTTTAACCCAAAGTGTTCCGGTAAAATGGCGATGATATTCGGCCACACCGACCGGTACTGCCGGACCAATAATTGTATTCTGATATGATTCTACTTTTTCGGCTAACGCCTTGGCAATAATTAAATCAGTTCCCAGCGGTGCATGTAAACCATGCTGTTCGATGCTTCCCACCGGAATAATTACCACTGTATTCTGTTCTATTTCATCTTTCATCTGTCGCCAGGTTTTCTCCAGCATCAAACTTCACCTCAATTATTTGATCTCTCCTAGTTCTCTTAATTGTTCACCAAAAGCAACAATATTTTCTTTGGGGGCATTATGATACCACAAATGCAACATATAACCATCAGCCCCGCCCTGATGTGCCATTTTAACAGCTGCCCGGACATCATCTGGGGTTGCCGGTAAATCCCCGACCAAACCGGCAATTACGTCATGGCCTTGACCAACCTCCATTTTTGCTTTTCTAACCTCATAATAAACATTTTCTACATCGATCCCTTCTTTTTCAAACTGAGCTAAGCTCAAAGGACCAGAAAACCCTTTTAACCGATAATACTGTTCCATTAGCTCTTGATCATCAATTTCCGGTATGGCTTTTTGAATTCTTTTGAGCGGTTTTACCTCAAAAGAACCAATTCTTTTATGATATAGCATTAACTTGGTCATATCTGTAAGTCTATGTTGATTACTATATAATTGGCCTAATGTCCAGGAAAAACTTGGGGCGACCAGATCATTAGAAATTATAATAGTAGGATCAATCGCTTTTACCAATTTTCTAATTCCGAGAATAAAGTCTTCCACCACACTGGCCCGATATTTTAGCCAGTCAATCAGTTCGGCATGATTGATTATAAATCTTACAATATCAAATAATCCTCTCATTGTATCTGTTTGCTTTTTAAATTGCTCATAATTTAAAGTTATTGCTTCATTATAGATTGTTTTTATTTTTTCACGGATCTTTTTTAAATTCAAGCCTTGATTCTCAGCTTTACCCACACAATATTCGCAGAAACAGTTGCCAATAGCTAATTGGCGGAGGGGATATAGTTCGGGCAAGACCCAATCAGGTACAACCTGGGGGTCATAAAAATCGAGACTTACTACATCAAGTTCTACTTCTTTGATCATTTGATGGTGTTTTAAGATATCTTCAACTCTTTTATAAAAATATTCTTTCACATCCGGGTTAGCGGGACACATCCAGTGACCACTTCTTCTTCCTTCAATATCAACAACCGCTGTTGATGGATATTCCTTAACGATCGGCTCACTTACTCCTGGAGTAATATCAAAATCTAAACTCAATCCATATTTATTAGCTAACAAATATATTTCATCAAAATTGCTATTGATTAAATGACTTTTGGTACCAAATAAATCACCTTGATTTTTTTCAAAATCGATCTGGATCCAGGGATCGATGATCGTATTTTGGTAATACTCTTCGTGAACAGCAAAAGTGTGCGCAATTCCGGCATACATTATATGGGTAATTCCCGCTTCCTTATAACGATTAAAGGCTTTTTCTAATCCCTCTTCATAATCTTCATCAAATATTGCCCATACTCCAACATATTTTTTGGCCATTTGTTTTCCTCCCTCTAAGACTTGATCCCTTAGCTGATAATTGTTAAAACTCTTTTTATGTATCCACCCCCTAATCATAATTTCTTTTATAGAAATTTTTTCTCGAAATATTTTCTTGATATAACTAGTATAACTCATTTTTTTGCCAATTTCAAATATTATTTAAAAAAATTATAATTATTTATTCTTAAGATTAAAGCCTTATTTCAGGGCTTTATTTAGCAAAGAAATTAGTCTAAGCAACATATACAAATCTTTTTAAAAGAAAACATAACGAAATTTTTTTTTAGGAAAAGAGGATTTCTAGCTGTTAACTAGAATAATTATTAAAGATAGCAAGATCAAAATATCCGTAAAACCAGAAAAGAGGGTCTGTTATGTCAAATCGACTTGCCTGTGCAACCAGTTGCTATGGAGAAAAAAATAATCTTGAGCAAATATTAAAGCAAATATCATCCCTGGGATTTAAAGGAGTAGAAATCATGTCTATTCCCAACTGGTTTGAACATGTCGTTCCGGAAGAGATGCATAAAAAGGATATTGATGATTTAAAGAAAAATTTAGCTTCTTTAAATCTTAAACCGTTAGCGATTAGCGGTCATTGTGAATTAGGGAAAAAGGAAGGGCTTCGGCAGTTAATTGAGCGGATAAAATTCACCTCAGCCATGGGGGTTAAAATAATTAGTACTGGCTCAGGTATGATAAAAAATAATGATCAGGAAAAAAATTTTTTTTATGCGATTAACCAGGCTGCTGAATTGGCCCAAGACTTAAAAATACTAATTGCTTTAGAAACAGGTGGGAATTATCTGCCTACCGGAAAAAAAACCAGCAATATAATTAAAAATATAAAATCTAACAATGTTGGAGTTAATTATGATCCGGCTAATACAAAAGCTTGGGGAAAAGTTAATCCTGCTGAAGATATCAAATATATCCTGGCTGATTTAATCCATTTCCACATCAAGGATTATCAAGCAGATTCAAAAATATTTCCTCCTTTAGGAGCAGGAAATATTAACTTTAGTCAACTATTTGATCTAATTAGCAACGCTGGGTATTCAGGGTATTTTGGGATTGAGGTTGATTATAGGAATGATATCTCCACCACCAATCTTAATATGAAAAAATCTTTGGATTTTCTATATAATAAAACAAATTTTATAAATTTATTTACCTAACCAACCGTACTTATAAAGGAGAGATTTCAATGAGTATTACCTTAAAAGACATTGCTAAAAAAGTTGGAGTATCAACTTCTACCATCTCCAAGGCAGTTAATAACCGACCAGGGGTTAGTAATCAACTTCGCAATCGGATTTTGGAAACAATTAGCCAGATGAATCTTCAGCCCAAGCAGCATGTTGGCGGATTAATCAAAAATAACATTATCAGTGTTAACCTGTTAGTGCGGATTAATCAATCAATTAATGATGACCCTTTTTATTCACTGATTACCGAAGGTCTTTCTAAAGAATTACAGGATAGTAAAATAAATCTACTCTATAACGTATTAAGGGAAAATAAACTAAGTGACTCGATCTTTAACGAGTTATTTAAAGAGAAGGAAATAAGTGGAGCAATCTTGATTGGCGCAGATTATGACTCAGAATTATTAAATCAAATTAGCCAAATGGAGATTCCTGCTATCCTGATCGACAATAAACACCCTGGTTTCAGTTGGGTCAATTCTAATAATTATCATGGGGCCGTCCAAGCAATCAATCATTTAAATAAGCTAGGTCATAGCAAAATTGCTTTTCTGGCAGGACCTTTAAACCACAACAGTATAGCTGAACGTTTCCAAGGATATAGTGATCTAGTTAATAACAAACCAAATTTAATCGAAAGTAGCGGGGTAAGTGTCGATGATGGCTATCAAGCAATTAAGTCCTATCAGAAAATAGATTTTACTGCATTATTCGCGGCTACCGATAAATTAGCAATTGGGGCGATTAAATCTTTGAAAGAACGGGGATTTAAAGTTCCAGCAGATATTAGCATCATCGGTTTTGATGACATTGAATGGGCCGTTCATACCGAACCATCATTAACTACGATTAAAGTGGCAAAACAGCAAATAGGCATGCTGGCTGCTCAGCTTTTTAAAGATCTGTATCAAAATAATAACTTTCATCAAGTTGAGATAAATGTGCAAACAAAACTGATTAAACGAAATTCTACGGGACCGTTACTCAAATAGCGGGTCTTCCGGTTCGGGTAGTTGAGAAAGGTCCTGTAGATCAAAATGTTGCAGGAATTTTTTGGTGGTCCCATAGACAATCGGATTACCGATGCTATCCTTCCGGCCCAGTTCCTGAATTAAACCATACTTGCTAAGAGTCAAGAGGGTCTTTTCGGCCTTGACCCCGCGGATCTCTTCGATCTCTGCCCTGGTAACCGGTTGTTTATAAGCGATAATAGCCAGGGTCTCTAAGGCGGCAGGTGATAAGCTGCTGGACTGACTCTGAGCATGTAGTTCCTGAATGGCCCCGGCAAAACACTCTTTAGTAACCAGCAGATAACCTCCATCGTATTCTTTTAACATAATCCCCCGGGATTGGTCACGATATCTTTCGGTCATAATCTGTAAATATTCCTTAACTTCATCTTCGGAAAGTCCGGTCACCCCAGCTAAATCCTTTAACGATAATGTTTGATCTTTTGAGAACAACAGGGCTTCCAGCATTGCTACTATATTCAGATCCATTTTATCACCAGTCTCTCCGGTTAATATAGTTTGATCGCCGAGAAAATCCTGCGCTGACTAAGCTGAACCTTTTTTAGTTTAGCGAGTTCCAGGATACTCAAAAAAGTTACTACGACTTCCAGGCGATTACTTTTATTATTAATAAACTCATCAAAGGACAAACCACCCTTACTGGCGGCCATCTTTTTTAATATTTCTTTGGTTTTATCGGCGATCTTGATCTTTTCCATTGCCACTTGTTTCCATTGCTCTCTTGCTACCGGCTCGTCTGTTTTTACCTGTTTTTCCAGCGCTGATAAAACCTTTTGATATATTTCAACAAATTCCGGTAAATCTAACTCCAAATTAAGAGTAATTTCGGGAGGTCCTTCCCTCGTAAAACCACCGGGCCGACTATAAAAAGAACTCCCCTTCTGTTCATATTCCTGTAAGAGCTGGGAAAGATTTTTAAAAAAATGGTATTCCTTCAGTCGATTAATCAGTTTACTTGCTCCTGCGTCCGCCTCTTTCTCCTCAGTTCTGGGCAGGAGTGCCCTTGCTTTTATTTCAAGGAGTTCAGCCGCGATAACCATAAACTCACTGGCCAGATCAAGATTAAAAACCTTAAGCTGATTGATATGATCGAGATATTGACCGGTTATTTCCGCCAGGGAGATCTCACTTATCTCAATTTGATTCTTCTTGACCAGCTGATACAACAATTCCAACGGTCCCTGAAAAGTATCCAATCTTAATTTCATAATTGCTCTAACCCTACCTTACAATAATAAGTTGAGTAAAAAAGAGATAATTGGCCCAATAATATTTCCCAATATCCCGGAAATAGCCATGATTATTATAATAAACATTCCCAGCGGACCTTCCAGTTGATAAAAATATCGGTTAAAACGGGGGGGAAGAAATCCCGCTAATATTTTCGAACCATCCAGGGGAGGGATCGGCAAAAGGTTAAAAACAAACAGACTCAAATTAATAATAATCGCTAAAAAAATAAAATTAATCGTAACCTCGGTAAAGACCGAGATCGGATGACTCCCGTAAATCTTGAGTTCACTATCAATATTTAATCCGGCGGCATTAAACACGATTTTCAATAGAATCGAAAAAAGGAGGGCTAAGATGGCATTGGCAGCAGGACCGGCCAGTCCTACCAGCATCATCCCCTGCTTTGGATTTTTATAATAACGGGGATTAATCGGTACAGGTTTAGCCCAGCCAATCCGCCGGGTAATTATTAAAGTCAAACTACCCACTAGATCCAGGTGAGCAAGGGGGTTAAGGGTAAGCCTTCCCATAATTTTAGGGGTTGGATCACCCAGCATATTTGAAACTTTCCCATGCGAATATTCATGAAAAGACAAAGATAATAACAATATCGGTATTAGCAAAATAATTTCCATAATCGTATCCACTTCTACTAATCACTCCCATCTTCAGCTCTGATCATTTTTGCTGCTAAAGCAAGCTCTTCCTGCCGGTTGCTAATTTCACCGCGTAATTTAGCCTGAAAGACCCGCTCCAGGACATATTTGATCCGCGGACCTGGTTTCAACCCCATTTCCTGTAGGTCAAAACCATTAATCGTCAGTTCGATCGTCATGAAATTGTCCAGATAGTCCTGTAGGTTTTCGGCAACCTGTTTTTGTTCCGCTTTAACCAGCAACAAAATAACCATCTCAATTGATAATCCGGCCAGTATCTCTACCAGTTGGACCGGGTCCAGTTTATCGTTTAATTTTTCCCGAATAGACTTATGCTCCCGGAAAAAGGCCAGCACCTTTCTCTCCGCCAAAATAATATTCCATTTATCTGTTTCCGACCAGGAGAGATCTTCCAGAAATAGGGCTAAGCGCACAAGCCATTCTTTTATATTATAATTCTTTTCACGAAAATATTCAAGCCATCCTTCCAGGCTAGCTGCCTGTTGATAGTAGTTATCCGGAATATCCAGGCTAAGATTAAGCAGATTAAAGACTGGGATTACTTTCAATAAATCAAGCAATCGGGCGGACAACTTGTTTTCAAATAATAGTTTTAATTCTTTAATGACTCTACTCGGAGCCAGGCCGGAAAAATCCCCCATGATCAGCGCTTCATTACTCAAATTCTCGGTCTCTTGCTCAAAACTAAAACCCAGTTTGAGCATTAAGCGTATTCCCCGAATAATCCGGGTCGGGTCATCGAGAAAACTGAACCGGTGCAAGGCCCTCAGTAATCCTTCTTTTAGATCCCTTTTCCCCTGAAAAAAATCGGTTAACTGGCCCCAGTTGTCTGGGGTAATATCAAGGATCAATGCATTAACTGTATAATCACGGCGGAACAAATCGGCTAGCACACCGCTTGATTCTACTTCCGGTAATCCGCCGGGGAGTTGATATCTTTCCTTACGGGTACTGGCTAGATCAAGATTATAGCCACCGGCCAGCTTAAAATTACCGGTCTGGAATTGCTGATTGTAACTACAATCACAGTTCAGTTCACTGGCCAGCAAGTCAACCATCCCCTTCAGGTCACGATCAACGATTATATCCAAATCCCGATTCCCCCGACCCAGGACTAGATCCCTGACCTGTCCTCCCACCAGATAGCTTCTAACTTTATTGCGCGCGGCAAACTCCCCCACTTTCCTGAGTGTAGCAATAACCTGGGCCGGCAATTCTTCGAGCCGTACGGCAAGATCACTAACCTCTTCCTTAATTCGGACCAGACTACTACCATAGCGGTTTTTATGTTGATAAGGAGTTTCCCTTCCATAATATGAGGCCAGGATATCACTCCTGGTCACGATTCCTACCAATTCATCTCCTTCTACCACCGGGAGCCGCCCGACACCGTATTTTACCATCAGGTCGCGGGCTTGACGGACCGGGGCATCGGCCTCGACCGTTACGACATCAATAGTCATGTAGGCCTTAACCGGGGCATGCATTAAACCATGACCTTTGACTTTTTCCAGGTCGCGACGGGAAAAAATTCCAAAGATTTTTTTATCCTGACTAATTACTACCCCATTATGACCGTACTTTTTCAGGAGGTCTTCTACCTCCTGAATACTGGTAGTAGGTAAGACCGTCCGGACCGGTGAAGACATAATTTTCCTGATTCGCAACATCGGCCGGACCTGGTTATTAATGAGCTCAATTAATTTTTCGCGGGCTTCCGCCAGGAACAGCTTGACTTTAGCCGCCCCTGCTCCGGCATGTCCCCCTCCCCCTAGATAGTGACATATTTTCCCGATATTAACCGCCTCATCACTACTGCGTCCGATAATCTCGACTCTTTTTCCCATTTCGACCAGTACAAAAAGGCTGGGGAGATGGTACAGGGCCTTTATTTGTTCGACTACCCGATTAATCCCGGCGATATAATGATCAGCTTTGATACTATAAAGCGAAATGATGATCCCATCGATTCGGAGATCTTCTCGAACATTGAGTAAATCTTCCAGCAACTCTTCTTGTTCTTGATTTAAGGGTTCTTTGATAAATTGATTGATAATCTTCAGATTGGCTCCGGCTTTCAACAAATAGGTCAAGGCCCAGGCATCATCAGGAGCGGTATTTAGATGGGTTAAATTGCCGGTATCCGCATAAATAGCCAGGGCACAGATCGTTGCTTCCAACGGATTTAGTTTTAAGCCTTGCTCAATAATCTTATTAATTAATATGGTGGTAGCCGATCCAACCGCCTGGCTAAAATCATAGTCTACCCAGTCCAGTTGTTCGTGGGGGTGATGATCATAGATAATTACCTCCACCTTACTCCAGTCAAGCAACTCCTTTAATTCCCCCAATAGCTCTCGACGATGTGTATCAACGATGATTACCCTTTGCACCGCACTGAGTTCAATTTCCTTTAGATCATAGATAATAATTTCATCCCGATACAGTACCATAAAATCATTGACCAGTCGATGTAAACGACCGACAAAAACCGGTTTGGCGGCTGGATAAAGCTTTCCTGCTGCGACCATCGCGCCTAACCCGTCCAGATCAGTCAATTGATGGGACACAATAATCTCCAAACTCACACCCCCTTAGTCTTTCTACAATCATTATAATTTATTTTCCTTATCTTGTCTATGCAAGGCTAGTGGTGGACCTGATGACCGGAGGGAGTTTGACGGCCTTGATGGCCTAATACTGACCTGACATTGTGTTATAAAAAAAAGTCAGTGCAAATAGGCCATCATAGAAGCCGTCGTGAAGTCTTTCTATGTGTATATTAATTAGGCAAGAGGGGTAATTATATTAAATAAGTCTGGAATTATTTATCTAGGACTGTTCTTTTGTTTTTGGCTTTCTATTTTTTATTGTGAAAACTATACATCCCAATAATACTAAAACAGAAAGCCAGCCTAATAAATCGCCAATAACCGGGTAGAGTGTTTTAATTCCTTTAGTGGGAACATCTGCATACATGATCCCATCTTCTGTTTGATCGGAGTCCATTTGGGCTAAGATATTTCCATTATAATCTGCCGCAAATGTAACGCCATTATATGTTGGGCGAACAAAAGAAAATCCACTTTCTATTGTTCGCAACCAGTAGCCTGGTCCTAAACTTTTAGGGAAGTCATAGGAAGGACCTAACATTATATCTACATTTTTTCTCCCTGCCTGTCTAATATATGACGGAAAGTCCATATCTCTACAAATACTAATGCCGATTCTTCCGTATGGTGTATCGGTTATTTGAATAACTTCAGCTCCTTTTTTGAATACATTGGGTTCACCAATATTTCCAAAACCAAACAGGTATCTCTTACTATAATCTAGTTGTATATCTCCATTGTTATCAATAAATAAATGTTTATTTTCTCCTTTCCCTTCTTTAACAAAATATGCATAAGTTATGCTAAGATAAATGTTATTTTCTTTTGCTATTCTTTTATATTGATCTACTAGCCTGTCTTTATCTTTTTCATTAATTGCCATTGTATATTCTTGAAATGTAATAATCTTTGCATTATTTGAAGCCGCTTCTTTTGTTAAATTTTCTATTCTTGAAATCGTTTTTTCAAAGGGAAAAGTTAATTTATTTGTAAAAACTCTTTCCATTGATACCACTTTCCCGTCTTCAGGGATTAAGACAATTGCAGCAATTTTTACAGTATCTGATTTTGGAGTTATTAAAGATGTAGTTTTAAATGCGCCAAATAATAAAATTATAAGGATAATAGATAAAAGAATTAAAGCCATTTTTTTTATTTTTTTCCAATCAAACTTGTTTTCCCAGGAATAGTTGATAATTGAAGCAAGCCAGGAAGAAATAAATACAAATATCCATATACCAAATACCGATATTGATTGTTTAAAAATTAGAGGTCCATATACAAATTTACTACTCATACCAGCTCCATCAAACGGTCCTTCTAATGAAGATAGAAAAAATATTGCCGTTACTATAATTGGAAAAGTCAAAGTGGAAACTATTTCTTTTCCTTTAAACTTTGGATAGATCAATCGATCAACCATGTATGGTAAAAAGTAAAGAATCGCTAAAATTGAACTTCTAATTAAATTAAACATAATTGTCGTCGACCCATCACCCATATCAAACAATCCCCAGAGTGCAATATTCATACTTAAAAGAAATCCTAATAAAGTGAGGAGAATTCCTCTTTTAGGTGGTTGCGTTCTAATAAATCTTAAAATAAAAATCGGAGCAATTAATATCGCAATTTGAATAGTTGGAACAATTTCACTCCTTCTGGTAAACATAAAGATTACAAAGCCTAATAAGAATAGAATTAACGAAAAATATTTTTTTGACATCATATTACCTCCTAAATTTTCATCAAGACTCACAACAGTAATCCATAAAGCCGTTAAAGAAATTCTACCGGTGTAAAAACTTTTTCTGTCAAGCTCATTACTCTACATCACATAGTTATCTTATCACTAATTACTATTTCTGTCAAAGTAAAATATTTTATTTTTTCTTTTTTTCCTTAATCTATAGGAATTAAGCAGTTAATTTTGGATATAAATATTATTATTACAAATAGAGTAATATTAAAAATATTACTATTTCTCATATAATTACTAGTTAATTTAATCTATAAAATTAAAAACCAAAAGTGGAATAAAACATATCAAACAGGATATTAAGGAAGGGTTTTTCTTAAAACGATTCAGAAAGAAAATGAGGAGTTTGCCCGAAACAATATCGCGCAAAAGGAGATGGCTGGGTTTATCAGTAGCTTTACTCATAGTGGTGTATATGTGAGGGATAGAGAAGGGAAAGTACATTACAATACCTTAAGGCAAGTTTTAAGTATTTAGAATTGATTTGCATAATAATAATTGGTAATTATCCTCCATCTAAATATGTTAAAGGGGACTTTCTCGCCAGGGTTTTTACAATCTATTTTCATACCATCTATAAAACAGGATGAATGGCCACCAAATGATTACGAATACCGGAAAAATAAACCATATAATATCTGGTGTAAAATATAGGTTGATAAAAATACATAATGCGACAATTAATCCACATGCCCATAGAGAAAAGATTAGTCTGAGTTTTAATTTTTGCTTTGCTGCAGAGCTTTGTTCTAATTCTTTTTTTATATCCTCAATATCACCAAAATCAACAATAGCTTTATTAATAGCATCTTCTTCTTTCTTACCTGCTTCTATCAAATCTTGAACTTTTTCGTCTAAATTTTGAATGATCTCTTCTTCCATGCTTTTCTTTATCTCACTATCTGGTATTTCTTTAAACAATCCATGAACATGTTCTCTTATTTTTTTCATTCTAAGCCCTCCATAAAAATATTAATAATTTTTTTAGTTGCTTCCCATTCAATTATTTTTTCCCTATAATATGCCCTCCCTAAAGTCGTAATGTAATAATACTTTCTTTTTCTACCATGTGTAACATCCCCATGGTAAGATTTAATCAACTCTTTTTTTTCTAATCGTTGGAACACTGCATAAAGGGTAGCTTCTTTTATTTTAAATTTGTTATCTGTACGGGCCAATATCTCCTTGGATATTTCATATCCATATCTATCTTTTTCAATAATGAGTCTTAAAATTATTGAATCTAAATGACCTCTTATTGTGTCACTGCTTAACATAGAACACCTCCGAGTAAATCCGCAAAAAGAATAAATATGTCTTCATTTTTTTGCTAGACGCTGGTTTTATTTCGAAAATAAAAATTATCTAATCTACCAGGTATAAGGTCATTATTAATCAGGTCTTCATAACTTTCCCGATGAGTGATTAACTCAGCCTGAACCATCCTGGACGGGTTTAGTTTTACGCCTTGCTCAATAATCTCCAAACTCACACCCCCTTAACCTTTCTACAATCATTATAATTTATTTTCCTCATCTTGTCTATGCAAGGCTAGCGGTGGACCTGATTATCATCAGCTGGTTCAATCCAAATTTCTCATAAATTCTTTTGGCATACTGATTATCGCTCTCTACATAAAGTGATAGTTTGTTTATGTCTTTATCAATAGCCATTCTCTCTGCATTTTGCAGCAATTTTAAGGCTTTTTGACCCGTTAAAAAATGTCAATCATTCTTTTTAATTCAAAAAAAACAGCCGCCGGGTAAGCCCGGCGGCTGTTTTACTATTACATCCCTTGTTATTCAAATCAGCTAGCCTTAATCTATTCAGTCAGGCTACCGGTTCCCTTTCCATAAAGTAAGCATTTATTTGCTCATTGCCCATTTTACATTGTTTCTTTAGTTTAAACCCGTAATGTTCGTAGATATTAAGATTGGCCGGATTGTTTGTTTCCACAAAACATAAGAGTTTCATGCTGTCACAATGTGCCAGCAAAGCTTTAAAAAGCTTACTGCTATGTTTTTTCCCCCTGAGTTCTTTTTGGACAAAAATGATATCAAGGCAACAGTGGGCAGTTTGACCACTTCTTTTTTCTCGATACAAATCCCATTTTTTCAAACTCCTGAGCAAATGAGTCAAGCGTTTAAGCGACAAGTACTTAAGCAGTTTGAGTAATCTTAATGAAATTTGTGTCCCCCTTATAACTTCACGGATACGCTCCTTTTTCCCCCCTGGTGTCCAGACCATGACACCTTCAAAGTCGGAAGATGTAGCAACAATAATCCCTTTTTGATAATGATATTGTAAAATAGCCTTAAATAAGATTTGCAGAATAACATCTTTTTGGGGCTCGCTGCCCAATAGACCCTGCCATAAAGGGTCCTCGCTAAATGCTTTCGCCATTAGTTTCGATAAATAGTCCAGGTCGTCTTTATTCGCTTGATACAGCTCTTCCCATTCATTACTCAAATGCCCTTGTTGCTCTACTTGCTTCATTGCTCTTTCCCCCTCTTCCCATTATACCCCGTCTCACTCATCTTTAAGGCCAAAAAAAGCTTCCACCCTGTTTTTCAACCGGGTGAAAATATTTATCGTGGACGGGATGTCCTGTCGATAACATAGCCCCTTAACCAAACCCCGGTAATACCAGAGTTGGTCTTCCCGCTCACCATTAAACCGCTCCCATAAATCTTCCCCCAATTGCTGGTAGTCATCGATCATGGAATTAATATTATGTAGTTTATCGGCCCCAATAATTAATCTTTCCTCCAATGAGGCCTCTTTAATATAATCCAAGGTATGTTGTTTTCGTTCTTGCCAAGCTAAGCTTTTATCCGGTTCGGAAGCACCCCTGACCAGTTCCATCACCCTTGTCCCAAAATTATCTTCAAGATCAAGTAGCGTAACCCGGGTATCTTCTACCGTATCATGCAATATCCCGGCTGTCACTACCGCCTCTTCACAACCTTGTTCCAATAAAATCATCCCCACCAGATACGGGTGGATAATATAGGGGATGCTGGTTCCCTTCCTGGTCTGACCGGCATGGGCTTTGGTCGCAAAGATAATCGCTTTTTCGTATTTGATCAATTCCATCATTCCCCTCTGCTAAATAGTCGAGTACGTTCTATTATATCATAAAAGATATCAAAATTCCGGGAAAAAGGAATAGTATGACATTTGAAACCGACAGTAAGGTCAATTAATCCTCCGGTGACTCTTTGATACTCCGCAAGGCAGCACGAGCATTATCCCGGACCATTTCATCCTCATCCCTTAACATCCTTTCCAGCTTCGGTAGGAAATCTTTGAGTAGGTGCGGATTACTTTTCCCGATAATTTGAAAGATTACCGGAGCTTCCCGGCGGACTCGTTTAATATCAGGGTCATCAAGTAAGCGTGAAAAAATAGGCAGCGCATCACAAAACCAACCGGGCTGATTGAGGGCAATATTTTCACAGGCACAGAGCACGCTATAACGGACCCAGGCTTGTTCATCTTCAGCCTTTTCCAGGATAAAGGGGATAAATCTTTGTATCAGCTCTGGTTTTTCCCGTCCAATTCTCCCTAAAGCCCAGATCGCCTTAACCCTAACCTCTAAATGATGGTGATTAATTAATCTGCTTAGTTTGGGTAGAGACTCGCTCACCCAAACCGGCTTGACAATACCAATCTGGCCCAGGGCCCAACAACTCCGGAAAGATATGTCTTTATCCCAATGCAAGAGGAAAGCATCCAAGGTTGGAATCGCTTCTTTAATCAGTCCCGGATCCTTCCGGGCAAAACGGACAACTTTATCCAGTGCTTTGCAGACAACCTTGGGATTTTTATGATGCAGCTGATATAAAGTAAGATTAACTTCACTCGGTTTATCTCTGCATTCCAACTTCGTCCCTCCTTTTTACCAATACAACTTAATTTCTGCTAACTTATATCGGTAATCCTGCTCACCTTTTATTCTCATAACAGCAATCTTAATCCGGCCAAACTTTCAACCCGCTCCGCCAACTCAAGCTTTCGCCCGTTTTTATCATAATAAAGGACATTGAGCCCTACTTCCCGTGGCCCCAGGTAATCGCACTGATAATTATCGCCAATAAATAAAATCTCTTCCGGCAAGACCCCGGTTCGGGCAATCGCCCGCTTAAAAATAGTTGGATGTGGTTTGCGCCAGCCCTCGTTGACCGAGGTTATTACAAAACTAAAATACTTAAAGATATTGTTGATCTTCAGTAGTTCTTCAATCCCCCCTTGGTACATAAAATTTGAGACAACTCCCAGCCTATATTTTCCGGCTAAATAAGCCAAAATCCCTTTGGTTTCTTCTTGGACATAACTCCGGGCCAGATATAACCGCCAGTAATTATCCCTCAGTTTCCGGGCGGTCTGTTCAATTAACCAATTGTTTTCTATCTTCATCGCAGCGATCAACTTAAACTGGTAATAGATTTCATGTTCCTTCAATTTAGGCAGCTCAACGGCAATTGCTTGCCTGGCCGCACAAAAATCGTGAAAAAAATCGCTAAAACCATTCCAGAAATACTCCACGCCGGAATTCAAATAAGACCAACGGGCATAATCTTCCAGCCCGGGTATTTCCGTCATATCAATTATCGTTTCCATACAGTCAAAGAAAATCCATTTAATCCTGTTCATTTTAGATAATAAAATTCCTTTCTATAACCAGAATACTTTATTTCTATTCTCCGTCAGTCCTCAGTATTCCTGCTATATTTTGCGAATTCTATCTCTAAATAAAATATTTTTAATATTAGTAATTTTATTGAGCAGTTAAGTTTAATCAAACCGCTTCCCAACGGGGACATCTGGCCCCCCAGCGGGCAATTAGCTCTTCATTCTGATAAATATTTACAATTTCACATTGATTAGGGCAACCCTCACATTCGAAACTGTTTGATGTAAAATCAAAATCGGTCACCGTAAAACCCTTGAATTTGCTTTTTTGCTGCTTTTTACGGAGTACTTCTTCGCGGGCCAGCAAGGCCGTACCAATTGCTCCCATCACATCATGATTATCCGGGATAATGACCGGACAGTCCAACTCCCGCTCAAAGGCCTGTTTTATTCCAACATTAGCAGCCACCCCCCCTTGAAATACGACTGGTTTTTTGATATCCTTGCCCTTAGCGACATTATTCAAATAATTCCTGACCATGGCCTGACAGAGCCCGGCGATAATTTCCGGCAGTTCATGACCTAACTGCTGCTTGTGGATCATATCTGATTCGGCAAAAACAGAGCAACGGCCGGCAATACGTACCGGATTTGCTGCCTGTAAGGCATAATCCCCGAATTCTTCAATCGGTATATCCAGTCGGGCCGCCTGTTGATCCAAAAAAGACCCGGTGCCGGCGGCACAAACTGAATTCATCGCAAAATCGACCGGAATGCCTTCCTGGAGAATGATAATTTTTGAATCCTGACCCCCTATTTCGATCACGGTCTTGACCCCAGACAGCAGATGGGCAGCTGCCACGGCGTGCGTGGTGATCTCATTTTTAATTACATCTGCTCCCAACATAACTCCCGCCAGCTTCCGTCCGCTTCCGGTCGAACCGATCCCGCCGACTTCTAAGTCATTGTGCCTTTCCTGAATCAGTCGCAGCCCCTCTTTAATTACCTGGACAGGTTTGCCGCGGGTCCTTAAATAAACCTTATCAACAAAATTTCCAAAGGGATCTAATACGGCTATATTGGTACTAACTGAACCTACATCAACCCCCAGATAATACTTGCTCATGATAAATACTCCCTTCTAGTTGCTTCCTTTTTTTCCTGGTAAGTAAATCGACAAAGGCTTCCAGACGAGTATTCAAGCCGGCATCAGCCGTATGTTCGTCAAAGATTAATGATAAAACCGGGATTCCTTCCCGCACACTGACCGCCGGAAGAATTGTCTGGGCTATAATCTCCGGCATACAGGTAAACGGGGCTACCTGAATGATCCCATCATAGCCTTTTCTGGCATATCTGACCGTATTTCCGATCGTATCCAGACCATGACCTCCGATAAAATTCCTTAAATAACCCCGGGCTGCTTTTTCAATCAGCTTCATCTCATTGCTTAAATGGAGAAAATGGGCCAGCCAACTACTCATATTAATTTCTCTTCGGACAATTACCCCCAATTGGCCTAACTTTTTTTCGATATTCAAATTGACAAATGATTCAATAATCAGATATATCTCACCCAAAACCCCGATGTTTATCTCTACTCCCTTTTTCAATGGCCCGGCCGTCGCTTTGATCAAATTGCTATATTCCTTGTGCAGTTGATTAATCCTGGCCCTCTCTGTTGCCAGGTCGAGTTGTTCCAGAAAATGATCATAAAGGCGGTCGACCTCTCCCTCAACCTTTTCACTCGCTCTCCCGCTTAAAACCATTTTATAAATACTATCCAGGGCCCGCAGTTTTTTGATCGCCAGATAAATTGCTCGGGCGATCTTTCGACAGTTGACCCGACCAAAAACCTGCTTCAATCTTCGATAATCCTCTAATAGATCGGGCTCCAAAACCAGCATCTCAAATTGATAACCCATTTCCCGCAACAGCTCCTGTTGGACTTCACCGTAAAAACCAAAGCGGCAGGGCCCGCACCCCCCACCCATTATAATCGTATCAGCCCCCATTTCCAGGGCTTCAATAAAGTTCCCCAGGTTGATTTTAAGTGGTAAACAGGCAAATTCCGGGCTGTATTGAACCCCCAGGTCCAGGGTCTTTTTCGATATCTTTGGTGGCTCGAGTGCCTCCTGGCCTAACTCCTGAATCAATGCTTTAACCGGAATCCTGAGCTCTCCCATATGGGGAAAGGTAATCTTTCTCATGCCAAGACCTTCCTTTCTAATAGATCGATAAATGCTTCCAGCCGGGTAATCAGTCCGGCCTGACCGCTGTGTTCATCAATATTTATATCTAAAATAGCTACCCCCATCTTCTTGCCCCGGATATTGATCAACTCCTTGATCATCGAATCAGGTCCACAACCAAAAGCAGTTAACTGAATAATCCCGTCGATCTGCCCTTCCTGTTCAAACAAGAGATGATAGGCTGCCCCCATTACTTGCCGATTATAGATCCAAAACAGCTTTTTCGACTGTCGAGTAGCTGCCTTTTCCAATAAAGCGGGAGCAATCATTTCAAGTGTAATAACATTAACCCCCATTTTACTGAGGTGTCCGGCGATATCCATACTGGTTAATTTATCATACGTTAAATAAGCATGACCCAGGATCGCTACCCGTAATGAACCGTCGCTCCCTCCGGCAAAGGCCTTTTGCTGCTCTGTACTAAATTCAAGATGTTGCTGCACGGCCTGTCGGAAAGCCCTTTCAATCCGGAAATAACCCACCCCCAGTTTTTGTCCGACCTGATGGGCTATTTTTCTAATTGACCGCAAACCGGGCCGGAGGTCAACCACCGGTTTGATCATTTCCGGCAGCTCATTAAAGGTAGCTGTAAGCATATCCGGTAATCCCATAAACTTGGGGCAGACATAATTGTTCTTACCCAGACTAATAAAGCGGGGAACAAAAAGATAATCAACCTTATCGCGCAGTTCGATGATATGACCGAAATAGACCTTAAAGGGCAGACAGATATCATCTACCGCCACCCGGACTCCCTGATCCAGTATTTTCTTATTGGTCTCCGGGGAAATAATTACTTTGCTCCCCAGTGCTTTAAAAAACACCTCCCAGGCCGGCTGGTAATAATGATACAACAGGGCCCGCGGAATCCCTACTCTTACCTCCAAGCGCAATCACTCCTTATTTTTTTTCCGATCTGCTTTAACCGTCCGATCCGAATCTCTGGTCTGATAAGCTTCTGGTCGCATATGTGAAAGATCCAGCACTGTTTGTCGGATCAAAAAAGACTTAAGGGCCTGGTAGTTGAAGGGGATCAGGGGCCAGAGGTAGTAAACACCAAAAGATTTTGTGAAAACAAACCATAAAAAGATAATTACCAGGCTGATCATAAATCCCCAGGCATTTCCGAAAATAACCGCCAGCAAAAAAATAAAGCGGAATAACTTTAAAACCAGGGCCACCTCATAACCGGGAATAGCAAAATTACTAATTGCCGAAATCGACATATAGAGGATTACTTCCGGAGAAAAGAGTCCTACTTTAACAGCAAAATCCCCCAGCAACAGAGCACCAATCAAGCTGAGGGACGTAGCTAAGGTGCTCGGGGTCTGAATTGAAGCCATTCTAATCAAATCAATCCCGATGCTGGCCAGGATAAACTGCTGACCCAGGCCGATCGAACCTCCGTCTTTGACCCCGATAAAATGCAGGTATTCCGGTAAATACTGCCGATTAGTGACCAGAAACAACCAGAGTGCAGGTAGGAAAACGGAAATAAAGATCGCCAATAACCTCATTAAAGAAAGATAGGTTCCCATCACCGGTCCCTTACGGTAAACCTCCAGGGTTTGGATTTGCGAGAGAAAAGGGGCGGGCAGGACGAGGGAAGTGGGGGAATTATCAACAATGATCGCCAAGTGACCCTCCAAAATGTGGGCGGCAATATTATCCGGTCGCTCCGTATACCTGACCAGGGGTAACGGGTTAAGGGTCCCCCCGGTAATTATATCCTCAACTGATTTATCGGCTAACGGTAACCCATCGATCTTAATATTTTGCAGTTTGCTCTTGACATCCTGTAACAGGTCAGGATTAATAATATCTTTGATATAAACCAAAGCAACATCATTTTTTGACCGCTGGCCAATCTGAATTACTTCAGCCCGAAACTTAGGGTCCCTGATCCTCCTTCTGACACTGTTCACATTAAATAACATGGTCTCAACAAAACCATCCGCCGGCCCGCGGGTTGCCTTCTCCAATTCTGGTTCTTCCGGACCACGACTCAACCATGTGCGGGCATCAATCACCACCGCCTGTTCCTGGCCATCGATCAGGAGGACCTGTGGACCGGCCAGGACTTGATCAACGACATCATCAATCGTATCAACTGTTTCAACTTCATAATACGGTAAGCGGCTATTTAGTATTTTTTGCAAAACATTAACAGTCAGCTCTTGCTGGTCTGTTTCCATTAAATAAATCAGCGGATTAATTATTTCATCTTTAATAAATCCGTCAATAAAAAAAAGAACGGCCTTTTTACGCCCAATTTCAAAATTCCTAACCAACACATCAAAACTCTCATCTGCCCCTAATTCTTTTTTTAGGATAGCAATATTTTCCTCCAGTTTTTTCTTGATCGGCTTTTTGATCATTTTCACCCCTTAACACTTCGGATTAAAAAGGATTGCAACAAAAAAAGCGATAATAACTGAGCCACTTACTCCGGCACTGGCTATTTCCAGAACCCCTTTGAAAAGCCCTAACAGACCATCCTTTTTAGCGGCCTCCATTACCCCTTTGGTCAATATATAGCCAAAATTGGAGACGGGAACGGTCACACCGGCTCCGGAAAACTCAATTAACGGTTCATACCACCCCAGACCGGTTAAAACAGAACCAAAAACAACCAGGCCTACCAATAAATGAGCCGGTGTATATTTGGTATTATCCAGGAAAACCTGGCCCAGGGCACAGATAAATCCGCCTACCAGAAATGCTGTCCAATAATTTCCCACTATCTCAACCTCCCGGGATCTTTTCAACCGTAAGCGCATGGGCGATACAGGGAATACTTTCATTCTGTTTTACGGTGACCGGGCTTAAGAGGGCTCCGGTCCCAACTAACAATACCCGCTTAAGCTCTCCCGAAACTAAGCGGGGAATTAGCATGCTACCGAGCATAGTTGCTGTGGCGCCCACCCCGCTTCCTCCTGCCCCATATCCCTTTAAACCTTTAAAAATTAAGGCACCACAATCCTGCAATTTCTTTTTGACCGATAGGTTTTTTTCCAATAATAATTCGATCAGCAGGCTTTTCCCAACTTCACCGAGGTCACCGCTTAGAATCAGATCATAATCCTGGGGACCCCGTTGCAAATCAATAAAGTGCTGAATAATAGTATCGGCTGCTGCCGGAGCCATCGCTGACCCCATATCATTGGGATCATTAACCCCCAAATCAATAACACTACCAAAGGTGGCCTGGGTAAGTTGCACCTCTCCTCCCAGCCAGCCCAGGGTATAAGCACCGGCCCCGGTAACCGTCCATTGTTTATAGGGGGGGTATTGAGCCCCATATTCCAGCGGAGTCCTGTACTGTCGTTCTGCCGTCTGATAATGACTGGAAGCAAAGATCAAAGTACAATCGGCAAATCCGCCATCCAATAGCGCCGCTCCCAGGGCCATTCCCTCAACCAGTGTCGCACAGGCTCCATAAACCCCCAGAAAGGGTATATCCAGATCACGGGCCAGAAAATTAGCAGTAATAATCTGATTGAGCAGGTCCCCACCAATTAAGAGATCTATGTTATTAGCAGCGAGCGAACCTTTCCCCATCGCCAGCTCAATTGCATCGGAGACCATCTTTTTTTCGGCCTTTTCCCAACTCGCTTTTCCGCATTTGGCATTATCATAAACCAGATCAAAGCTCTTGCCGTAAGGCCCTTTACCTTCATCCTTGCCAACCACTGAGGCGTGGCTAATAATCCGGGGGGGGTTTTGAAAAACAATAGTCTGGCCTGTTAATTTTTCTGCCATGCTTAACCCCCAAACACTTCAATCAAGACACCGATCACAAAGGCCGAAACCATCCCATAGGTTAGAACAGGTCCGGCCACACTAAACAGGTTAGCCCCCAACCCCATAATTAACCCCTCTTGTTTGTATTCCAATGCCGGGGCAACCATTGCATTGGCAAAACCGGTTACCGGAACAATCGAACCGGCTCCGGCGAATTGACCTAATTCATCATAATACCCCAATCCGGTAAGTAGTGAGGCCAGAAAAATTAAAGTAAGGGTTGACAACGTTCCGGCATTATCCTTTGACAAATTTAATAAGATATAAAGTTCCCACAGCCCCTGGCCAATAATACAAGTTAAACCTCCCACTAGAAAGGCATTTATTATATTTCTGGCCTTAGTGATGGGGGGTTGCTTTTTGCTAACAATTTTTTTATATTGATCACTGGTTTTGTTGATATTTTTCATCACACCACCCCGCTTAGCCTTAATCTAGTAGAGTTATCTGTTTTTAACCGGAAAAGCTACCTGAACATTAACCTTATAATCATAAAGCTTACCATCTCTGACATCGGCCGTCATGTTTAGGACCTCTACCCCGGTAATTCCGTCAATAGATTTGCTAGCTTCCCAGACAACATTCTTTACGGCATCTTCCCAACTCTGCTCCGATAAACCTACCAGTTCAATAATTTTTACCGTATGGGACAAAACTAACCCCCCTTTGTTTTTAATTTAGATTTTAAAGGCATCGGCTGGTATATTTTGCTTTAAATCAGGCAGTAACCAATAAAAAATTGTCAAAATTAAAACACCTAAAAATATGGTCACCAATAATTTGATTAAATCTCCCTTCATCTTTTTCACCTCACTAGCCAGCCATATTACTATTATCTTTAAAATAAAAAAAAATTATTCAAAAAAAAACACCTGAAAGAGATTCAGGTGTTTCCGTAATCCTGATCGTTTAGTTCAACGAATTCTTCAGATCACGCAGGATCTTTTTTTCCAGTCGCGAGACCTGAACCTGTGATACACCTATCTCCTCGGCGATCTCTTGTTGAGTCTTATCTTGAAAATACCGCAAATAAATAATCCGGCGGGAACGATCATCAAGGTTTTTCAAAACCTCCACCAATTCCAGGCGATCAAAATTAGAAAATTCCGTCTCGGTAGGCTTTTCTTCCAGGCTATCGATTAAATAAAGGTCAGTACCCTCATCTTGATGAATGGTCTGATAAATGGAAGCCGGTTTTTTATTAGCCTCCAGCGCCCTAATTATCTCTTCTCTGGAATATCCGGTCTCCTCAGCCAGGCGTTTAATACTGGGCAAATGATTTAATTCCTTCTTTAACTCTTCCTCCCTTTTTCTAACCTCTCGGACAATTTTTTTCAGGGAGCGGCTGATCTTGATTAATCCGTCATCCCGAAGGTGTAACCTGATCTCACCGATGATTTTCGCGACAGCATAGGTTGAAAATCTAATCTCCCGTTTCAGGTCAAAACCGTGTACTGCTTTAATTAGTCCAATCACCCCAATTTGAAAAAGGTCTTGCAGTTCATAGCCGGAATTTTTAAAACGGTAAGTAACTTTTAATACCAGTCGAAGATTATGTTCTACCACCTTGGTTAAAGCATTATTATTACCCTGACGGGCCAATCCGATATTATAGCGGGTCTCTTCTTCACTCAAAAGCCCTAGATCAGGAAGATCAATCATACTGTAATTCATTACAATCGCTCCCTACTCTACCACATATTTGACCTGCTCAGGGATCTTAATCATTTTTACAGTAGTTCCCTGATCAGGATTTGATTCAAGGGTAAAGCTGTCCATAAATGAATCAATAAAAGCCAGACCCAGACCCATATGGTCTTCTTTGGTAGTATAAGAAGGCTGTAAAACCTCATCAATATTTTCAATCCCGATTCCCTGATCAGTGATGATCATAATCAATTGATTTTCGGCAATCTCCAGTTCGATCTTAATAATACCTTCTTCTAAAGGATAAGCATGGATAATACAATTGGTTACTGCTTCCGACACAGCAACCTTGATCTCTTCCAGTTCGCTCAAGGTAAAATCAAGTTCTGACGCAAAAGTGGCGGCAGTAATCCTGGCCAGTCCAACATTATTACTCTTACCGGCAATAGTTAAGTGTGCCTGATTGCCCATCTTTAAATACCCCCTTTATTCAGTTGCTCAATAGCCGTCTCTTCACTATCATATTCCTGCATTATTTTTAATAAACCCGCCAGGGTAAAGACCTTTTTTACTTGTGGTCGTAAATTAATTAAAAATACCTTGCCACCCTTTTTATCTAATTCCCTGTATCTACCTAAAATTGCACCCAGGCCCGAACTATCTACAAAAATTACTCCTTTAAAACTTAAAACTAAATGAATTAAGTTATGGGCGGCCATTATCTTGATTATTCTTTTTTTGAATTCAGGAACTGAGTGCAGATCAAATTCGCCACGCATTTTCACGATTAGACAGTTATCATTAATTTTTGTTGATATCTCCAATATTTTTCCTCCTTTTTCTATTATTTTCCTTTGCTCTTTCTTTTATTAATTCGATATTAAGAAAAAAAATCCTGCTTTTGGCCATAAACTATTTTGTTGAATGAAAAAAGCCCCGGAATTTTTAAAAAAACTCCGGGACTTTTTAAAAGGGCTTTAGATTATTGTTTAAGTTAGTTTTTTAAAATCATCTTTCAGGCTCTGATAAAGGTTTTGATATAAAGCAAATAGTTGATTATAATAATCCCGCTTCTCTTCATTTGGTGTGATTGATTGACTGACCTGGATAATCCCCTGCTCTGCTTCACTAAAGTCTTTAAAAACACCTACACCAACCCCGGCAATCATTGCCGCCCCAAGGGCCGGACCTTCTTCGATCTTCAGCAACTTGATCTCTTGACCAAAAACATCGGCCAGAATCTGTTGCCAGACCTTGCTCTTAGCCCCACCACCGATCGCTCGAATCTCATTTATTTTTATGTCCTGCTCTTTAATTAATTCCAGTGAATCACGCAGGCCAAAACTGACCCCTTCCATCACACTTCTGACCAAATGACCCTGTTGGTGATTACCGGAAATACCAAAAAATACACCCCGGGCATTGGCATCGGCATGCGGAGTCCTTTCCCCGTATAAATAGGGTAGGAATAGTAAACCCTCACTACCCGATTCAGCCTCAGCGGCCAGTAAATTCAGGTGCTGATAATCATATTGATCAGCAAAAAGGTTTTCTTTCAGCCAACTGAAGGACATTCCGGCCGACAACATGACCCCCATCATATACCAGTTTTCCGGCACGGCATGGTTAAACAAATGTAATCTCCCTTTTGGATCGGCTAGTGGTTTTTCTACCTGGGCTACTACAACTCCCGAAGTGCCGATACTGACCATCACCCGGCCCTCTTTGATGATTCCACTACCAACTGCCCCACAGGCATTATCGGCCCCACCGGCAACTACCGGGGTTCCTACTTTTAAACCGCAAGTCCTGGCGGCAGCCCGGCTTACCTCTCCTACGATCGCTGTCGAATTAACAAGCGGTGGCAGCAAGTCGCGCTCAATCCCGAGCCTATCCAGTAAATCTACCGACCAGCTTCCTTGCCTGATGTCCATCATAATCGTACCGGCCCCGTCTGAGCGATCGATCTGAACTTCTCCGGTCAGCCGATACCGAATATAATCCTTGGGCAACAAGATCATTTTTACCCGTTGATAGTTTTCCGGTTCATTTTGTTGCAACCAGAGTACTTTGGGGGCAGTAAAGCCCTCCAGGGCCGGATTAGAAACAAGCTTGATCAGTTTCTCCAATCCCCCCACCCGTTGGTAGATATCTTGACACTGTTTGCTTGTCCGGGTATCACTCCAGAGGATCGCCGGCCTGATCACCTCCATCCCCTGGTCTAAAAAAACCGAACTGTGCATCTGGCCGGAAAAACTGACCCCCTTAATTTCCTCAGCGCTTACTCCACTATTGGCCAACAGGTACTTAATAACATTTGTGGTGCCTTCCCACCAATCGGCCGGATTCTGTTCGGTCCACCCAGGATGTGGTGTGTTCAATTGATAATACTCAGTTCGGCTCTTAACGACTTGACCGGCTGTTGAGACCAAGATCCCCTTTACTCCACTAGTACCGATATCCAGTCCCAGTAAATAATCCATCACCGTTCCCCCCTCTATTTAAAAAATACCGGATTAAGAGAAAGCCAGGCACTCATTATGGACCAAATAAGCTAAACCATTCAGGGCGGCCATATCTCTTAATCCCGTAAATTCCAGTTTAGCCTTTTGCGAAGAAATGGCCAGGGCCCGTTCGGCCAGAACCTGCTTAATCCCTTTTTGAAGATAATCTTTAATCCGGATTATATTGCCACCGACAATGATTAGCTCCGGGCTCAACCCGTTGATAATATTAACCAGACCGATCCCAATATTTAACGAGAGGGCTTCGCTTACCCGCAAGGCCTTGGCATCTCCCTGCTTGACCAGCTGATAGATCTTATTGGCCGTTAATTGCCGGCTAGTAAGTTGGTGGTAAGCATTAATTAAATAATTTTCCGAAGCCATCGTTTCCCAGCAACCATAATTCCCGCAGTGGCATTTACTGCCCTGGTTATCAATGATAATATGGCCGAATTCTCCGGCATTGCCACTCGCTCCCCGATAGAGCTTACCGTTAAAAATAATACCACAACCAATCCCTTCATTGATTGAGACAAAAACCATATTGTCCACTTGCGGATATAATAACTCCCTTTCACCGATCACCGCCGCATTGGCTTCATTCTCCAGCACCAGCGGCAAATCAAATTCTCGTTTGAAATAATCCCCAATCTTAAGATTGGACCAGCCCAGATTCGGTGCCAAGGTGAGGATAAATCCTTTTTTGTCGATTAATCCAGGAACGGCGATCCCAATGCCAACTAGCTGATCATCGGTTAAACCCTGTCCTTTGAGCAGTTCTTTTGTTTGGGTAATTATCGCCGCCAGATTTGCTCCCGGACTCAGTTGCTTCCCGATCGGAAAGACTGTTTCCGCTTCGGCCTTTAACTTGAGGTTAAAGATAACCTGTCTTACTTCTCTAACCCCGATGCTGATTGTTATAATATATCCTTTGGTCGGATTGACCGTTAAATAAATAGGTTTACGACCACCGGTTGAATCACCTTTTTCGGTCTCGATTAAATAACCGCTCTCAATTAAAGTGCGCACATGGTTAGAAATTGTAGCAGCACTATAACCGGTATTTTCGGCCAGTTCCTTCCGTGAGATCGGACCATATTGATGAATTAGTCTAAAGATACCTGCTTGATTAAGGTTATGAATAAATTGGGCATTCCCTACTTTAATCTGATTCATTCTTACTGTATTAACCCCCAGTTATTTTAATACTTATTTTAATTCTTAAATTTTGTTATATAATAAGATTCTACCCCTTTGGCTTGTTTTCCTTCTTTTCTTGCAAAAAAACCGAAGAATAACAGGACTGGGCCAAGGTGAGCTTTTCAGTGATAGCCCCTTTCTATCTAGCCGGGCACAATCGGTTTTAACTTATGATTAGGGCAACTCTGACGGCCGATCTTCGCCATATCGATCCACTGCCCGTTTACTGCGATTTTAACGACATCAGCCGTAAAATCGTTATTGGTTCCCTCCCGGCTACTATTTGAGATCAGCCAGCTCCCTACTCCGTAAATATCCACCGGTACCTGTGAACGTTCAAAAGCCCTGATCTTGGCCGGATCAAAACCACCGGTGGCTATGATCTTAACCTCCTGACAATATTTCCGGGCCAGCTCCCAATCGTTTTCGGGAAGCTCCCAGGTCCGGTAGGCCTGATCAAGGGATTTGCGCAGCCGATAAATCAGACGGGCATTAACCCCGTTATCCAGTTTCTTCTCCCCCAGGGGTTCTACACTGATATCACGGATGCTTGATGAGGTATCCGGTCTGACCCCAAAAAGCTTATAACGGTTAGCCTCATTTATCGCCCCTTCTTTAAGTAGACGATAGTATTGCTCAAACATGGCCTTAAGGACGGTCAGGCTTGTCCCAATACAGTCATTATTAAAATCGACCAGGGCAATCCTGTTGATATTTAACGGCATTAAACGACAAAACTGGAGCATCGATTCAGACGAGTTGCCGACAAAACTGGAGATATAGGAATGACTAATCGTTCCGCCGCCTTTACCTCCCCACCAACTCCCCTGTTCATCGGTTGAAACATAATGATTGCTATTGGCACCATAATCCTTATTATAGGCATTAACCCCCAGGGTATAGGCATAACCGTGTAAGGCCTGTAACTTATAGTGGGCAAAACGGGCGGGGAAAAATAAAATATCCTTCCCCCGGGCTGCCTCCAGTACTTGATACACATTGGTTGCAATCCTGGTAACCTCAGTCAATGACCCCAAAATAGGGGTCTCCAGCATAGCGAAATCCCGATACCGACCCCAGATCTTTAAAACCGGTTCTACCTGCATCGGATCACCGGAATAATAAGCCTTTTCTCCGTCATGGCAAGCCTCTACTCTTAACTGGTCAAAGGTATTAATAAAAACCCCCTGCTCGTCAAAATAACCGGTACATTCTTTCAGGATTGCCAGTGCTTCATCAATCCCCCCTACAATTGAAGCAGGTTGCCGCCGGGTAAAGACCTGTATCTCTACTTTGATGTTCCCGATATCTGCCCCGCGGTAGGTATACCCCTCTTGTGACAATTTTGATAATATTTTAGATATATTGCGAAAATATACATCGGAATACCATCCGGCTACCATCCGTTCTTGATCTAATTGAAATATCTCTACTGGCAGTCTTTTACCATTAAATATCGACAAATCTCTCCCCCCTATCCTGCTATTTGAATTTTACTAAAACTAGTGTTTTAACCAGGCAAAGTTTTTTTATTTAAATAAAGCAATCATACCGGCTAATAGGTGTTTGATAATCCGCATGACCAGTTGGAAAAAGGAGGCTTTTTCCACATCGCGGTTAACGACAATGTCAACCCTCTTTACCAGCAGATTCCCCTTAAAAATTTTAATTTCCCCAATCGGATCACCTTTTTGCAAAGGGGCTTTGAGCCTTTCCGAGATTACGATTTCCTTTTTAATACTGTCTTCTTCACCCTTTTTGACCGGCACAATGATTTGCTCGGTCACAATACCGGCGGCCTTTTCTTCTTTGGCATTTCTAATCTCCAGTTCCTTTATTATATCACCGGCTCCGGCTATTTCCAAGCCCTGATAACTACTGAAACCATAGGAAAGCAAAGCTGCCGCTTCCGCAAATCGCTTTTTTGAGTTTTCCGCCCCCATAATAACGGCAATAAAGCGAATTCCTTTTTTTTCAGCCGTACTGGTAACACAAAAACGGGCTTCTTCCGTATGACCGGTCTTTAAACCGTCAGCGCCTTGATAGTGCCGGACTAAACGATTTGTATTGTTTAAAACCGATTCCCCGTCCCGCAAATAGTCGATCCAGGTTGAGGTCCAATCCAGCACCTGCGGGTATTTTAAAATCTCCCGGGCTAAGACAGCCAGGTCGCGGGCACTGGTATAATTGCCTTGAACCTCGGGATCTTCGGAAGGCAAACCATTAGTATTACTATAATATGTATTCTTAAGCCCCAGTTCACTGGCCCGTTCATTCATTCTTTTAACAAAATCCTCTTCGGTCCCATAAAGATATTCGGCAACAGCCACACAGGCATCATTAGCTGAAACAATTGCGATCGCCTTCATCATATCTTCCAGACTCATCTCTTCACCGGGTTCCAACCAGATTTGAGAGCCGCCCATGCTGGCGGAAAGCTCACTCACGACCAATTGCTCACTGAGGTTGGCCCTCTCTTGCTCTAATGCTTCAACAACGAGCAGCATGGTCATTATTTTGGCCATACTGGCCGGTGGTAGTTCTTCCTGAGGATTTTTTTCAAATAAGATCTCTCCGCTTTCAAACTCCATCAACAAAGCAGAGCGGGCAGTAAGATCAAACGATGGTTGCTCAGCCCGGATCGGACTGGTCATTAAAACTAAGACCATCAATAACGAAAAAATCACCCTGAATAACTTAGGTAACACCATATCTTCCCCCTTTTATTCCTTATAATAGATATTTATTAATCTCTGCTAAGGAATATGCCAGGGGGTAAGATCCTGATCTATTAACTGATTATATCGTAGATCAACCCTCTTTGCTCCGGTTGCTCGTCGCTAATCCGAAATGAATTAGCAACCCCGGCTAAAGCCTGTTCTTGCCCGGTTTGCTTATTAAGGTGGATAAAAGCCAGGGGCTCACCCTTTTCAACCGGCTGGCCGACCTTTTTATTTAAGACCACCCCCACTGACGGATCAATCACGTCTTCTTTGGTCGAGCGACCGGCCCCAATCGCCATAGCCGTTAAACCGATCTGACTGGCGGTAATTGAGCTGATATACCCGCTTTGCTCACTCCGGACTGCAACGATGTGTTGAGCTATTGGCAGTAAATTAAGGTCTTCGACGATCCTGCCGTCACCACCCTGGGCCGTGATTAATTTACCGAACTGCTCCAGGGCTTTACCTGATTCGAGTAAATCTTTTAATAAACGATAACCTTGCTCATAAGCAGAAACACGACCGGCCAGCCAGAGCATATTTGCGCCCAGCGTCAGGCACAAATCTTCCAGATCAGGCGGCCCGTTACCCTGTAAAGTCTTGATCGCTTCTTTTACTTCCAGGGCATTCCCGATCGCCCACCCCAGGGGTTGGTTCATATCGGTAAGCACTGCCATCACGCGCCGACCGACTTCCTGGCCGATCGCCACCATCGCCCGGGCCAGTTGGCGAGATTGCTCCAGGCTTTTCAGAAAAGCCCCCTCTCCGCTTTTGACGTCAAGGACTATCCCCTCACAACCGGCCGCAATCTTTTTACTCATCACGCTACTGGCAATCAGGGGGATTGAGTCAACCGTTGCCGTGACATCCCTCAGGGCATACAGCTTTTTATCGGCCGGGGTTAAATTCCCTGTCTGTCCGGCGATCGCCACTCCGATCGAATTGACATTATTAATAAACTCAACTAAAGTCAGTTCGGTCTTAAAACCGGGAATTGCCTCCAGTTTATCAATTGTCCCACCCGTATGTCCCAGACTTCGCCCGGACATCTTGGCTACCGGAACCCCGGCCGCCGCAACCAGTGGAGCCAGCACCAATGTTGTCGTATCACCAACCCCGCCGGTACTATGCTTATCAATTTTTACCCCGGGGATCGGACTCAAATCTAGCCGTTCACCTGATTCAACCATCGCCATCGTTAATTCAGCCGTTTCCTGCGCGTCCATCCCTTGAAAAAAGATCGCCATCAGCCAGGCCGAAATTTGATAATCAGGGATCTCGCCGGCAGTATATCCTTCAACTAAAAACCTGATCTCGGCAGCGGAGAGTTGCTCCCCGACTCTTTTTTTGTGGATAAGATCATAAGCACGCACTAATCCCCCTC
>JAKSCG010000069.1 GCA_022360715.1 Halanaerobiales bacterium
GCCAACATTTTTTACATACTCAAGTCTTCTAATTCCTACATCATAAACTTTTTCATCCTGCAGCAGATTGTTTGCATACAATTTCATTTCAAGAGTATAAAGTTCTTGCTTTCCCATCCTATTTGGATACCAAAGTGCAGGATTTTCAACTATAAACTTCGCCGAAAAAATACTATTATTTCCTATTAAAGCAATATTGCTTATTTCCTCCATGACAATATGGTTGTCTTTCAGCAATTTAAATTCTATCAGGGCTTTGCTATTCTTAAACTTATCAACTGAACCACTTACTTTTATTAAACCTTTACCTTTCACAACATCTGTCATTATATGTATGTCATCCATAATATAGTAGTCGTAAACGTGAATACCTACATCCTGCCAAATACCTACATTCACAAGACGTGTACAGAAGTCCCATGAATATCCAAATCTACTCTTTTGATGCCTTGATCTTGAAGTATAACCCATTTGTGGATAATCCTCAGGTACACCTTCACAAATTACTTCCAATACATTTTCATCTACATAATTAATAACATCTGTTATGTCAAATTCTGCACTTGTAAACATATTCTCATGTTTACCTAACTTAAAACCATTCAGGAAGAAGCGAGACTTATAATCAACACCTTTGAAAACAAGCTTATGTATTTTTCCTTCATATTTATTTGATAAGGTAAAAGTCTTACGATAAAGCCACCACTTATTTTCAACCCACTCACATTTCAGTGCATTCAGTTCATAATATGGATCTTCGACCATTCCAGCTTTTATAAGGTCATTGTGTACACTTCCTGGAACTTCTGCATTAATCCACTCTGTAAAATGTGGAACTTTGAAATCAAGTCCACTTTCAGAATTGAATCTGTATGTATAAGGCAGCCAACCTTGCAGCTTCCAATCAGTACCATTTAATGATATATACACGTTTTTTCACCACCTATAACAAATTAATAATTTCATATCAAATACTTATTATTTATTGTTTCAAAACTCTGCCTTTTCCTTGTCACAAGGTTCAATAAATCCCCATAACCCATTATCAACTCTAGGATGAATCCATAGTACAAAATACTTGAATTGCATGTCAAATACTTTTATATGA
>JAKSCG010000236.1 GCA_022360715.1 Halanaerobiales bacterium
CCGAAAATATACCGATCAAAATTTGCAGAAAAGGGATTATTCCTGTTCAACCTTTATGCTTTATTTGGGGCTTAATCATAAGTATTCTATTCCTCATCATAATATTATCTTTGCTGATGATTATCAAAAAAATGTGGAGGATATTTATCAAAATAAACAACTATCGGCTGATCCGTCGTTTTACCTGCAAAATCCTTCGGTTATTGATCATACCCTGGCTCCGGCAGGAAAGTCGGCCCTTTATGTTCTGGTACCAGTGACCAATAACAGCAGTGGTCTGGATTGGGAAAAGGAGAAAACGGGATTTCGTGATCTTTTAATCGAAAAGATCAAGGAGAAAACAGAGCTAAAGGATATTGAACAACAGATCGAGGTGGAAAAAATAATCACCCCGACCGATTGGGAAAATGATTATGCCGTCTATAATGGGGCTACTTTCAATCTGAGTCATAAACTTACTCAAATGCTGTATTTCCGACCCCATAACCGCTTTGAAGAGTTTAGCAACTGTTATATTACCGGGGGAGGTACTCACCCCGGCAGTGGCTTGCCCACAATTTACCAGTCCGGGCGAATCGCCGCTAATCTAATCGTACAGGACGAGAAGCTCGGATTAGGTTTTAACTTTAGAGACGCTTTTGCCGGTGATTTCAAAGTGGAGAGTCCGGGTTCAAAGCCAGGGGCAGAGGTATAAATTAAGAGGAGTAATTGCAAGCTAAGTATAGATGAAAGTCTCTTGAACAAGGAAGGTGGTAAAATGCTGAAAATAAAAGGACTGACCAAGGTTTATGATCGCCAAAAGAAAGCAGTTGATCAGCTCTCCCTGGAGATCGAAAAAGGAGAGATCTTTGGTTTCATCGGACCGAATGGGGCCGGAAAGACTACTACGATCAGGATGATCACCGGTATTCTGAATCCTTCCGCCGGAGAGATCACGATTAATGGGCACGATATTAGCAAGGAACCGATCGCGGCCAAAAAGAGTTTTACCTATGTACCGGATCACCCCATGATCTTTAATGCGATCAAGGGAATTGATTACCTGAACTTTATTGCCGATATGTATGAGGTTTCAGTGGCGGAGCGGCAGGAGAAGATCGAAAAGTATACCCGGGACTTTGAGATTTATGATGACCTGACCCAGTCGATTAACTCCTATTCCCACGGAATGAAACAGAAGTTATTGATTACCGGGGCCCTTTTACCGGAACCCCGGCTTTTTATCCTGGATGAGCCGCTGGGGGGACTTGATCCCCGTTCAGCCAAGACCCTGAAGAATATAATGAGAGAACACTGCCGGCAGGGCGGTACTGTCTTTTTTTCTTCCCACATTCTCGAGGTGGTGGAAAATCTCTGTGACCGGATTGGGATTATTAACCAGGGCCAGCTGATTACCTGTGATACGCTAGCCAGGATCAAAGAAAATTCGACCAGTACGCTGGAAGATATCTTCCTGGAGTTGACTGAGCATGAATAAATTGAAGAGCCTGACTCTGATTCAGCTCAAGGATTTTTTGGGTAATGCCCGGCGGGGTTTAAATGTCAAGAATAGTAAGTTGGGGAGTCTACTTCAGTTGTTAGCCCTGGCCGCCCTGGCTACCCCGGCAATAAATTTTTCAATCCTGACCTTTAACAGCTTCGCCCAACTGGGCCAGCCGGAGTTGGTAATCACTTCGATGTATGTTAATTCCGTTTTGTTAATGTTTTTCCTGGGGATTCCCTTTATAGTCTCCGTTTTCTTTTATTCTAAAGATATCTATTTCCTTTCCAGCTTACCGCTCCGGGAAGATACGATTGTTTTTGCCAAATTGAGCACGGTTTACCTCTATTTATTAGGACTTAATACCTTGCTGGTCGCGCCCAGCATTGTTATCTATTTACTTAATAGCGGTTTCAGGCTGGTAGTTGTATTGATGGGAACCCTTGCTTTAATCCTGGCCCCGCTTTTGCCGCTCCTGATCTCCGCTTTATTGGTCCTGGTTTTAAACCGCTTTTTAATTAATAAAAACCGAAGAAATTTGCTGGCTATTATCGGTAATTTGCTGTTGATTATTGTGATTATAGCAATTCAGATCATTATAACCAGATATATTACCGACCCGGAGTATCTACAACAGTCTTTAAGAAGTAAAGAAGGCTTGCTCGGGTTCATCGGCCTGCGCTTTCCGCCCAGTATCTGGTTGACCAAAATGATTCTGGGCTCAGGGAGAGATACCTTGCTCTTTTTCGGGATCAATATCTTCTTTTGGCTGGCCCTGCAGAGCCTGGCCAAAACCTTCTACCGTAAAGCATTAAATACTTTCAGCCAGACTGCCGGCGGTTCCGGTCAAATCTATTATCACCAACGTAGTCAGGCTTGGCAGTTGCTTAAAAGGCATATTATGATTATTTTAAAAGAACCTACTTTTATGCTAAATACCTTATTAACCCTGATTGTTCCGGTGCTGCTCTATATGGTAATGGCCCTTAGCGGCCAGCTCTCGTTAGAGTTATTTAATTCACCGGAGGTGAAACCTTATCTCCCGCTGATTTTTACCGGGCTTTTGACTGCTCCGGCCTTGATCGGGAGTACTTCGGCCACAGCGATTACCCGTGAGGGCCAGGCTTTTTGGGAAACTAAGGTGCTTCCGGTCAGTGCCAGAGATAACCTCCATTCCCGGGTTTTAACGACAGTAATTTTTAGTCTGAGCGGGACTGTTTTAATGCTGCTGATTTCCCTGGTGGCCCTGCCGGTGACGTTCGGCACGGTTATTCTGGGCAGTGTCTTTGCTTTAATCGCTACCCTCTTTTTTGCCACAGTCGACCTGATCATTAATATCTACCGACCGCTCTTAAGCTGGACCAACCCCACTGCGGCGGTTAAAAACAACCTTAATGTTACAATATCGTTGGCGATCAGGGCCGTAATCGGGCTGGCATTTTATCTAATCTACCGGTTGGTACCGGGGTTTTTGACGGGAAATCTGGAGCTGACGATCTTGGTCAGCGCGGTGGTTTTCTTCATCTTTTATCTGGTCAGCCGAGGTATTTTATATACGTCTCTGCTCAAGAAATTTTCCGAGATATCACTATAACAAGGGGGTGTAATTATGGATAGGAAGATCGTTGCCTGGCTTACGGTCTTTGTCCTTTTCTTTTCAGCCGCCGGTTCGGCCCGGACCGTGGTGGAAGCCGAGCAGATCATTCAACAGATCAACCAGGGTCTGGATATTTACTATCGTAATGCCGTTTTTGAGGGTGAATTGGACCTGATTACCGATCTTAGTAATCTCTTTTTTGAGGGCGATCAACGTAAAAGCTATATTATGTCAAAACTCAGTTTTGAGGACTGTATTTTTGCCGGGGAGGTCATTGGTTATTACCATCATAGTTTTAGTGGGGTAACCTACCAGGCTAATTTTGAAGATACGGTTTCCTTTAAAAACTGCCAGTTTAAGCAAGGGGTAACCTTCAAGTATTCCAGTTTTTTGGCCGAAGCCGATTTTGCAGATTGTTCGTTTGAAGAGGGGGCGGAATTTAAATATAGCAAATTCAATCAAAAAGCCGACTTTAGTGGTAGCCGTTTTGCTGATACGGCTAACTTTAAATATACTAAATTCAGGGGTGAGACCAGTTTTGAGCGAGCTAATTTTGCCGGAGACGGTATTTTCAAATATAGCGAGTTTCCGTCCGGGGTAAGTTTTAGTGATTCTCTTTTTTCCGGCTTTGCTGACTTTAAATACACTAAGTTTTTTCAACCATTAACGATCAAAGGGATGAAAATAGCGGGGAACTCTACTTTTAAGTATGCCCAAGTAGCCGGTCAACCCTTTAATCAATATTTGCTTAATCTTAATGATTAGGATCGTTCTGGCTTGACAGTTCTTAGATCTTGTGGCATAATAAGAGGAAATTGAAATAGTTTACAAGCGTTGAAGGAGAGAGTAAATTTTTCGGAAAGTCTGCTCAGAGCGAGTTGGGGATGGTGGAAGCCCGACAGAGACGGAAAAATTGAAGATCACTCCTGAGCAGGGCATTGAAATGCTGGCGATTAAACCGCAGGATTTTACGAAGTGGTGGGCATAGTAGGTGTTCCCGGAGTGGCTACCGTTAATAGGCCTAATGAGTGGGGTAATGATTTTTGCTTAGACCCAATCAGGGTGGTACCGCGGAATTTTTTTGAATGCTTAGCCTTTCGTCCCTTGCAAGATGGATGAAAGGCTTTTTAGTTATAGACAATTTTTGGGAAAAGGAGGAGTAAGTATTGATGAGTAAATTTAAAGAAGTAAAGACCAAAAGCCCGGTCAATGATCGAGAAAATAGAGTTTTAGCTTATTGGCGGGAACATGATATTGCCACCAAAAGCGTGACCAGCAAAGAAGGGCAACCACCATTTGTTTTTTTTGAGGGACCGCCTACCGCTAACGGCAAGCCGGGGATTCACCATGTGCTGTCCCGGACATTAAAGGATGCCGTTTGCCGGTATAAGACCATGCAGGGCTACCAGGTCAAGCGGAAGGGGGGCTGGGATACCCATGGTCTACCGGTGGAGATCGAGGTGGAAAAGCAATTAGGGCTTTCCTCCAAACAGGGGATCGAAGATTACGGCTTGCAGGAGTTTAATGAAAAATGCCGCCAGTCGGTCTGGACCTATGAAGGGCTCTGGAAGGAGCTGACCGAACGGATTGGCTACTGGCTGGACATGGAAAACCCCTATATAACCCTTGATAATGATTATATTGAATCGATCTGGTGGATCTTAAAGAAATTCTTTGAGGCTGATTTGATCTATGAAGGACACAAGATCATGCCGTATTGTCCGCGCTGTGGAACTCCGTTGGCTTCACATGAGGTTTCCCAGGGGTATAAAGATGAAGAGATTGACTCAATCTATGTCAAAATCCGGCTGAAAGGTAAGGAGAACGAATATTTTCTGGTCTGGACAACCACACCCTGGACATTACCGGCTAATGTCGCCCTGTGTGTCCATCCGACTTTAACCTATGTCAAGGTAAGGGTAACCCGGCCGGGAGAGCGAGAGGCCGGGTCGAAACCGGAAGAGTATTATTACCTGGTCAAAGACCGCTTAGCAGCCCTATGCGGCGACCCGGAAAACTATCAAGTAATTGAAGAGATTAAGGGGAAAGATCTGGCCGGACTGGAATATCAACAGTTGCTGCCGTTTATTACCGTTGATAAAAAAGCCTGGTATGTAGTTACCGCTGATTTTGTCTCCGACAATGACGGAAGCGGAATTGTCCATATTGCTCCGGCTTTTGGTGAAGATGACAATCAGATTGGGCGGGAATATGACCTGCCGTTGCGCCAACCGGTGGACAAAGACGGTAAATTTACCGCAGAGATCACTCCCTGGGCCGGACTCTTTGTCAAAGAGGCTGATCCCCAAATAACCAGGTATTTAAAGGAACGTGGTTTATTGTTCCAACGGGAACGGATTACTCACTCATATCCCCATTGTTGGCGATGTCAGACCCCGCTCCTCTATTATGCGCGGAAATCCTGGTATATCAAAACTACGGCCTATCAAGAGCAGATGATTGCCGCTAATCAGCAAGTTAACTGGTACCCGCCTTTTGTCGGGGAAGGACGGTTCGGTAACTGGCTGGAGAATATGGTCGACTGGTCTTTATCACGGGATCGTTATTGGGGTACCCCTTTAAATATCTGGAAGTGTAGCGGATGTGGGACACTGACTTCAATTGGCTCCCGGCAAGAGCTGGCCGAACGGGTGATTGAAGAGATTGATCCGGCGACCGTCGAACTCCATCGCCCCTATGTCGATCAGTTGCAGATCAAGTGTGATTGCGGGGAGCTGATGGAGCGTACACCGGAGGTAATCGACTGCTGGTTTGATTCCGGTTCCATGCCCTATGCCCAATGGCATTATCCTTTTGAAAACCAGGATATCTTTGCCCGATCATTTCCGGCTGATTTTATCTGTGAAGGGATTGACCAGACCAGGGGTTGGTTTTACTCCTTATTAGCGATCGCGACTTTCCTGTTTGAACAGGCGCCCTATCGAAATGTAATGGTCAATGACCTGGTTCTGGATAAAAATGGTCAGAAGATGTCTAAATCAAGGGGGAATACGGTTGATCCCTGGGAGATGCTGGAGAAGTACGGGGCAGATGCCACCCGTTGGTATCTGATGGCCGTATCACCACCGTGGACCCCCACCCGCTTTGATGAAGAGGGCTTAAAAGATGTCTTTCTGAAATTCTTCGGAACCCTGCAAAATATTTATTCTTTTTTCACACTATATGCCAATATTGATCAGATCGACCCGGCCGGGTTTACGGTTCCAATGGCTGAGCGGGAAGAGATTGACCGTTGGATTATCTCGCGCTTAAATAGTGTCAGTAAAGCGATTCAGGAGAATATGGACGGATTTGATTTAACGAAAGTGGTCCGAACGATTCAAGACTTTGTTATTGATGATCTCTCCAACTGGTATGTCCGTCGCTGTCGCAGCAGATTCTGGGCGGCCGGGCTTGACCGGAATAAAAAAGCGGTCTATCTGACCCTTTATGAGGTCCTATTGGCCACGGCTAAACTGATGGCACCTTTTGCCCCTTTCGTGGCTGAGGAGATCTATTTGAATCTCAGTGCCGGACCGGAGGAATCAATTCACCTGGGGGCTTATCCCCAGCCCGAACCAGAGCTGATTGATCCGGATTTAGAGGCCCAGATGGCTCTGGTGATGGATATTGTCTCGCTGGGGCGGGCCTGTCGGAATATGGTTCAGATTAAGGTTCGTCAGCCTTTGCACAAGGTGCTGGTTGACGGTCGCCGGCGTGAACTGTTAGAGCCGATGGAGAGCCTGGTTAAAGAAGAGTTGAACGTAAAAGCGGTCGAATATATTGAACATCTCGATCAATATGTTAATTATCAGGTTAAACCGAACTTCCGCTTGCTTGGGCCTAAGTATGGTCAGCAGATTAAGTCAATTGCCGCTGCCCTGGCCCGGCGGAATGGACTTGAGCTGGTACAAAGCTTACGGGAGCAAGGTGTTTTAACTATTGATCTTGATGGTCAAACCGTATCCCTGACCGAAGGTGAGCTGGATATTCGGGTTCAGGAGCGGGAAGGCTTTACTGTTGAGATGAACAGTGAAAATTTTGTAATTCTTGATACTGAGCTTGATCAGCAATTAATCAAGGAGGGTCTGGCCCGGGAGATCGTCTCCAAAGTTCAGACGATGCGGAAAAATTTGCAGCTGGAAATTATCGATCAGATCAAAATCGAATATAGCAGCGGGGAAGAGGCCGTGGTCAGTATGATCGAAGAGTATCAAGACTATATTAAGCAAGAGACCCTGGCCGAACGGCTGGAACGGCTGGTCGAACCGGCCGATGATTCACAAGAATGGGATATCAACGGCTACCGGGTTTTGCTCAAGGTAGTCCGGGTCTAAAACCAGCATTATCTTAAAGGGGGCTATCCATGGAGCTTTGAGCGGCAAGGAGAGCCCTCTTTTTTAAATTGAACGAAGCAGATCACCGCTTGGTCGGCAGGATAATTGCAGCCGATCGAGAAATATTAAGGTAGATTCACTTATTTTTTCATCAAATTGACCGTTCTCTGCATATGATAGAATGGTAGATATTAATTCTAAATGGGGTGTTTTTGATGGCTAAAAAGCTTTTTCGCTCCAGGAGAGAACGGATCATTGCCGGTGTCTGCGGCGGGATTGCCGAGTATTTCAATATTGATCCATCAATGGTTAGATTGGGACTGGTGCTCTTCGGCGCAGCCGGGGGAACCGGAATCCTGGCCTATATCGTGGCCTGGATTATCATTCCCGAAGGCCCGTATTAAGCAACACACAAAGTTAAAATGAAAAACAGGTGGAGCAAATGATTATATTTTCCGGCCCTACCGGATCAGGGAAAACGAGCAAACTATTGCAAATATATCTCAACAAGGGAGAAAAAGAACGGACCGATGACTGTCTGGTCCTGGTTAAAAATGCTGCCGGGGTCAGTGACTGGCGCTCCCGGGTTGAGCTCAGTACGATGGGCTCGCTCAATGTCTTTACATATTTTGGTTTTGCCCAGCGGGAGGTTGCTGCCTACTGGCCCTGGATTGAAGAAAAATTACCGGGGGGAATGCAGACGGTTGAGCCAATTTTTATGAATGTTGAAACAGCCCATTACCTGATGAGCAATTATGTCAAAAAAGACCGGGAGCACAGTGGGGTCTACGACTACATCAGTGCTACCCCCACCCAGCTCGCTGTCCAACTGATTGATAATCTAAATCAAGCGGCCATGAACTGCCTGTCTTTTAAGGAAATGGGGGACAGGCTGCTCAGATGGGCCGGTGAAGAGCGGGAAAGGATTCTGCTCTTTAATCAAGTGCTGGCGATTATGCAAAAATTTCGTACATTCTGTTTGGCTAACCGGATTCTGGATTATTCCCTGCTGGTTGAGTTGTTTAACCAGTATTTATTACCGGCTGAACAGTACCGGACCGTCTTGGCTCAACGCTACCGTTTTCTGCTGGTTGATAACCTGGAGAAGACAGTACCGGCTGCCCAGCAATTGCTCCGGCAAATAGCCAGGGGTAACGAGGAGACTTACTTTACCTTTAATCCTGAGGAGGGAATTAACCGGTTTTTTGGGGGTAATCCGGAATTAGCCCGCAACATCTTTTTCCCGCTCTGTGCGGTGGAAAAACTTACAGCGGCTTATACCTCATCGGCTGAAGCCAGGCAATTGGCCGGTGCGATTAAACAGAAAGTCTTTGCCGACGGCGAACTTAAGGAGACATCCTTTATTAAAGGACAGCTTGATGCGGAATTAAGGGGGGAGATGCTGCTCAAAACCGGGGCGAAGGTGGTCAGCTTGCTCGAAGAAGGGGTTAGTCCCGGGGAAATAGCCCTGCTGGCCCCCCTGATTGACAAAGTAATGGAATTCTCTTTGGAGAGGTATTTAAAGGAGCGGGGTTACTCCCTGGTTAATTTGGCCAGGTCCAAGCGTTTGGTCGATATTCCCTTTGCCCAGGCCCTGATCACTTTGACCTTGTTAAGCCACCCCGATTGGGGAACAGTAATCACTTATTCCGCTTTACAACAGACCCTCAGTCTTTTACTGAAATTAGATCCGGTACGGAGTGCCCGCTTAGCTGAAGAGATTTTTAAGAATGCCCTGGTCTTGCCGGAGTTGGATGAGCAGGGGCTTCGTGCCAAGATTGGTTTTCATCAGGCCGAAAAATATCAATACCTTAAATCCTGGTTGAGGGAGAAACAACAGCAAAAGCTCGAACTACAGCACTTTTTTCAACTGGTCTTTGGCGAACTACTGGCACCTCTGGCCCCGCTTGAGGAGGATATTCTGGCTTGCCGGCAGATGATTGATGCCCTGACCAGATTTGAGCAAGTAGTCAGCAAGGATCCGGAAATTAAAGGGGAAGAGTTGGGCCGCCACTTCATTGATCTGATCTATAACGGGACACTGGCGGCCGATGTGTTGTTCAGGCATCAGGGTGATCAGGAGCAGGTACTCTTAACCACCCCCTATCAGTTCCTTTTTTCTCCCCGGATCGACCGGGTCAGCTATCTGATCTGGCTGGATATTTCCAGTGAAAGCTGGTTCCAGAGTATTGCCAAGGAATTATCTAATCCTTATATCCTGTCAGCCAGTTGGGAAGAAAAGAAAGAATGGAATGATCAGATTGACCAAAGCTTACGGTGTCAGCAGTTAGTCGATTATTTACAGAGCATACTGCGGAAAGCTACCGCCGGCCTTTATCTGGCCGATAGCTATTTAAGCAGTCGGGGTTGGGAACAGGACGGTCAGCTTTACCAATGGTTACAGCCGGATCGCACTGGGGGTGAAGCTTGATGATTAATTTAAGACCGGGCCAGCGGGAGGTGGCGGCCTATCGGGGGGGTTATCTGGCCGTACCCGCCGTACCCGGGGCCGGCAAGACGACTGTTCTTGCTTATCTGGCCGCTAATCTAATCGAGGGTTGTTTTAACGGGAAAGGGAAAATTTTAATCGTTACTTACATGAACTCCGCGGTTGCCAATTTCCGGGCCCGCATCGGGGATGAGCTGGAGGAGAGGGGCTTAGCCCGGAACCGGGGTTATGAGGTGCGGACTTTGCATGCCCTGGCTTTAAATATATTGAAGAAAAATCCGGAAAAATTAATGATTAATAGTGAGTTTAAGTTAATCGATCCCGGACAGCGCGGCCGGGTGTTGCGGGGACTGGTCGAAGAATGGATAAGTGAGCGGCAAGAAGCCTTTCTGCGCTATTTTGATTATGACCGCCAGAAATATGGTTATCAGCAGGCCTTGGAGCGCTGGCAGCATGAATTCACCCGCTTTATTGCCGGAATGATCGCCCACTTTAAAGTCCGGGGATTGACCGGGGAGCGGGTCCGTCGCTTACAGTCCGACCGCAGGGAAGACACCTATCTGGACTGGGCTTTCCAGCTCTTTCTGGAATATCAACGTTTTTTACACCACCAGGGCCTGCTCGATTTTGATGACCTGTTAAACCGGGCTTATCACCTGCTGGCCGGGGATCAGCAGTTCCTGGAACGGCTCCGGGCAAAATACACCTATATCTTTGAAGATGAAGCCCAGGATTCCAATCTGTTACTGGGTAAAATACTGGAGTTGCTGGCCGGAGAAACGGGTAATCTGGTCCGGGTCGGTGATTCCAACCAGGCAATTATGGGGACTTTTACCGCCGCTGACCCGGAGTTGTTTCGTCGTTTTACCGGCCGGGACGATATTTCCCGCCACTCGATCCTTTATTCCAGTCGCAGTAGTCTGGACATTATCAGACTGGCTAATTCTTTGGTAGAATGGGTTAGGAAAGAACACCCCCAGCCGGAGTGTCGACAGGCCCTGGAGGAGAGATATATTTACCCGGTGCCGCCTGATGACCCTTTTCCCAATCCGATGACAGGTACTTACACTATCCACCACCATACTTTTTCTACCTCCAGTCAGGAGATCAGCAGTGTAGCCGGAGAAGCAGCTCGCCACGCCAGACTAAACCCGGAGAATACAGTAGCGATCCTGGTTCCGGCTAACTTTATTATGGAAAATATTATTGAAGAACTGGTCAATCAAGAGGCTAGCTTTGAATGCCTTAGTGATCAACTGGCCGAACAGGTTAAGACGATTAATGACCTGAAGAGGGTGCTCTCTTACCTGGCCGAGCCTCATCGCCGGGAGCCTTTGCAGTTGTTATTACAGGAGCTTCTGTTAAAGCGGGAGTTAGGGGAAGAGGCAGATCTTACCTTTTTAGAGCAACTATTCGGCAAATACTCTCCGGAAGAACTGCTCTATCCGATCGGGGGCCGGGAAAGGTACCTGGAATATACGGCCGGTCTGCTGCCTGAGAATTTACTTGCGGCACTGGAAAAGGCTTTAGACCGGTTGCGCCTCTGGCTTGAGGCCAGTATCAGGGTCCCGGTCGATGAACTGGTGTTGCTTTTAGCTGAACAGTTGGAACTAAAGGGGGAAGAACTGGCGATTGCCCAGAATATGGCCCTACAGCTTAAAGGAGAGCTGGATTTAAATCCACACTGGCGCCTGCGGGAAATTGTCGATGAACTCCCCCGCTTACAGGAATCATTCCAGCAATTTGCCCGTAATATTTATGAACGGAAGGGCTTTGAACCCCGCCCGGGGGTGGTAACGATTACAACAATGCATAAAGCCAAGGGGTTGGAGTGGGATACGGTCTATCTGACTTACCTGACTGATGATTATTATCC
>JAKSCG010000106.1 GCA_022360715.1 Halanaerobiales bacterium
CGATGAACCAGTCCCACGAAATGACTATTCCAAACACAGATCCAACAATTCCGCTCAAATTTAGCTCATCATTCCATCATTCATATTCTTATCTTGACCATGATCACCTTTCAATCATTCCCACCATTTATTCAAAACAAATTGCGACCCTTTTCATCTCTAAGATTTCAATTGTCCGTAGAAACCATACATTATCGCAGTATTTCTTAGCCATGACTTGGGAGTTTTCCATGGATTTTCGCATGGAATCTCTATGAACTCCCCCATGTTGGGACAACGAGTCTCGGGGCTGCCCGGCCATCGGCCAGGCGTTTCCTACAAAGCGCGAATCAGAGAGTTTGCCCTCTCGCGCCAGCTTGAAGTGCGGCGGACGGGCATCGAGCTCGCCCTCGGTATAGATCGGGTCGGGAACCTGCGTTGAGCAAACCCGGTTTTCAAATTCCGTCGGCAGTGCGTGCGGATGATGCGGATCTTGGAAACTGACGAAGAGGAAGAAGGGATCTTCCTGCCGGTGCCCCTCGATAAACTCGACCGCCCGATCCCCAGTCCAGACGGAATTGTGCGATGCAAGCGGCAAGTCCCAGTCATACGCCTCACCGCCGAATGACGTGTTGTTGCCGCGCGGCCGCAACTGTTTGAAACGCGCGATATCGGCCTCGGAGTGGCGTTGGAGGAGCCAGGCGCCATAATGGCCCGTCATGCCGTAGTTCACATGACCCAGGGCAAGCTGGACTTCGTCAAAACCGTAATAGGGGCCCGACCAGTTGCCGTAGCCCGCCTCAAATCCTTCGATGCTTTCTTGGCTCTGGTCAGGCGTTGCCTGGTAGGCTTCGAGATGAGCCTTGCCGATCAACCCTGTTCTGTAACCTGCATCACGCAATTCGTGCTGAATCATACGGACATCGTCGCCCGTGTTGACCCCGATGCTCCAGACGCCATGCCGTCCTGCATATTGACCGGAAAGCAACGACACGCGGCTTGGGGTGCAGACGGCAGATGCAGCATAAGCGCGGTCAAAACGAATGCCTTCCCTGGCGATGCGGTCGAACCCCGGCGTCTTGATGTGCTTCGCGCCATAACAGGACAGCGTATCCGTCCGTTGCTGATCGGTGCAGACGACGAGGATGTTTGGACGTCTGCTCATTTCATCCCCGTCATGGCGATGCCGGTCACGATCATCCGCTGAAAAACCAGGAAAGCGATCAAGAGGGGAACGGCCGCAATCAGCGCCGCCGAGTAGGGATTGAAGAGATCTGCACTTTC
>JAKSCG010000060.1 GCA_022360715.1 Halanaerobiales bacterium
TTTTGTAATATTTTATAATAATTTGTCGATTCAGCCTAATATCTATTTTGCTAGTTTTCTAAATAACTGATGTTATACGATTTTGGACAGGGAAAGGGGTGATCTAATAAGGGCTTGTTTTGGAGTTGAACGGTAAAACTATAGACTAAAAAAAGAAAATTTAAGAAAGAGGAGGAAAGTATTGATGAAAAGGAGTCTATTAATAAGTTTTCTTGTGACAGTATTAGTATTGGGTTTAGTTACAGTTGGACTTGCTGCCCCCAAGTATGGCGGAATCTGGAAAGATGCCCTGCAAACTAACCCGCCTAATTTAGACCCGGTAATAGCTACCGATACATCATCAGCAGAGATGGGATACCAGCTCTTTGAAACATTGGTTGAAAATGACATCGAAGGCGCTCTTGCCCCTTTGCTGGCCGAGTCCTGGGATGTCTCGGAGGACGCCCTGACCTATACCTTTAAACTGCGCGAGGGGGTACATTTCCATGCCACCACTGAAGGGGGAACCCCTACTGCCAATGGTGGTCGGGAAGTAACCGCCGAGGACTGGGTCTGGACCTTTAATTACATCTGTAATCCTGAGACCAAATCCCCCCGGGCTTATTTTATTGATATGATTAAGGGGTATGAGGAGTTTCGAGCCGGTACGACCGATTCTTTGTCAGGGGTTAAGGCCCTCGATAAATATACCCTGGAAATTACCTTAAGCAGTCCCCGGGCTTATTTTATTAATGTGCTGGCCTACAATGCTTTTGTTGTCCTGCCGCACGAAGATGTCGAAAAATGGGGCGAAGACTGGAACTTCCATCCGGTCGGAACCGGGGCCTTTAAGTTTGAGCGCTGGGATCAGGATTCGGTGGTGGTACTGAACAGAAATGAGAACTACTGGATGAAAGATGCCGACGGGAATCAGTTACCGTATCTGGATCGACTGGAATTCTGGATTATCCCCGATTATGTCTTTATGTGGGAAGAGTTTGAAATTGGCAATATTTATCAGACCTTTGTTGATGACCCCTTCTATCATGATGCCAAGGATAAATATGGGGAGTTCTACATGGAAAGGCCGCAGTATGGTACTTACTACTATGGGATGAATGTGGAGAAAGAACCCTTTACTGATGTCCGGGTAAGGAAAGCGATGAACTACGCGATCAACCGTGAGACTTTGATTGAAATAGTGATGAACGGCCGGGCTACTCCCGCCAAGGGTGTATTGCCGCCCGGGATGTTTGGCTATAACCCTGAGCTGACCGGCTATAGCTATGACCCGGAAAGAGCCAGGGAATTGCTGGAAGAAGCAGGCTATCCCGATGGTTTTACGGTAACACTGCAATATAATTCCAATCCTGGTCATAAAAGAATTGCTGAAGCCCTGCAGGCCCAGTATGCGCAAGTTGGGATTGACCTTCAACTCCGTAATGTTGACTGGGGGACACACCTCGATACCATTGCAAGGGGAGAGGCTGATTTATTTAGAATTGGCTGGGTTTCTGACTATAATGACCCTGATAACTTCCTCTATGTACTGTTGAATTCGGAAAATATCGGTGACAAAGGTAATTACTCCCGTTACAGTAACCGGGCCTTTGATGAGTGGACCAAACAGGGCCGGCTGTGGGTTGATAATGAGCTTCGGCTGGAGGTATATAACAAGGCTGAAGAACTGGCGGTCGATGAGGCCCCCTGGGTCTTTATTTACCACTATACTACTCACTCCCTGGTCCAGCCTTATGTCCGCAATTACTTCCTGCCGGCTTTTGGGCAATATTCTAATAAATTCAGGGATGTCTGGTTAGACAAATAAAGCAAAAACAGGATATTACTAGCATGTTCTGGTTCCCGCCATCAGAGGCGGGAACCAGAATTATAATTTTTTTTATAGATTTTTAAAGCCACGGAAAAGGAGGTTATTGCGTATGGGCTCGTTTATTATCAGGCGGTTATTGGGTTCAATTCCGGTGATCCTCGGGGTGGTACTGGTGGTTTTTATTCTGACGACGATCGTACCAGGTGACCCGGCACGGATTATGATGGGTCAGCGGGGAGACCCGGAAACGATTAAATTGATCAGACAGGAGATGGGGCTGGACAATCCCATTTATATTCAGTTATTTGACTTTTATAAGGCTGTTATTACGATGGACCTGGGGCGTTCCTACCGGAATAATATGACGGTGACTCAGGCGGTCCTGGGCCGGCTTCCGGTTACCGCAACCCTGGCGATTGGGGCGATGATTATTGCCGTTATCTTTGGGGTTTTAATGGGGATTTATTCGGCTACCCACCGTTATACCCTGGCTGATTATGGGGTAATGGTGCTGGCGCTATTGGGGATCTCCACCCCGGTTTATTTTATCGGCTTACTGCTGGTTCTGTTATTCTGTAGCCATCTGGGGTGGATCCCCGGGACAGGTCTGGGTAATGGTGAGTGGATCTATTACGTCCTCCCGATGATTACCCTGGGGATCAGGCCACTGGCTTTAATCGTCCGCTTAACCCGTTCTACCATGCTGGAGGTGATTAGTCAGGATTATGTTACTACCGCCCGGGCCAAAGGTTTAATCGAACGGGTGGTCGTCTTTAAACATGTCTTGAAAAATGCCTTAATTCCGGTGGTCACGATCATTGGTTTGCAGACAGCATCATTATTGAGCGGGGTGATCTTGACCGAAACAGTGTATTCACTGCCCGGCTTGGGCCGGTTGTCGGTCCAGGCGGTGATTAACCGGGATTTCCCGATTATTCGAGGGGTAGTCCTCTTCATGGCCCTGGTCTTTGTTGTGGCTAATTTACTGGTTGACCTTTCCTATGGATTCTTTGATCCGCGGATCAGGTATGAGTGATCTGACGTTATACTTTTTAATGAATTTATATATTAAGTTGAGGATGGGCGGCTAATATCTTTAAGGTGAGGAGGGTTATGAATTTGAATAATCTGGCTGAAGTAAAGAGTGAACAGGAAGTTAACGGGGAAAAGTCCAAGACCCTGTTAGCCGATGCCTGGCGCAAATTGAAAAGGAACAAGGCGGCCCTGTTTGGGATGGGACTGGTGATCTTATTTATTCTGGTGGCCATCTTTGCCCCCTTTTTGACTAAATATGACCCGATCGAGCAGTTGATCTGGACCGAGGGGATTGAGGCTAGACTGGCTCCCCCCTCCTGGGAACACCCTTTTGGAACCGACCTTTACGGACGGGATATTTTAACCAGGGTGATCTACGGGGCCAGGATCTCATTACAGATCTCGATTTCAGCGATGGCGATCTCGGTATTTATCGGGATAGTCATGGGCAGCTTGGCCGGCTATTATGGGGGATTTGTTGATGATCTGATCAGCTGGCTGATCAATGTTTTATATTCCTTTCCGTTTTTATTGTTTATTATTGCGATCGTGGCTTTTTTCCCACCGAGTTTAATCTTAACCTTTTCGGCGATCAGCCTGGTCTACTGGATGGCGATTGCCCGGGTAGTCCGGGGCCAGGTCCTGTCGATTAAAGAACAGGAATTCGTGCAGGCGGCCCGAGCACTGGGGGTTAGTGACTGGCAGATCATGTTTAAACATATTTTACCCAATGTTATTGCCCCGGTAATCGTGCAGGGAACACTGGGGATGGGGGCAATCATTATGACTGAGGCTGCGCTGACCTATCTCGGTTTTGGGACACAACCCCCGACCCCCAGCTGGGGATATATGATCTCGGCCGGCCAGGGCTATCTGTCCAACGGTGAGTGGTGGTGGGGTGTTTTCCCGGCCATTGCCATTATTCTTACTGTCCTCGGCTTTAACCTCTTTGGTGACGGTTTAAGGGATGCTTTAGACCCGAGGAATGAATAGTCTTATAAATCCAAAGGCAGGTGAAGATAGTTGGCAAAAGAAAAGCTACTGGAAATAAAGAACTTAAAGACTTATTTTTATACGGAAGAAGGGGTATCAAAAGCAGTTGACGGAGTGGATTTTGAGATCTACCCCGGTGAAACTCTGGGAGTAGTGGGGGAGTCCGGCTGTGGCAAGAGTGTGACCTCACTGTCGGTTATGCGTTTGATTCCTGAACCACCGGGTAAGATCCTGGAAGGGGAGATCTTGTTTAAAGGGCAGGACCTGACTAAATTAAGTCCTGATCAGATCCGCGATATTCGCGGGAATGAGATCTCGATGATCTTCCAGGAACCGATGACTTCCTTAAACCCTGTTTTCACAGTAGGCAATCAGATCGCCGAGGCAATAATAATCCATAAACAGGTCTCCAAAAAAGAGGCGATGGCCGAAGCAGTGGAGATGTTGAGAAAGGTCGGGATCCCTTTACCGGAACAGCGGATTAATGAGTATCCCCATCAGCTCAGTGGCGGGATGCGGCAGCGGGTGATGATCGCCATGGCCTTATCGTGTAACCCGGCGTTGTTGATTGCCGATGAACCGACAACTGCCCTTGATGTTACTATTCAAGCCCAGATTCTGGAGTTAATGGAAGAGCTGAAAGAGAAGTTTAATATGTCGATCATGATGATCACCCATGATCTGGGGGTAATTGCTGAGGTATCGGACCGGGTAGCGGTAATGTATGCCGGTAAGATCGTGGAATATACCGATGCCAGGACATTATTTGCTAAACCGCAACACCCCTATACCTGGGGATTAATGAACTCGATTCCGCGGATGGATAAAGAGGTGGAAAGACTGACGGCCATTCCGGGGATTGTACCCAGCTCACTGGAGTTTCCGGAGGGGTGTCGATATAACACCCGCTGTCTGCTGGCTGACGAGAAGTGTATTGCCAGTGAACCGCCGATCGAAGAGGTGGAAGCGGGGCATCATGTCAGGTGTTGGTATAGTGAACGGCTGGAAGAACTGAAGACCAAGGCCGAATCGGCATAAAACATTGGAGGTGAGGAGATTGGCTGTGGAGGAGAAGGTATTATTAGAGGTAAACCAACTAAAGAAATACTTTCCGGTGAAAGCAGGGGTATTTAAGAAGACAGTCGGCTATGTCAAGGCGGTAGATGAGATCAGCTTTTACATCAAAGAAGGTGAGACCCTGGGTCTGGTTGGGGAGTCGGGTTGTGGCAAGTCTACTACCGGGGCGACGATTTTGCGCCTGGAAGAGGCGACCTCAGGTGAGGTAAAATACCAGGGTAAGGATGTTTTAGGGCTGAACAAAAAAGAGATGCGGGAGATGCGCAAGGAGATGCAGATCATCTTCCAGGACCCTTATGCCTCGCTTAACCCGCGAATGACAGTAGCCGATATCGTGGGAGAACCCCTGGATATTCATAACCTGGTTGATAATAAAAAGGAACGCAATGAACGGGTGAGGGAGTTACTGGATAGTGTTGGTTTAACGGCAGAGCAGATGAATCGCTATCCCCATGAGTTTAGCGGGGGGCAACGGCAGCGGATCGGAGTGGCCCGGGCGTTGGCGGTTAGTCCGAAGCTGATTATTGCCGATGAGCCGGTATCGGCGCTTGATGTTTCGATCCAGGCGCAGGTAATCAATATTTTGCAGGACTTACAGCGGGAATATGGTTTGACCTATTTATTTATTGCCCATGACCTGAGTGTGGTCAAACACATCAGTGACCGGGTAGCGGTAATGTATTTGGGTAAGATCGTTGAGATGACCGATAAGGAGGACTTATATAATAACCCGCTGCATCCCTATACTCAATCATTATTATCGGCGATACCGATCCCGGACCCGACGGTGAACAATGAGCGGATCATTCTGGAAGGGGACGTACCAAGTCCGGTCAACCCTCCGTCCGGTTGTAGGTTTCATCCCCGTTGTCCTAAGGCAATGGAGGTTTGTAGTGAGGCGGTACCTGAGTTTAAGGAATATGATGACGGACACTTTGCCGCCTGCCATTTGCTGGACTGAAAAAA
>JAKSCG010000038.1 GCA_022360715.1 Halanaerobiales bacterium
AATAAGCATCCAAGAGTAAATGTTCTTAGCCCTAGTCCAGGGGTTGGGGGACATTGCATTGCTGTTGATCCTTGGTTTATTATCGAAGCAGCAGGAAAGTTGTCTCAACTTATAAAAACTAGTAGAAAAATTAATGATCATATGCCAAGCTTTGTGGCAAACAAAGTAGAAAACATTTTATCTTCAGTTGAGGGTTCAAAGGTAGTTACAATTTTGGGAATCACATATAAAGCTAATGTAGATGATATGCGTGAGAGTCCTATTCTTGAACTTGTGGACTTACTTAAAAGTAAAAATTGTGGGATACGGGTTGTCGATCCTCATATTAAAGAACACGATTATTTGTTTAAAGATATTTATAAAGCAGTTCAAAATAGCGATCTCTTATTATTGGGCGTAAATCATTTTGAATTTAGGCATCTTGATTTTAAAAAGATTTATAAGCTTATGAGAAATAAGTACATCTTGGACACCCGAAATTACTGGAGTTCAGAGGATTTACAAGAAATTGGGTTTATTAGTTTTTTGCTTGGCAAAGGATAATTATTCCTTAGAAGGGGAGTGATTTGATGAAAAGGGTATTGTTAATTGCTTATTATTTTCCCCCCTTAGGTTGGTCGGGTGTGCAACGCACACTAAAATATATTAAATATTTGCGAGAGTTTGATTGGGAGCCAACAGTTGTTACTGTATGTGATACAAAGTTTTCAGTTCGAGATGAGAGCCTGTTTCAAGAACTGCCAAAAGATATTGAAGTAATCAGGTTACCCGATGTTTTTCTAAAAGGGATTACCGATCAGATGCTAAAAGAGTTGTTAGAATTGGTTAAGCCTGCTTATGACCTGATCGAAAATAAACAATTAAAAACCTCATATCTAGATCAGATCCAGGCCAAAATTGCTGAATTAAGAAATATGTTGCTCCTTCCGGATGGTAATATCATTTGGGCTAAAAACGTAATTGATAAAATTAATCAGAAAATAGCTCTAAATGATTTCGATATAATCTATTCGACATCTGGTCCCTATTCCGATCATATAATTGGGTTTTATTTAAAGAAGGAGTGTGGTCTTCCCTGGGTAGCTGATTTCCGTGATGAGTGGACAAATAATAGCTATTATAATTTTACTAAGGAAAGTATTCGCTATCAAGTAGAAAAGCATTTAGAAAATAAGATTGTACTAGCTGCTGATCAGATAATAACCGTTAGTCCAGTTTCGACTAATAACTATCAACAAATATTCAAGGTTTCAACCGCCAAAATGACGACTATACCCAATGGTTATGATGAGGAAGACTTTTTAGAATTAGAGACTTATCCGGATAGTGACAGGTTTTCAATTATTCATAATGGGTCTTTCTATTTGCAGAGAAATCCATATACATTTCTTAAAGCCCTAGAAAATTTAATTCGGACCGGGGAAATTGATGAAGAAAAAGTGCTGATTGAGTTCATTGGAATAGTAGATGATAATATAAAAGCTAAAGTTAATCAACTGCCGATTGATCGTTTAATTAATTGGGCAGGTTATTTGACCCATCAAGAGAGTCTGGCTAAGGCCTTACAGGCTAATCTTTTATTATTGGTAATCGGTCCCGGAGAGAAAATGAAGTCTATTTGTCCCGGAAAGATTTTTGAATATTTGCGTCTTGGCAAACCGATCTTGAGTTTATCGCCAACCGGTAGTGTAGTTGATCAACTACTTCAAGAGACAGGCCATGGCAATAATGTTGAATATGACGATAAGCAAGGAATTGAAAAATTAATTATAAAAAAATATCGGGATTGGTTAGCCGGAAAAAGATTAACCATCAATCGGCAAGCAATCCAAAAATATGAACGGAGATACTTGACTCAACAACTTGCAGAATTATTTGATTCCTTGATTAAATATTAGTTTTTATTTAAAATCTTTAATTCGGTCAAGATTATATTAAATTAGGAAAAGGGGTTTATTGATGGGTCCGGTCATTAGTGTAATTATGCCTAACTATAATAATCAAGCATATATTGAGATAGCGATCAGAAGTGTCATGGACCAGAGTTTTCAAGATTTTGAACTCTTAATTATTGATGATGGTAGTACAGACTTATCGCCAGACATAGCTGAACAATTTGCCGCTACTTCTTCCAGGGTCAGGGTATTTCACCATTCTGAAAATGCCGGACCGGCTAAAGTGCGAAATATAGGGTTAGAACATGCTAAAGGCCATTATCTTGTCTTTATGGATGCTGACGATGTGATGCTTTTTGATCGTTTGCGAAATACAGCAAAAATCTTTGCCAAAAATCCTGAGATAGCTATGGTCTTTGGGAATTATCTGGCGATCAATGCGACCGGGGATCTCCTGAAACGAGAATTATATTTCCCGCCTTATTTAAATAATAATAATATTTTATTACATCAGTTAAAACGTAATTATCTCTGGACAGGCCTTAGTGCAATTCGGCGCGGGATCGCCGAGAAATATCGCTTTGATCAAACTCTCCCCTCTTCTGAAGACTATGATTTCTTTTTAAGATTAGTCTATGATGATTATAAATATTACTATTATCCTGAACCGATGATCCAATATCGCATTCATAGCAATAATAGCTCTGCTAAAATGGACAAATCAGAACAGGCTACCCGGATTATTTTAAATAAATATGATTTTGGAGACTTATATCAAAAGTTGATTAAAAACTGTACCCCGAAAGAGATTTACAATTGTTTGGCGGTAGTTTGTATTATTAAACAGGATTATAGCGAAGGCGAAGCGATGATTCAAAAGGCATTACCATTTCAAGGAACAGAGTCAGACCAATTGGAAAGCCTTTTTTATGCCGGAGTCATTAAGTATAAGCTGGGTCAGCTGGAAGAGGCACGACAATATCTAATGGCGGCTAAAGAAATTGATCCAAATGAACCGACGATCTTAAATAACCTTGCTGTTGTAACAGCATTATCGAAACAGTCTAAAGGAAAGGTGATCAACATTTTAGAGGAAGCCATTCGTAATCAGCCCCTTTATAATGATGCTATGAACAATTTGCAGCTGGTCAAAGAGGGTGGAGAGTTAAAAAACTTAAGCTTTACAGCGAAATTAATGCGTAAGATTCCGGTTCATGGTCCAAATATGATCACCACATCATAGGACAGGTTAAGAAACTATCTTTACGGTAAACTGGTTCAGAGTGAACCTCCTTTAATCAATACAATAAATGAAAATGGAAAGGGTTTGCGGATGAAGAGTAATATACTGATAACCACGATCGGGCGGCGGGTTACTTTAACTAAAATCTTTAAAAAAGAATTAAACCGGCTTGGTGGAAAGTTGATCGTAACCGATCACAGTCCATTGGCCCCTGCCCTCTACCAGGCCGATGGTTATTACCTTACTCCCCGGGTCGATGCCCCGGACTATCTGGCTACTTTGTTGAAAATCTGTCGGACAGAGAATATTAGGGTAGTCATCCCCCTTCTGGAAACAGCCTTTCCGCTGCTGGCGGAACAGCGAATCGAGCTGGAAAAAGCAGGGATATATTTACTGCTCTCCTCTCTACTAGTAATCAAAAACTGTCAAGATAAGTACAAGCTCTATCAATATTTTAAAAACAATCAGATCCCGACTCCACTGACCTTTTTACCCGGTCAACTAAAAAAACATAAGTTTCCGTTGCTGATCAAACCCCGTTGCGGTCAGGGGAG
>JAKSCG010000118.1 GCA_022360715.1 Halanaerobiales bacterium
CCAGTTTATTACCTCTTGGTTTGCATATCCATGAAGTGGTCCTGCCAAACCCAGCATACCAGCTGCATAAGAGTAGTACGGATTACTTAAGGCTGAACCAACTAAGTGAGTGGTGTGTGCGGAAACGTTACCACCTTCATGGTCAGCATGGATTACCATATATAGGCGAAGTAAGCGTTTCACTTCTTCGCTGTCGTGCCCCATCATGTGGGCCAGGTTACCTGCCCAGTCAAAACGCGGATCTGGTTCAATATGATCATCATTGTGGAAATTACGCCTGTATATGTATGCTGCAATTCGAGGCAGGCGAGCAATCAAGTTCATTACATCTTCGTAGGTTGTATCCCAGTAATGTTTTTTATGAACACCGGCACGATACGCTTTTTGGAAAATTGAATCAGTTGCCATGCTTAAAATCGCTGCACTGAACTGGGTCATTGGTTTTGAATTTTTAGGCAATGCGTCGATTACGTCAAATACATGCTGTGGAACGTGTGCTCGTGTGGCCCAGTCTTTGCTAATGTTTAAAACGTCATCTCTTTCTGGTATCTCACCAATAAGCATTAAATAGAAAAGACCTTCAGGAAGTGGTTCACCTTCCGGATTTAAACGTGGAAGTTTTTCTCTTAGATCAGGGATTGAATGACCACGGAAACGAATTCCAGTAGTTGGATCAAGCTTAGATGTATCTGTGATCAAGCTTGGAACGCCTTTCATACCCGTCATTACCTGTCCAACAGTTACTTCTGCCAGAACTTTGTCACCATGCTCTGCTTTGAGCTTTTGATATTCGGCAATGCACTTGCTTGCCCTTTGATAAAACCGATTCTTAATGTATTCCATTGTTATTTTTTTTAGTTATTCGTTTTTGCATATAAGTTAATGAATATTCCTGATAATTTCATCAGCAAATTCAGTTGTTGTTAAAAGAGTTGCCCCTTCCATCATTGCATATAGGTCAGATGTTACCCTTCTTTTTGAAAAAGTATGCTCCATTGCATCATGTACATGTTCAGCTGCTTCATTCCAACCTAAGTATTCAAGCATCATTACTCCTGAAAGAATCAAAGAGCTTGGATTCACCTTATCGAGTCCGGCATATTTCGGGGCTGTCCCATGGGTGGCTTCAAACACTGCGCATTTGTCCCCGATATTGGCCCCGGGAGCCATCCCCAGGCCTCCCACCTGGGCTGCCAGGGCA
>JAKSCG010000179.1 GCA_022360715.1 Halanaerobiales bacterium
AGATAAGTTAAGCTTTTCGGTGGCAATAGCGGAGGGGCAACACCTGTTCCCATTTCGAACACAGCAGTTAAGTCCTCCAGCGCCTATGGTACTGCAAGGGAAACTTTGTGGGAGAGTCGGTCGCTGCCGTCTTTTATTTTATTAAGATAACTAAATAGTTAGCTTTGATTGTTCCCCGATAGCTCAGTTGGTAGAGCAGATGGCTGTTAACCATCGAGTCGCAGGTTCGAGTCCTGCTCGGGGAGCCATTTTTTTGCAAACGCGGATCAAGGTGAGGCAGTTGATAATAAATTAAGCAGAAATAACTAATTTTGTGATTAATCGCTGGCTTAGTCGGTGTACAGATGGCTGTTTAAAGCCATTTTTTGCTTTCTGATTAATTTAAGGTAAGATTTGCTTCTTTATATATATATCTTATCCGTACTGATTATGTTATAATAGATAAGTATTTAATTAAGTTTGTAATCCCGGGAGATATGAAGCCGTTGGACCGAGCTATACATATAATCTTACTGGTAATAACTTAATGAAGTTTGGTAAGGAGGCATGATCAGGGTGCGGGCAAATTTCAGGGTAATCGATCAATTAATTCAGCAGACTATCCTTATTTTAATAATACTTATCGTTATTGTTTTTACCAGTGAGCTGATCAAGGCTGATTTCTTAATGGAGCTTGACTTGGATCAAAGGCCGGAAAGGGCATTTGAGATAATTAATACTGAGCTGACTTTACCGAAGTTTCATGTGAAGGGAATCTATGTTACGGGCTGGGTAGCCGGGACAAAAGACATGATGGATGATTTAATCCAATTAGTCGATGATACGATCATAAATACGATGGTAATTGATATTAAATGCCAACGGGGTTTTTTAAGCTATTCTTCTGAGGTCGGATTGGCGAAAGAGATCAAGGCTAATCGCCATAAAGTCAGGGATATTAAGGGACTTTTAGCTGAACTGAAACTAAAAGGGATTTATACGATTGGGCGGTTAGTTGTCTTTAAAGACGGTTTGTTAGCTACTACTCGTCCGGATCTGGCTTTGCCGTTAAAGGACTCAGAAAATGAAGAAATTATCTATAGTAAAGCCTGGGTCGATCCCGGTCAACAAGAAGTTTGGTCTTATATTGTTTTATTGGCCAGAGAAGCGGTCAAGCTCGGTTTTGATGAGATACAGTTCGATTATATCAGGTATCCGGCGCTGGCTTCAAGGCCGCTGCAAGCTGTGGTAGCCGGGAATAAATATAAAAGTCAAATAATCGGCGGTTTTTTACAATATGCCAAACAGGAACTGGCTGATCTGGACATCCCCCTTTCGATCGATGTTTTTGGTTCAACGACCAGGGTTAAAGGTGATCTGGGGATCGGACAGAATTTTCAAGAACTGAGTGGAATTATTGATATAATCTCTCCGATGGTATATCCGTCCCATTATTCTCCCGGGAGTTATGGGGTTGAAGATCCGGATGCTGAACCATACCATATTATCTACCGGAGCTTAGCTGATGCCAAAGAAAAGGTCACCGCTAATAAAAATATTATCATTAGACCATGGTTGCAGGATTTTTCGCTAAGACATCTATACTCTGTTCAGGAAGTTAAGGAGCAGATTAAAGCAACCGAAGATCTGGGACTCAAAGAGTGGTTGCTCTGGAATCCCCGTTCACAATATACTAAAGAAGCTCTCCTCTTAGCTGTTGAGTAAAGCCGCTCATTTTTAGCCATAATAAAAATTTTGCAATGGTGAATTAGATTAATAATCATGGATATAATTATAAAAAGAAGGACTTGATTTTTTTTGAAAATAGGTGTATGATCTAAAGAGGAAAGTCAAAAAAAGTCAAAGACAAAAAAGCAGGAGGGATCTTTGCATGGCCAGTCTTTCTGATCAGATCGAAAAATATTTAATTCGACTAATTAAACAGTATCAGGGTGAGGTAGAGATTAAAAGAAATCAGTTGGCTAATGATTTTAACTGTGCCCCCTCTCAGATTAATTATGTGCTGGAGACCAGATTTCCGGTGGAAAAGGGTTATGTAGTTGAGAGTCAGCGCGGCGGAGGGGGTTATATTAGAATTTTTAAGGTTAAGATGGATGCCAGTAAAGAGAATATCCAGAAGATTATCTCCCGCCTGTCCGGCCAGATTTCGCAAAGGGAAGCAGCAGCAGTTATTACCAGATTGTTTGAAAACGACTATATTAATCAACGGGAAAAGGCCCTGATGGACCGGGCAGTTGATCGCAGAGTAATCAGGGTTAATTTACCACACCGCGACTTTATTAGGGGCAATATTCTGCGGGGGATGCTTGAGATGATCATGAAATTTGAGGATGGTGAGGAATAATCATGCTTTGCCAGAGGTGTAATCAGCGGGATGCAACCGTCCATTTAACTAAAATAATTAATGAAGAGAAGACAGAGCTTTACCTCTGTGAAAAATGTGCCCAGGAGACAGGTCAAATTCCCTTTAATAACAATCCTTTTTCCTTTCAGAACCTCTTATCCGGCATCTTGAATCCGGAACTTAGTTCAATTGATAGTGTTCAGCCGGAGTTAATTTGTGATACCTGCGGTATGAGCTATAAAGAATTTACTAAAAAGGGTTTATTTGGTTGTGCCGATTGCTATGAAACCTTTAGTAGTAAACTGGATACCCTTTTAAAGAGAATTCACGGCAGTAATTACCATAATGGTAAGGTGCCCCAACGAAGCGGTGGAAATCTCCGGATTAAAAAAGAGATTGAGCAGTTGCGTAAGGAATTACAGTTGGCAATTGAGCATGAATACTTTGAGAAAGCTGCCGAGTTAAGGGATCAAATTCATGGATTGGTGGAAAAACTGGAGGGTGAATGAGATGTCTTTAAAAGATATTATTAATAATAATTTGACCTACTGGGTTTCGGCCGACGGGCCGGAAAGGGATATTGTCTTGAGTAGTCGGATTCGTTTGGCCCGCAATATTGAAAAGCTCAACTATCCTAACCGAGCCAAGCCGGCAGAGAGAGCAGAGGTTACTAAACGGGTGATTGAAATCCTATCCCGGCAAGAACAGGTTAAATTGCATTATATGGATGTAAATGACCTTCCGGTACTGGAACGGGAATTAATGGTGGAAAAACACCTGATCAGTCCAATTCATGCCCAGGAAGGGAGCGAAAAGGGTATATTTCTGGCCGATCAAGAGAATATCTGTATTATGATTAATGAAGAGGATCATATCAGAATTCAGGTCTTAATGCCCGGACTACAGTTGGGAAAAGCTTGGGAGATCGCCGGTGAGCTGGATGATTTGTTAGAGGGAAAACTGGATTATGCCTTTTCGGAGAAATGGGGTTATCTTTCAACCTGTCCCACCAATACCGGTAGTGGTCTGCGGGCTTCGGTAATGGTCCATCTCCCGGCTTTGAACCTGACCAATAATATTGCTAAGATGCTGGGAGCTGTTTCCCAGTTGGGCTTAGCGGTAAGGGGATTATATGGGGAAGGTAGTGAATCGGTTGGCAACATTTATCAGATATCTAATCAGCTCACCTTGGGCCACTCCGAGCATGATATCATCGATAACTTAAAGGGTGTCACCAAGCAGATAATTGATCAGGAAAAACAGGCCAGACAGCTATTATTACAGAAAATGGAATTTAAGGTTAAAGACCAGTTTCGCCGCTCGCTGGGTCTGCTTAAATATGCTTATCAAATTTCCAGTCAGGAGTCAATGAAACTATTATCTAATGTAAAATTAGGGATTGATATGGGTATAATAGATGATGTTGATAGTGGTGTTTTAAGTGAATTAATGGTCTTAATTAGACCGGCCCATATTCAAAAGATCGAGGGGAAGGAATTGGACGAAACCGCCAGGGATATTAAACGGGCCGAATTAATTCAAGCTCGATTAAATATGTAAAGGGAGTGAACAAAGATGTTTGGAAGGTTTACGGAAAGAGCGCGAAGGGTTTTAAGTTTGGCCGAACAGGAAGCAATTAAATTGAACCATAATTACGTAGGTACCGAGCATATGCTCTTAGGCCTGGTTAAAGAGGGGCAAGGCATTGCCGCTAAAGCATTAGCTGATACCGGATTAACTGAAGATAAAGTAATCACAGCCATAAAAAAGATTATCGGTGAAGGGAAACAGCCGGTTAACAGTCCGGCCAGCTTGACTCCCCGTAGTAAAAAGGTGTTAAATCTATCGATGGATGAAGCCCGCCGGCTGGGTCATAACTATATCGGTACTGAACACATTTTGTTGGGACTAATCCGGGAAGCGGAAGGGGTGGCTGTTCGAATTATCACTGATCTGGGAGGAGACCTGAATAATATCCGTAATGAGGTAATTGAATTACTGGGGGGTCAGGATAATATAGAACAACAGGGGAATGAAAGTACAACCAAAACCCCTAATCTGGATGAATACAGCCGTGATTTGACTGTGATGGCCCGGGAAGGCAAGCTTGATCCGGTGATCGGCCGGGATAAGGAGATCGGCCGGGTAATCCAGGTGCTCAGCCGCCGAACCAAGAATAATCCTGTTTTAATTGGCGAACCTGGTGTCGGGAAAACAGCGATTGTAGAAGGATTAGCCGAAAAGATTATTGCCGAGAATGTACCGGAAATTTTGCTTAACAAAAGGGTGGTTGCCCTGGACTTAAGTGCCATCGTTGCCGGTTCCAAGTATAGAGGCGAGTTTGAAAAAAGGTTAAAAGCGGTGATGAATGATATTTTCAAGAGTGGTGATATAATTCTCTTTATTGATGAATTACACACCCTGGTTGGAGCTGGTGCGGCCGAGGGAGCGATTGATGCCTCCAATATTTTAAAACCGGCTTTAGCCCGTGGGGAGTTGCAGGCAATTGGCGCGACAACCCTTGATGAATATAGAAAGTATATTGAAAAAGATGCTGCCCTGGAAAGGCGCTTTCAGTCGGTGTTGGTAGAAGAATCGACCCCGGAAGAAACGATTGAAATCCTGAAGGGGTTGCGGGACCCTTATGAAGCTCATCATAAGGTGATTATCTCTGATGACGCGATTAAGGCGGCGGTTAGTCTTTCCCACCGCTATATAACTGACCGTTTCCTCCCTGATAAGGCGATTGATTTGATCGATGAGGCTGCTTCCAAGGTGAGATTGAGCAATAACACCAGACCACCGGAATTGAAAGAACTGAGCAAAAAGCTGGAAGACCTGGAGAAAGAAAAAGAGGCTGCCGTAAAAAACCAGGAATTTGAAAAAGCGGCTAATTTCCGGGATAATGAAAAGGATCTAAAGCAAAAGATCGAAGACCTCAAGGAAAACTGGCATCAGGATCAAGGCCGCCAGGAAAGTACTGTTTCCCCCGAAAATATTGCCCAGATAGTATCAAGTTGGACCGGTATACCGGTGACTAAACTGGAAGAAGCGGAAACAGCTAAATTGCTCAGGCTGGAAGAAGAACTCCATAAAAGGGTGGTTGGACAGGATGAAGCGATCAATGCTGTGGCTCAGGCAGTGCGGAGGGCCAGGGCCGGTCTCAAAGACCCCAAACGGCCGATCGGCTCATTTATTTTCCTGGGGCCAACCGGTGTCGGCAAGACAGAACTGGCCCGCACCCTGGCTGAGGCGATGTTTGATGATGAGGATGCGATGATTCGGGTTGATATGTCTGAATATATGGAGAAACACTCGGTCTCTCGGCTGGTTGGATCTCCTCCCGGATATGTTGGTCATGAAGAAGGGGGACAATTGACCGAGCCGATCCGGAGGAGGCCATATTCAGTTATCCTCTTTGACGAAATTGAGAAGGCTCACCCCGATGTCTTTAATATCCTTTTGCAGATCTTGGAAGATGGTCTTTTAACAGATACACACGGCCGGAAGGTTGATTTTAAAAATACGGTGGTGATTATGACTTCTAACGTTGGGGCAAATTTAATTGAAAAGCAGACCCGGATGGGCTTTATTACTGAAGCTAACGAGCAGCAAGACTATCAGATTATGAAAGACAAAGTAATTGGTGAGCTCAGGAAGACCTTTCGACCGGAGTTTTTAAATCGCCTTGATGAAACTATTGTCTTCCATGCCCTGAATAAGGAGCATATTAAGCAGATTGTCGACTTGATGCTTAATGACCTGGAAAAGAGGCTGGGAGAAAAGGAGATCAAGATTGAAGTAACTGAAGAAGCTAAACTCTTTCTGGCCGACAACGGATTTGATGCTCAGTTTGGGGCCAGACCTTTACGCCGTAGTATTCAACGCTTGATTGAAAATCCCCTTTCCGAAAAAATTCTGGATGGGAAAGTCCAGGGGGGGAGTTCGGTCCGGGTTGAAGAAACCGAAGGTAGCTTAATCTTTAATTGTGTATAATTAAGTGTTAAATGCACCCTTTATTCCTTGTAAAAAGCTGACAAAAATGATATAATTAATATATATTAAAATATATATAAGCTGTTATTATGATCACGGGAGATCGAAAGATGTCAAGGAATAAGCTCATTTATATCTGCGGAAATTGTGGTTATCAAACAACTAAATGGCTGGGGCGGTGCCCGAGCTGTAGCCAATGGAATACCTTTAGCGAACAAAGGGAAGCAGAGCTTAAGAAAGAAAAGGTTGCAATCAGGATAAATCCTGCTCCGATCACTAAGATCGAAGCTGGAGCACGACCCCGTTTTTCTTCCGGGTTTGGAGAACTGGACCGGGTTTTAGGGGGAGGAATTGTCAACGGCTCATTAGTTTTACTGGGAGGAGCCCCTGGTATTGGGAAATCAACCCTGATATTACAGGTGGCTTCCCTTTTTAGTAAGGGTGAGCAGCAGGTTTTATATATATCCGGAGAGGAGTCAGCGGCGCAGATTAAAATGAGGGCAAGTCGGTTGGCTGCTTTGAGCGATAATCTGTTAGTTTTACCGGAGACCGAGTTTGATCAGATCGCTGCGATTATCGGCTCGGCTAATTACGGACTGGTGGTTATTGATTCGATTCAGACGATCTATGACCCCGCAATAGATTCGGCCCCGGGCAGTATTAATCAAGTAAGAGAAATTACCAAGCACTTAATTAAAATAGCTAAAAAAAGGGAGATTCCGATTTTTTTAATTGGCCATGTGACTAAAGAAGGGGAGCTGGCCGGCCCCCGGGTACTGGAGCATCTTGTTGATACGGTTTTACAGTTTGAGGGAGACCGCAATTACGCCTACCGGATCCTCCGGGCCTTAAAAAATCGATTTGGGCCTACCAATGAAGTAGGTGTCTTCGAAATGAAGAATGATGGAATGGAAGAGGTTCTTAATCCTTCTCAGTTGTTTTTAGAGGAACGTCCGGCCGGGGTGGCCGGTTCAATAATAGTACCGGTAATGGAAGGGAGTCGACCGCTTTTAATTGAAGTACAATCACTGGTTTCTCCGGCCGCATTTTCGGTTCCCCAACGGTTGACTACCGGGGTTGATCACAAAAGGGTTAATATGCTATTAGCCGTCCTGGAAAAGAAAGCCGGGATCGCCTTTGCTCATCTAGATGTTCATATCAATATTACCGGGGGGTTCAAAGTAGAAGAACCTGCTCTCGATCTGGGGTTAGTTGCAGCGATCGTTTCCAGTCATCATGAGCTGGCTCTACCGGCCGGCTTAGCCGTTATCGGAGAGATCGGTCTGGCTGGTGAAGTGCGGGCAGTTAGTCAAATTCATTCCCGGCTTAAGGAACTGAAGAAGATAGGTTTTACCGAAGTAATTTTACCGGGAGGGAACCTAAAAGGCCTTGATTTTGATCCGGCGCTCCAACTGAGTGGAATCAAGAATATTCATCAATTAATAGATTATATTAGTGAGGTGGGTGATTAATGGAAAGAGAGAAAAAATTGGCGGAAATATTAAGAATAATTGCACCGGGAACTTCTTTGCGGGATGGTCTGGAGAATATCTTGCGGGCCAAAACCGGTGGTTTGATCGTTGTCGGAGATAGCGAAGAGGTCCTGGGCATTGTTGACGGAGGCTTTAATCTTAATGCGGAATTAACCCCGGCCCGCTTATATGAATTGGCCAAGATGGATGGGGCAATGGTCCTTAATGATAATGCCGACCGGATCTTATGTGCCAATGCCCAATTGATCCCTGACCCCACCATTGCTTCATCGGAAACAGGGACCAGACACCGCACAGCCGAACGAGTAGCTAAACAGACCGGTGAACTGGTTATATCAATCTCCCAAAGAAGAGACATTATATCACTTTATAAAGGGAGTTATAAACATGTATTGGAAGATATCAGACTTATTCTGGGCAAAGCCAACCAGGGAGTACAGACCTTAGAAAAGTATCGCAGCGTTCTCGACCAGGCCCTTACTAATTTAAGTGCACTGGAGTTTGAAGACCTGGTAACAATAGCTGATGTCGTTACAGTAATTCAACGAACGGAAATGGTTTTAAAGATCGAAAAGGAGATAATTAAGTATATTATTGAATTGGGCACCGAAGGCCGCTTAATTAAAATGCAGTTAGAGGAACTGATCACCAATGTTAAAGAAGAGGGGATTTTACTAATTAAGGATTATCTGGTTGAAGGAGAGGATGGAGAGGAAACGCAAGATGCGGAAGAATTATTGCTGGAACTTACTAACTGGTCGTCTGATGAAATGTTATCACTTAATACAATTAGTAAAGCCCTCGGCCATGGGGGTAGTTTAAATTCGCTTGATTTATCAGTAGCCCCCAGAGGATACCGTATTTTAAAGAAGATTCCCCGCTTACCGATGCCGGTTATCGAAAACCTAGTGGATCATTTTGATATTTTACAGGGGATCCTGAATGCTTCACCCGACGAACTGGATGAGGTTGAGGGGATTGGTGAAGTCAGAGCGCTGGCAATTAAGGAGGGACTACGTCGTTTGCGGGATCAAGTCCTGCTTGACCGTCACATTTGATAGTTTGGCTGTAATTGACAGGTTAGTGACTAAGTGGTATAATTATACTAAGGAAGATTATGGGTTGCATAAAGAGGGGTTGATTTTAGTGTTTAAAGTAGGGGATAAAGTAGTCTACCCGAATCATGGAGCAGGAACAATTATTGGCATTGAAACAAAAAATATCCTCGGCGAAAAAAAAGAATACTATATCATGAAATTACCGATTGGTGAAATGAAAGTAATGATTCCGGTTGAAAAGGTTGAGGGAATTGGAATCAGGAATGTAATAGATAAAAAAGAAGCAGATCAGGTTCTGAAATTATTGAAAGAAGATAAAAGTACGATGTCACAGAACTGGAACAGGCGCTATCGGGCTAATATGGAAAAATTGAAGACAGGGAATATTTATGAAGTAGCGGAAGTTGTGAGAAATCTTACAATTCGTGACCATGAAAAGGGACTTTCCACCGGCGAAAAGAAAATGCTGAATAATTCCCGCCAGATCCTAATCAGTGAATTGGTTTTATCAAAGGATTTGGCGGAAAGAGAGGTCGAATCCTTAATAGATAATGTTTTTGAAAACAGCCATAATAATGAGGAATAAATTACAAAAGGGGGAATGATTATATTAATATTGGTAATAATAAACGGAAGGAGGTGGAAAGATGCTAAAAAAAATCATGAGAATTGTTCTAGGGATATTTGGTGCTATTATCGGGTATGAGATGGTCGAAGTTTTTGGATTAGCGACCGAATTTCAAAAGCCATTCTGGGAACACCTTGACCGTTTATTTACAAGTACTCAATTCATCGGCATGCTCATTGGAGCTCTTGTTGGATTTTTTATTGTTTATCACTTAATGGAAAAATTGTTGGAATTGATTATTAATTTTGAGTACAGGTTAAAAGAGATTAGCTGGAAAAAACTAGTAACAGGTTTGAGCGGATTAATTGTCGGGTTATTATTAGGTGCTTTAATTAATTATACTATACCGGTTTTCAGGGAGAATCGTCTGGGTCAATATTTACAGGTATTGATTAATTTGGTTTTTGCTTACCTGGGTTTTAGCCTTTTTATATATAAGGAAAAAGAAATTATTAAATTATTTATAGAAAAAGGTAAAAAAGACTCTTATGATTTATACGAACATATCAGTAATAAAATACTGGATACCAGTGTAATTATTGACGGACGGATTGCCGATATTTGTAAGACCGGGTTTGTTGAAGGTACCTTGATTATACCGGAATTCGTGTTGGAAGAGCTGCGTCATATTGCTGATTCATCCGATGTCCTGAAGAGAAACCGTGGTCGGCGTGGTCTTGATATTTTAAAACATATGCAAAAAGACCCTAATATTATTATTGAGATAATTACCCAGGATTTTGATGAGATTCAGGAAGTGGACAGCAAACTGGTTAAGCTGGCCCAGGTGATTAATGCCAAAATAATCACTAATGATTATAATTTAAATAAAGTGGCCGAACTCCAGGGGATTTTTGTGCTGAATATTAATGAATTGGCTAATGCGGTTAAACCAATCGTTTTGCCCGGTGAAGAGATGGATGTTAAGGTGATCAAAGAGGGCAAAGAAGATGGCCAGGGTGTTGCTTATTTAGATGATGGAACGATGATTGTCGTTGATGACGGGGTCAAATATATGGGGAAGAAGATATCGGTGTTAGTAACCAGTATCTTGCAGACGGCTGCCGGCAGAATGATTTTTGCCAAGCCCAAAGCCCAGGAACAGATTGGATAATAAAGGAGTTTGGAGATGAGAGTTGGTGTTGTAATCCCTGCTGCCGGTCTGGGCAAAAGAATGGATTCCGATGTTAATAAACAGTACTTATTATTACTTGATCGTCCTGTCCTGGCCCATACTATTCAGTTATTTTATCAATGCCCCTCGATTACCCAAATTATTGTAGTCGTCAGGGAAAATGAGCTCTCCTTTTGTCGGACCGAGCTTATAAGTAAATACTTTGATTGTTCAATCCAACTAATTGCTGGTGGAAAGACCAGACGTGAATCAGTTTATGCTGGTTTAAAGGCCTTTTCAGCAGCAATTGATTATGTTATAATACATGATGGGGCTCGTCCCCTTTTGACAAAGCAAGTCTTAAATCAGGTTATTGAATCCTTACCGGATTACCGCGCTTTAACCGTTGGGGTTGAGTTAAAGGATACGATTAAAAGGATTGATCAGGGTACTCTGGTGGTAGAGACCCCGAACCGAAGTGAGTTTGTATCAATTCAGACCCCCCAGGCTTTTGCTTATGACTTACTGATGAGAGCCCATCAAGAAGCGCCTGCGCAAATACCGGTTACTGACGATGCCTCATTAGTAGAAAGGCTGGGGTATCCGGTTAAGGTGGTCAAGGGTTCAGATGAGAATATAAAGATTACTACCCGCTTTGATTTGCAGGTAGCAGAGATGATCTTAATGAATAGGTGAGTGCGATGCGAGTTGGGATCGGTTTTGATGTTCATCCTTTGGTGAGAGGCGAGACTTTAATTATCGGCGGTGTACATATTCCGGCGGAACGGGGTTTGCAGGGGCATTCTGATGCAGATGTTCTGACCCATGCCTTAATTGATGCGATTCTGGGGGCGCTGGGCCGGGGCGATCTGGGTCAACATTTTCCCGATACAGAAGAAGAGTATAAAGGGATCAACAGCCTGCTCTTACTGGAGAGGGTATTCAGCTTGATGCAAGCTGATTGCTATCGGATTAATAATATTGATTTAGTTATTATGGCCCAGGTGCCAAAGATGTCACCATACTATGAGGAGATCAAGCGGAATTACGCTCAGGTGCTGGAATTAAATCATACGCAAATTAACTTAAAAGCGACAACGACGGAAAGACTTGGTTTTATTGGCCGGGAAGAAGGAATTGCTGCCCAGGCTATTGTTTCATTAGTTGGTTCTAAAGGAAGGTGATGGGAATGTTAGTAAAGGATATTATGTCAAAAAACCCGATTAGCATTACACCGGAAACTACGGTGATCGAAGCCGAAAAATTGATGTCCTTAAATAAGATTGGACGGTTAATCGTGGTTGAAAATGAAATGATTATCGGGATGTTGAGTGATGGTGATCTGGTGATTGAACACGATTTAAACGCACCGATCAAGAAATTTATGTCTAAGCATCCAATCAAGGTTAAACAGGATATTACCGTGCAGGAGGCCGCCAGAACCCTATCTGATCATCAGATCGGTGGTTTGCCGGTGGTCGATGAGAAAGATCGATTGGTTGGGATAGTTACCTCCTGGGATATTGTCTATGGTTACTTAAAATATGAAGAGAATGAACGGGCAATGGAGAAAAAGACGATTACTCCGGAAAGTTCGGCCATTTATTTGGCGATGACCCGCAGTAGGGAATACGAGCAGTACTGGTTGGAAAAGATTAAGGGTTATGGCTATAAAGGAGCGATTACCCAAACCGGAGCCAGTGCCGAGAAGCTACCGATTAAATTACGGGAAAGTACAACTGTTGCGGCGATCGCCCGGGATGTTATTAATGAAAATTCCCGGGAAAAAATAGCGGTTTCCAATGCAGTTAAAGATGCCTATAGTCAGCTGGCTTTAATTAACCCTGGTCTTGGTGGCGGGTTTAAAATAGCGGTTGTGCGCGGTGAAGGTCAGATTACTGTTGCCATTTTCGGTAAGTTTGGACATGCCCTGGTCGATGGTCCGGAACAGCTAACGGTAGGCAGCAGTGTAATCTAATTGATAAAATGTTGTTGAATAGAGGAGTGGACATGTAATGACGAAAGGAATCAGACTGAGATTTCCCCCCAGTCCTACCGGTAAGATCCATATCGGTAATATGCGGACTGCCTTGTTTAACTGGCTCTGGGCCAGAAAAAATCAGGGGGAATTGGTTTTGAGGATCGAGGATACAGACCGTCAACGATCCAGTGTTGATTTTGAGGAAATAATTCGACAGGAAATGGAATGGCTTGGTCTCGATGTCGACGAAGGGGTAGGGGTAGGGGGTAAATACGGACCTTACCGGCAGTCGGAACGGCTGGAGATCTACCAGGAATATGGGCAAAGGCTGTGTGAGGAAGGACGGGCATATCACTGTTACTGTACCCCCGCCGAACTGGAACAAATGCGCGAGGAGGCCCGGACCAGGGGTGAGATGCCCAGATATGACGGACGCTGCCGGTTGTTAACTGCCCAGGAAAAAGAGCGGTATCAGGCGGAAGGACGGCAACCGGTGCTGCGATTTAAAGTACCGGAGGAGGCCGGGGAGATTATTGTTAATGATTTGATCCGCGGTCAGGTAATTTTCGATGCTGCTATCCTTGATGATTTTGTCATCTTTAAATCAGATGGGATGCCGACCTATAATTTTGCGGTGGTAATTGATGATGCCCTGATGGAGATAAGCGATGTAATCAGGGGTGAAGACCATCTTTCCAATACACCAAAACAGCTTTTGATCTACCGGGCTCTTGGCTTTGAGCCGCCGCGTTTTGCCCATCTTGCGCTGATCATGGATCAGAACCGGGCCAAACTTAAAAAACGGAGTGATGATCAAGCAGTTTATGTAGGTGAATACCGCGAAAAAGGTTATCTCCCGGAGGCCCTCTTTAATTTCCTGGCTTTGCTGGGTTGGTCTCCCAAAGATGACCAGGAGATTATGAGCCGGGAAGAACTGATTGCTGCCTTTGATCTTGCTGCCGTCAATAAGAGTGCGGCGATCTTTGACCTGGATAAATTAAACTGGCTTAACGGTAAATACATCCGCGAGGAAAAGCTTGAGCGTATCGTTGAACTGTCGATTCCCTTTTTACAACGAGCCGGATATCTGGGAGAGGGGATTGCTGCCGAGCAAGAGCAACGGTTAAGAAGGGTGATTGAAGTGGCCCGTACCAGGGTTGATTATCTGGCCCAGCTCCCGGCGGAAGCCGAACCCTTTTTTAAGGAACTTGAGTTTGAGGACCAGACCGCAGTTGTTGAGGAGTTTAAGGGTGAGCAAGTAAAATTGGTTTTTACTACTTTAAAGGAAAGGTTGAACGAACTGGAAGAGTTGAACCCGGAGTCGGTCAAGCAGGTTTTGCAGTGGATACGTAAAAAACTGCCGGTTAAGCCCAGGGCGATTTACCATCCGCTTCGTCTGGCGCTAACCGGTATGAACTCGGGTCCCGAACTAATAGATATCATCTATATTCTGGGACTGGAAGAGGTGGAAAAGCGACTGGATTATGCCTTGCGTCTGGCCGATCGATTATAAATTATTGGTGCCCTGAGTCATGGTATCAAGGGTCGGTGGTGTTATCTGGATCGGCCTGATATTGCGATCTATCAAGTAGACTAAAAGATCATTTATAAACACTTTACAAATTATCAATAAAGGTATATATTAATAAATAAGAAAATAAATTAACAATGATGATGGGAAAAGGGGATAAAAACCAAGCTATAAACAGAGAGGATTACCATTGGCTGCAAGTAATCTATAGCCGACTTATCCTGATGCATCCCGGAGTTTAATTCCTGAAGAATTTACAATCATCCTGAAACGGAATCACATATTAGGGAATTACGGCTGGTGGTCGTTATCACATTTTGAGTGGGTCTAATCAAGACCAAACAGAGTGGAACCGCGAAACCTTCGTCTCTGTAGTTAATCTACAGGCGGAGGTTTTTTTAAATAAGTAATAAGAGTAGGAATAAAAAGGAGGTTAATCATATGCTGAAAGTATTTAATACTTTATCAGGTCAAAAAGAAGAGTTTCAGCCTTTGGAGCAGGGCAAGGTCAGCATGTATGTCTGTGGCTTGACTGTACAGAATTATTCACACCTGGGCCACCTCCGTAGTGCTTTAAATTATGATCTGATCAGGCGTTATCTGGAATATAAAGGGTATCAGGTTACCTATATTATGAATTTTACCGATATTAATGAAAAAATTGTGGCCCGGGCGGCAGAAGAAGGCATGACCCCACCGGCGCTGGCCGAAAAGTATACCCAGGCTTATCTGGAAGATTTGCAGTCCCTGCAAATAAAACCGGCGACTGCTTATGTCAAGGCGACCGAAAATATTGCGGCAATTATTGCGATGATTGAGAAACTAATTGCCAGAGGGTATGCTTATCAGGTAGCCGGTAATGTCTATTTTAGTGTTGAGAAATTTGCCGACTATGGTAAACTTTCCGGCCGCAATATTGATCAATTGCAAGCCGGAGCCAGGATAGATATATTGGAGGATAAGCAAAACCCCCTTGATTTTGCCCTCTGGAAAAGGGTTGATGACCAGGAAATAAGCTGGGATAGTCCCTGGGGTAAAGGCTGGCCCGGCTGGCATATTGAATGTTCGGCTATGTCGACTAAATACCTCGGTGACAGCTTTGATATTCACGGGGGGGGGAGTGACCTGATTTTTCCCCATCACGAAAATGAGATTGCCCAGTCTGAAGCATGTACCGGGAAACCCTTTGCCCGCTACTGGCTCCATAATGGCACAGTCAATCTCAAGGGCGAGAAAATGTCGAAATCGCTGGGGAATTTCTATACTACCCGGGAGTTGTTAAAGGAATTTAGGGCGGAAGAGATTAGATACTTCATCTTGACCAAGCATTACCGGACACCGATTGACTTTAGCCTGACCGAACTGAAACAGGCCGGAGTTAGTCTGAAGAGGTTGGTTAATACGGTTAATCAATTACAAGGATTGCTGGCCGAGGGGAGCAGCCCCGAGGGTAACAACCTACTTGCCGGCCAGGAAGAGCTGCGAGCGTTCTTTAAGAGCAGCCAGGCGAATTTTGAGCAGGCGATGGATGATGATTTTAATTCAGCCCGAGCGATCGGTGTGTTGCATGAACTGGCTCGCGCAATTAATAGTTGGATCAATCAGCCCAATTTTGTGCCGGATGAGAACAATAAAGATCTACTTGAAGAGGGCTATAAACTTTTCGTTAAGATGGCCGAGGTAATAGGATTATCATTGAATGAAAAAAAAGAAGCGGGAAAAGCTGCGAAAGATCTGGAGGTCATCATCAACTTTATTCTGGAACTCCGGGAAGAGGCCCGAGAAGAAAAAAACTGGAGACTGGCTGATCGAATAAGAGATAGATTAAATCAACTTGGTTATATTATTAAAGACACCCCGCAAGGAGTGAGATGGGAAAGGGACAGTGAGCTTTAATGTTAGAACAAGAGGTAAGATTGTTATCAGCTGGTTTATTGGCTTATGTTGGGGACAGTGTTTATGAATTGAAAGCAAGGACCTATCTGGTGAGAAAAGGTTACCGTAATGCTAAAAAGATTCACCAGGCTGCTGTAAATCTGGTTAAAGCCTCTGCTCAGGCCCAAGTCCTGCTGAATATTGAGTCAGCTTTAAGTGAAGCGGAAAAAAATATTGTCCGCCGGGGTCGGAATAACAAAACTGGAAGTGTTCCCAGCAATGTTGATATAAGTGAATATCGTATCAGTACCGGGTTGGAAGCCCTGTTTGGTTACCATTTTCTATGTGGTAATGAAGAGAGAATCTATCATTTGTGGGATTTAGTAGTGGCCAGCCTAGCTAAGGATGAAGAGTAAATAGGACTTAATAAGCCGGGGGGAGAAGACGGAATGAAAAAAAGCTATGTAGGAGATGGTAGGGTAGTTTTAATTGCCGGGGGAGGCAAGGTTTATACCGATATTGCTGCCAGATTTGTCCGTTCAGAGAGAACGCTTGAAGATATTATTGCCTCACCTTACTCCAGGGAACTGGTGCAGCGGATTATTGAGAGTGGACATGAGGCATCAATTGAATTTGACTTTTTTATCTTTGGGGTGGAAGGATATGCCAGAGTTACTGAAGTTCAACTGGTCAGGAAGAGGATTGCCTCATATATGATTAAAACTGGCCGGGCAGATAAAGCGGGCCGGCGTTCCTTTGATGTTGTCCTTCCGGAAGTGATCGAAGGTTTTCAAACCGCCCGGGTACTGCCGGTGGAGTCCCTTTCACTGGCAGATGGTACGCCTATAAAAGAAGTTTTGCCGGAGAAAACTTCCGGTATAACTTATTCGTATAACTCTACGGATATACTGAAATCGCTCGAAATCTGGTATAATCAAGGAGTAGAACTGGGACTACTGGAAGAAGATTTGCGCTATCTTAAACCCCAGGCTACCGAATTTAAAGCCCTGATCGGAATGAATGCCCATGCCCTGCGGGACTGGTTCCGGATCCGTTGTTGCAAAAATGCTCAGTTGGAGATAAGGGATCTGGCTGGTAAAATGCTAAAGTTATGCCGGGAGGCAGCCCCGGATTTGTTTGCTGATGCCGGACCCAATTGTGTCCGCTTAGGTTATTGTCCCGAAAATAATATGCAACATGATGATTGTCGGGGAAAGGTTTTTACTAAAGAGCAGGCTTTAAGAATCCTGAAGGAATCTGCCCGGAATAAGAATCGAGTAAAAGGGAGATGATTGAATTAATAATGAGCGGTGGAGGGAATATTAATGGTGAGGATTGAAGGGCGTAATCCGGTAATTGAGGCCCTGAAAGGGAAACGTAAGATCAATAAATTATTAATTCAACACGGAATTACGGGCGATAGGGTTGATTTGATCTTAAAACAAGCTGGCCGACAAGGGATAGCTGTCGAAAGGGTCCCCAGGCAGACTTTAGAAAAGATGGCAAGTTCACATGCCCACCAGGGAGTAATTGCTCTGACCTCACCCCTGCCAACAGTAGCACCACTGGATATGGTTAAACTGGCTGCCGACAAGGGAGAACAACCCTTGCTGCTAATTTTGGACCAGATCCAGGACCCCCATAATATTGGTTCAATGATCCGGACAGCTTATGCGGCCGGTTTACACGGTGTGATTTATCAACAAAAAAGGGCTGCCGGTATTACACCGATTGTAGCCAAGACCTCGGCCGGGGCAATCGAACATATCATGTTGGCCGAGGTGAAAAACATTAATACTACGATTATTGAATTAAAGGAGGCCGGTCTCTGGATCGCCGGGGCTGATCTCGGTGGAGAAGGACTAATTTACCAGGCTGATTTAACAGGACCGCTGGCGATTGTGATCGGTAACGAAGGCGTAGGTTTGCGACGCCTGGTTAAGGAAAATTGTGATTTTTTAGTTAAAATTCCGATGATTGGTGAACTGGGCTCGCTTAATGCTTCGGTAGCAGCAGCTATTATTATCTATGAAGCAGTCCGACAGCGAGGGCTAAATATGGCTTGACTAAATTTCATTAAATCAGTATAATAGAAAATGTATAAGGTAAGGGGGGATTCTGTTGAGGGGAAATGTGCACGAAATAGAGTATGACGATTATTCACAAATGGGTGATGAAGAATTAATCGAATTAGTGCAGCTAGGGGATCGGATCGCTGAAGAAGCACTAATTAAACGTTATAAGAATTTTGTTCTGGCCAAATCCAGATCATATTTCCTGGTAGGTGCTGACCGGGAAGATATAGTTCAGGAAGGGATGATCGGTCTTTTCAAAGCAATCCGGGACTATAAAGTAGAGCGGTTAGCGTCATTTCGTGCTTTTGCGGAACTATGTATTACCAGACAGATTATTACTGCGATTAAAGCAGCTACCCGACAAAAACACCAGCCATTAAATTCATATATATCTTTAAACCGACCAATTTACGATGAAGAATCAGATCGAACTTTATTAGATGTCCTCAAAGGGGGCAAACTTACCAATCCGGAAGAATTAATTATCAGTCGGGAAACATATCATCTGATCGAAAATCAGATTACCGAAATGTTGAGTGAATTAGAGCTAGATGTTCTACAGGAGTACTTAGAAGGCAAGTCATATCAATCAATTGCCTCTGCTCTGGACAAGCATGTTAAGTCGGTTGATAATGCTTTACAGAGAGTTAAAAGAAAGCTGGAGGTTTTTTTAGAAAAACATAATATCTAGGAATCAACCACTTTCCATCTAGTGGTTGCATCACGGCTGTATATCTGACTACAGTCCAAAGCAAATAAATATTTTGTTGAATCTTAAGGAGTGTGAAATAAAAAGATGGCAAAGCAAAAGTTTGAGAGAACGAAACCGCATGTTAATATTGGGACAATAGGTCATGTTGACCATGGGAAGACGACATTAACAGCAGCAATCACCTCAGTATTGGCCCATTTTG
>JAKSCG010000057.1 GCA_022360715.1 Halanaerobiales bacterium
CGATGCTTACTTTTTCAGAAAAATACCTATCGGGACGACCCCGATGCTCACTTTTTGAGGAAAATGTCTATCTGGATGATCCCGATGCTCACTTTTTGAGGAAAATACCTATCGGGATGACCCCGATGCTCACTCTTTGAGGAAGCACCTATCGGGAAGACCCCGATGCTCACTCTTTGAGCAAGCACCTATCGGGACGACCCCGATGCTCACTCTTTGAGCAAGCACCTATCGGGATGATCCCGATGCTCACTCTTTGAGCAAGCACCTATCGGGACGACCCCGATGACCTATGACTAAATAAGAATAACTAAAAACTAAAAAAAATAGTATGGAAATTTTAAAACTCAATGCCAAAGTACGACTTGGTGAACTAAGCGGAACAATAACAAACGTTACTGAAGCCCACAACGAAAAATCAGAAATTTCAAATGACAGCACACTTAGCATGCTCATTAACGAATTAATAAATACAAATAATAAGTTTACAGCGGCCTATAACCAAGATAAGGTGCTGTCAGAATTAGAAAATTTTGACGAGCAAAGAGACGCTGCCATGCGCAGTGTTTATCACTACGTACAAGGTTGTACCCACTTGCCACAGGGCAACACTGCCACGGCTGCCCACAAAGTTTTTACCTTGCTTACCAAATATGGAATAGGCATTGTAAGCCAATCGTACAACCAGCAAACCGGAGAAATTAATTCGCTGTTAAACGATTTGTCTATGCCTGATAATGCAGAGGCTGTTGCTACCATTCCCAGTTTGAGCGACATGGTGGCCAGCTTACACGAAGCACAACGCAACTTTGAACAGGCCTATGCTCAATTTTTAGCCCGATCAAGCGATAATAAACTAAACGCATCAGATATTAAACCGCAGCTGCTCAATATACTCAACAACAAACTGGTGGTTTACCTTCGCTCGCAGGTGATATTCAACCCTGAAACCTATAACGCCTTTGCCGCTAAAGTTGCCACCGCTATTAACCGAACCAATAGCAACATTAAGGAACGAACAGCTAAAAACAGTAAAGAAGACAATTCTGGAGAGTTGAAAGATTCAAGTATCAAGACATAAGACA
>JAKSCG010000193.1 GCA_022360715.1 Halanaerobiales bacterium
AAGCCAGCAATGAAACCAGCATTTCAGTATTGGGACAAAATAGTAAAGTTCTGGAATATCAACCGCATGTCGATCCATCACCTACGATTACTCCAATACCTGATGGAATCCAGTTTTCAGTTACCCGATCGCAGCGTATTTATAATGATCGTAAATGGAATAATCCGATTGTGGTTAAAATAACTGAACTGGACACGGCTAAAAAGTAGAATCTCAAAATTCCCAACCAATGAAAAAGACCAGTCTGTTAATTGCATTGATTCTTTTGGTTTCAATACTCTATGTCAATGATAATCATCGGGTAATTATACTTGCAGATATGGGAAATGAACCGGATGAAGTTCAGCAAATGACCCATATGATTACCTGTTCTAATGAGATGGACGTTGAAGGTTTGATTGCGGTAACCGGAAAATATCTGCGACCTGAATCAAAAGAAGAATACAGGCGGGTAACTCATCCTGAGCTTTTCATTCAAATAATAGAGAGGGCGAACTGGAAGAAAAAAGCAATGTGCAAATTTTGCACATTAGTGGCTCAGACCGTCCCGCTCCAAAGCTGACACAGAACAAATATTGAGGTAAAATTGAAAATTGTAGAATACAAAAAATGATAAAAGCCAGGCATATGACATTTTGTATATTCAACTGTGGTTTCAGTGCAAACTTTTAACTTCTCAACTGGTATCAACTTCAGTGTATCTTGAAAGGGAATCCTCAGTATAAATGTACAATTTACCGTTCAGCAAATAAGAAAACATATACCAAAACTAACATTCAAAAAAATTTTATACTTTTGCAGCGAAACAAAAAACTATTTAAAAGATTTTATGCGTAGTACAACTGTACTTTCATTTTCGGTTATTGTGAAGTAAGGTAGCCTATTCGTTTAGGTTATCAACCTGTCTTTCGGGGATTCCTCCGAATCATTCATTCATTTTATAAATATGTAATCACGTATCATGTGATTAACCAGTTGTGTGTATTTGTACCAAATGCAATGCACAACAATGCATAAAATTTTATCAATCATGAATATCAATATTCGAAAAGTAAATAATA
>JAKSCG010000170.1 GCA_022360715.1 Halanaerobiales bacterium
GCAGAGAATATTGGATTAGGCTCAACTAACTACACACTGCATGAACTAAATTAATCTGTTGTGCCAGATAAATGGTATGGAAAGAACATTTTGTAATACTATTTATCTAGCACAACGCGTTAAAATAAGAGAAACGTACAATATGAGCAAGATGTACGCAATAACATTGATTCACCTGTTCGTTTCAAGGTTTTGAATTAGCAATTATCTTTAAAAAATTCACTGGTTCATATATAATTGTTGTAGGAGATACCAGCGGGAAAGGAAAGGAGATAAATGTGGATAGTATATTTAGAATTGATTCAATATCCATATTGCATGAACTTTTGGGGTATGACAAGCCCAAACATCCATTGATTACGCTAATTGACCTGAATAACATCAATCCGACGATAGCGTATCGTAACAAAAAGTTTGTAATAGGTTTTTATACGATAACATTAAAAAACGGCATTGCTTGTGATGTCAAATATGGACGCCGCTATTATGATTTTAGAGAAGGAAGTCTGATGTTTATGGCCCCCCAACAGGTTACGGCGGTGGACTATAGCCATGATAAAAAAGAGGCAGAAGGCTGGATGCTGTGCTTTCATCCGGATTTGATCAGAAAGAGTGTGTTAGATAGTAAAATGAAAGAGTTTACCTTTTTCTCTTATGATACCAGTGAAGCCCTTCATTTGTCGGAAAAGGAAAAGGAAATCATAACCAACATTGTTGAGACCATCAAAAACGAGTTCAGTCAAAATATCGATGTATATAGTCAAGACCTGATTGTCTCAAATATTGAAGTACTGCTGAATTATTGCAATCGTTTTTATGGCAGGCAATTCATTACCAGAGCCACTTTTAACAAAGATGTGATTAGTCATTTTGATACATTGCTGAGAGAGTACTTTAACTCAGAAAGCTTAGGGGAAAAAAGGATTCCCAGTGTCAAGCATTTGGCAAAAGAAATGGGTTACTCAGCAAATTATTTAAGTGATTTACTGAAGAAGGAAACCGGTAAAAATACGCAAGAGCATATTCATTTTCAATTGCTGGAAAAGGCAAAAACGTTGCTGCTGGGCACATCGGAACCAATTTCCCAGATTGCTTATACGCTTGGCTTTGAATATCCGGCTCATTTCTCGAAATTTTTCAAAGCAAAGACAGGCATGTCACCAATGGCATTCAGAAAATAAGCACAAAACAAATTTTCATTTAGTTTGTGCCTTGAGCGTAGCGAAAGGAATGACTATAAAGATGATTAATATAATCCGTAAAGCTACTGGTCTTTTAATAGCGGGCCCCTTTTGTGTAATTGCGAAAACACTTTA
>JAKSCG010000241.1 GCA_022360715.1 Halanaerobiales bacterium
ACTGGAGAAATATCGCTTAGGTGGTTCGGAGACCTTAAGGGGTTATGATTACGGTTCTTTTAGCGGGAATAATCTGCTGTTGCTGAAGGTGGAGTACCGTTTTCCGATCGTCGACAATTTTACCGGGGTGGTTTTTGCCGATGGGGGTAATACCTGGGATGAGCTGGCGGAGATTGAGCTGGGTGAACTCCATTATTCACTGGGATTAGGGATCAGAATGAATACCCCGATCGGGATGATCAGATTGGACTATGGTTTTGATGAAGAAGGCAGCGGACAGACCCATTTCAGTATCGGACATTCATTTTAATCGAAAAATCTTATCTGAAAATTTGTCATTAAACAGAAAGTCCCCGCTTTAAAACCGGGGACTTTCTCCTAAAAGCTAAATCATTACCTGCTTGAACTTCCAATCCCCTTTCTTTTAAATTCACTGGGGGTTACCCCCTCATATTCCTTAAACACCCTGGTAAAATAATTGGGATCATTATATCCGACCTGATAACAGGTTTCTGCAATATTAAGGGAGGTAGATAACAGGAGCTCCTTGGCTTTATTTATTCTTACTTTATTTAAATAGGTGATAAAGGACTCACCCATCTCCCGTTTAAAGAGATGACTAAAATAATAAAGGCTGAGTCCAACATCGGCAGAAACATCACTTAAGGTGAGCTGATTATTATGGTAATTCTCTTCGATCGATTTCAAGGCCTGTTTAATTTCCTGCTTTTTATTGAGCATCTGTTTATTATTAAGATAGGCTACAATCTGGATAAAAATATCCAGCGCCGCCGCAGATAAGTCTTTTTTCGTATCTGCTTCGATTATTTTTTCCAGATAGGAGCTGAAATCATTAAAGGGATTGCGATAATCTATTTCGTCTTTACAGGTCTCTTTAATAATCTTATAAAAGAGTTCGGTCAGCTTGGCTTTAAATACCTCCGGTTCAATCCATTCTTCCGAGATTAAATCAAATATCTCCTTAAAGAGCGATTCAAGCTGATAATAATCCCCGTTTCTTATTTTTTCCAGCAAGTCCTCTTCCCTTTCGGTAATAAAAATCGGAATATCTTTTTTAAACAAGACTAAATCATCAATATGGACAATCCCCTTATTGCCCATAAAATAACCGGTTTTACAGGCATTGAGGGCTTCTTTATAGGAAAATATTAATCCTTGCAGGTTATCATAGCGTCGGCCCAGCCCCAGGGAAAAATTATGGCCCATTTCTTGCTCTAATTGTTCTTTTAAAAACTCGGCAAATTTCCTGGTAGTTAGCCGTCGGGGGGGAGAGAAAAAGAGCAAAAACAGGTCCTGATCAACCGGGGCCAGTAAAATATCCCCCAAATATTTTCCGGCCAGTCTTTTAATATTTGTATTTATCTGCTGTTTCAGCTCTTCTTTTTGAAATTCACTCCGGCCTGCTACGACCGCAGCATAATTGTTTATCTTAATCACTAGGGCAATTTGAACCGGTAAAGTAAATTCTTCCAGGTTCAGTTCTCCCCTTAAGTTTTTCATTTTGTCAGTATAACCGAAAAGAAGGTCATAGATTAAAGAAATTTCTCGGTTAAGCCCCTGATCACTCATCGTAATTTTCTCTCCTCCGGCTTAAATACTTTCTAAGACAAAGGTAGGGAGTATTAATCCCAGCTTTGTCTATTCTTCCTCCATAAAGGGATAAGGATAATCTTGGGGTGGAAGTAAATTTTCTTTAATCACCCGCGGGGAAATCCACCGCATCAGATTCCATTTACTACCGGCCTTATCATTGGTACCCGAAGCACGGCCACCACCAAAGGGCTGTCTGCCAACTACGGCCCCGGTTGGTTTGTCATTAATATAGAAATTCCCAGCCGAATGAGTCAAAATATCGCGGGCTTTAGCGATCGCTTTATTATCATGTGCAAAAATACTCCCGGTTAATCCGAACGGGGACGTCTGATCACACAGCTGAAGGGTTTCTTCAAATTTATGATCAGGATAGAGATAGATCGTTAACACCGGCCCAAAGATCTCTTCTTCGAGCAGTTTAAAAGCAGGGTTACCGGTCACCACTATCGTTGGTCTAATAAAATAACCTTCGGTGTGGTCATAATTCCCCCCGGTTAATATCTCTGCTTCCGAAGATTTGCGGGCATAATCAATATAAGCAGTGATACTGTCATAGGCTTTTTGATCAATAACTGCGTTAATAAAATTAGTAAAATCTTCAACCGGACCCATCTTTAAAGCTTCGGTCGTTTTAACCAGTTTATCCTTGATCTGATTCCAGATGCTTTCCGGAAGATAGGCCCGTGAGGCGGCCGAACATTTCTGACCCTGATACTCAAAAGCCCCCCTAACCAGAGCAGTAACCAGTGCATCCGGCTCTGCTGTCTTGTGGGCAAAAATAAAATCCTTCCCGCCGGTTTCACCGACAATCCGGGGATAGGTTCGATACCGATCGATTTTATTGCCAACTGTTTTATACATTGAATTTAAGACCCCAACTGAACCAGTAAAGTGAATCCCGGCCAGATCCGGACTATCCAGCACATGTGGCCCAACCTGGGAACCGGACCCAGGGATAAAGTTAATAACCCCTGCCGGCAGACCGGCCTGCATTAACAGTTTCATCAGGAAGTAATTTGAATAAATCGCTGTTGAGGCCGGTTTCCAGAGAACTGTATTACCCATTAATGCCGGTGCAGTAGTCAGATTGCCGCCGATCGAAGTAAAATTAAAGGGAGGCACCGCAAAAACAAAGCCTTCCAGGGGCCGGTATTCCAGGGAATTAATCTCCTCAGGGGTAGACTCCGGCTGGTCCTGATAGATCTCGGTCAGGAAATAACAATTAAAGCGCAGGAAATCGATCATTTCACAGGCGGCGTCAATCTCGGCCTGGAAGACATTTTTACTCTGCCCCAACATGGTTGAAGCATTTATCAAAGCACGGGATGGTCCGGCCAGCAAAGCGGCAGCCTTTTGAAAAATTGCTACCCGCTGTTGCCAGGGAGTCCGTTCCCAGGCATACTTGGCCGTTTTTGCTGCTTCAATTGCCATCTCCACTTCATTTTTTCCGGCTTGATGATATTTGGCTAAGAGGTGTTGATGATTATGGGGTATTCTGATTTTGCCGATGTTTCCGGTCTTAACCTCCTTACCACCAATAATCAAGGGAATTTCAATTACTTCCTGTTTTAGCTCAGCTATCTTGGCCTTAATCTCTGCCTTTTCCTTACTCCCAGCGCGGTAACTTAAAATAGGTTCATTCTCCGGTCTGGCCAGTTTAAAGATCATGTTTCTACTCAAAATCCTCACTCTCCTCTTAAAATTTATACTACCGATGGTTCAAGGATCAATTCCCCTCGCTCAAAACGCTCTAAATCCAGTTTTAGTTCTACGGTGAGCTCCTGCTCAAGAATCATTTCGGCGATCAGTTGACCGGTCATCGGTGCAATCATAAAGCCGTGGCCACTAAAGCCCACCGCCAAATAAAAACCACTTACCTCCGAACTGTGAGCAATAATCGGTTGTCGGTCCGGGGTAATATTATATAAGCCGGCCCATTGCCTGATTACCCTTAAATTACCCAATAAAGGGAGTAACCTGGTGGCTTTGCGGGCCATCTCTTCTAAAAATTGCCAACTACTTTTAATATTATAACTTTCCGGTTCGGTCGGATCACCAAAACCCATCATAAAAGTTCCTTCCGGGGTTTGCTGACAGTATATATTATAGGAAAAAGATATGATCATTGGTTGCTGGAGCGGTTCCACTGCTTCCGTAACCAGGATCTGGTGCCGTTCTGATTTAACCGGTATTTCAATTCCAACCATCCGGCCGATAACGCCGGCATATCCCCCGGCTGCATTTACCACCTTGGTGGTTTTAATAAAACCCTGACTGGTGTCGACTCCGACAATTCTTCCCTTTGCTATTTTGATATCCCGGGCTTCGGTAAAGGTATAAATCTTTACTCCCAGCTTCCTGGCCGCATCAGCATAAGCCTGGGTTACTTTAAAGGGGTTAGCATGCCCGTCAGTCGGACAAAAAGCACCGCCAACTACCTGAGCAGTATTTAAGTAAGGTACTATTTCCCTGGCTTCCCCGGGGGTAACCAGGCGCGACGGAATTCCCATGCTTTGTTGCAGTCTTAGATTCTGCTCAAACTGCTCCATTTCTCGTTCGGAAAAGGCTAACAGCAAATAACCCCCCTGTTTTAATTCAATATCCCGCTTTACAGCTAAAAGCTGATTCATCTCTTCAAAGAGCTTCATGCTTTCCCGGGCCAGGAAACAGTTCATCTCTGTCCCCCACTGCTGTCTGATTCCGGCCCCACATCGTCCGGTTGCACCGCTGGCCAGATAATTACGCTCCAGTACGACTACATCCCGACAGCCCAGCCGGGCCAAATTATAGGCGATGGCACAACCGATTACTCCACCACCGATCACAACAACCTCTGCCCTCTTTTTAATCATCACCTTCACCTGCCAGCTCAGCCAGTTTAATTCCGGTTAAGAGCGGACGGTTGGTCGGCATCTTGATCTGCCCAATGCCGACCCCGGTCAGACGGCTAATCTCGCGGGCCACTAGCTCAAGACAGGTGCTACCCCGGCAGGGTCCCATCCCCAACCGGGAAATCCTTTTAAGCTCATCCAGAGTGGTAAACCCTTCCCGGATCAACTGCTGCAAATCTTCTAAGGTCAGATCACCGCAACGACAGATGATCGTTCTATCTTTCATCTGGCCCAACACCTACCTTAATATGGCGGACAGCCATCACCTCAGTTAACGGAACTGCTACCCAGACTACGGCAGTTTTGTCAAAGCTAAGCGGGTTCTGTACCCTGACCACGCTCCCCTGACCGATCTCCTCCCCGGACCGGTTCAGGGTAATTACTTCCGTCCCCGCCACCGGCAGGGGCAAAAATTCATACGGGATTTTAATTAATCCCCGGTCTGGCTGATAGGTATAGTCAACAACAAAGATGGCCAACCCGGGACAGTGGGCAATACAAGCCCCACAACCGGTACACTTGGTAAAATCAAGGACCGGCAAATCATTAATATCCTGAAAAACTTGAAATGCTTTGAAAGGACAACTGTGATAGCAGGGATCACAGGGAATAGGGGTAAAGCATTCCACAATTGCCACTGGCCCCTGCTGTAACCGCTCCTCTGACGGCAACTTGCTACTGAGGTCATCCGGTGTGGGAATACCTGTCTTTGCCAGCATTTCCATCCCTCCTTACCTTAAGCAAACCAGCTCTGATTTTTTCTCCGACCGGACCTTTCCTGAGTTTATCCAGTTTCTTTTTAACTGTTCTTTTTTTGACCTCCAGGGATTGGCCCTCTTTGGCCCCCAATTCCAGGATCGCCGACAACCCGGCAAGCTCACCCTCTAAAATCGCCGCAGTCGCTTCTTCAACTCCGGCGGCATCCCCGGCCACATAAAAGCGGTGATTGCTGGTCTTAAGATTATCATCACGGAGGGGGACATCACCACCCAACTGAGGGACATAAGCCATCTGACAACCAGCCTGGACTAAAATATCAGTTAGCGGCCGGAGACCAACGGCCAGACAGATTGTATCCACGGCCAAACTCCTTTCACTACCGGGTATCCCCTGCCAGTTATGATCAAGCTGCCAGAGTTCTACCCCCTCAACCTCCCCATTCCCATAAGCCCTTTTAATAGTCTGCCCGGTATAGATCGGGACACCGGTTCGGCTAATCTTGGCGGCATGAACCAGATAACCGCCAATTTGCCGGGCCGCTTCAACAACCGCGACCACTTCAACCCCGGCCTGTAATAACTGGTATGATACAATCAAACCGATATTACCGGCACCGACCATCACTACCCGCCGGCCGGGGACAACCCCATCGAGATTCATCAAGGTCTGGACAGCTCCGGCCCCATAAATCCCCGGTAAATCATTATTGGGAAAGGTCAGCATCTTTTCAGCCGCCCCGGTAGCAACAATAATTCTTTCTGCTTTTATTTTTTTCAAGCTATGCTGAGCGGAAACCAGCAGGATATTATCCTCGTAATAGCCCAGAGCAGTAGCTTCCAGTAGCACGGTAACATTATCTAGCTGCTCCAGTTCTTCCTCCATCGCCCGGGCAATCACATTCCCCCTGGTCCCGGCCTGTTCATCTTTCGAACCAAAAAAACGGTGTGTTTGCTTAACCAGTTGTCCGCCCAATTGATCATAGCGCTCAAGCAAAATAACTGACAAACCGCTGTCAGCAGCCTGTAAAACTGCGGCCATTCCGGCCGGTCCCCCGCCAACCACCAATAGGTCAGTATAAAGCACCAAGATCACCCTTCCCCCTCTGTTCGGCTACAACCATCCCTTCTGTCACCCTGGTTAAACAGGTTTTCACATTGGGGACCCCATTTACCTCCATCATACAGGAAGAACAGTTGCCGATCGCACAAAAGAGTCCTCGGTGCCGTTGAAATTCTGTACTTTTTCTTAAGGTCTTAATACCGGCCGCATGCAGAGCTGCTGCGACTGTCTCCCCTTCGTAGGCCGTCAGTTCCCTTCCATTATAGTTAAACTTAATCATCTTACCCCGTTTAAACTCTAAAACAGGGTGCTCCTTGATCCTCATCCAATATCCCCCTTCAATAATACTATCATTTGGAGCAAAAAAACACTTTTTAAATATCAATCAAGGCTTTGATCAAATTCCTTAAATGGTTATCCATTATTTGTTCGGCCGTTCTTTTATCTCTTGCCGTAATTGCCCGCAAGATCGCTCGATGCTCATGACAAAGGTCTTTTCTCCTTTCCGGAGCCAAGAGATGTTTCTGTTCCAAATCAATTAATAAATGGATCTGGGCCTCCAATAAATCATACAGGGCAAAATTATGGGTAGCGGAAGCGATCGCCAGATGAAACTCCAGATCCAGGTCTGATTCCCGGTACTTCTCTTCACTAACATTTTCCATAGCGGTTAATACCTCTTTGATCGCCAGTATATCTTGGTCATTGGCTTCATCAATCGCCTTTTTAATGATCTGTGTCTCCAGAAGTCTCCTTGCTTCTGCAATATCAAGTAAAACAGCCTTCTCCAGATTCAAAAACACATCACCGGTTTTATAAATATTTTGTTGGTTATAATCCCGGAGATATCTGCCGCCGCCTCTTTTACTCCTGACCAGACCCATCGACTCAAGCACCCGGAAGGCCTCACGCAAAACAGCCCGGCTCACCCCGATTTTCCCGGCCAGTTCGCGTTCAGCGGGAAACCGGTCCCCCGGTTTTATTTGACCTGTTCTAATCAAATCCTTAATCTGTTCAACTACTTCTTCATATAAACGGGAAGTCTTTACCGGTTTAAATTTCATTAAAATTACCTGCCTTTATTGGGCTGAACGGTGGTCAAATTGTTCCTAAATAAACCAGAATCAAGTGATTGGGTTAGTGGGTAACCCAATTATGTTATATTTAATTATATTCGTCAAATTTTTAATATTTCCTTCTTTTTTTAATCGATAAAATCGGGATTTGTGGAAAGATTAAGCAGACAAAACTTGCTTTGTTCTTGACTTAAGAAATTAACAATGATATAATATGACCAATTAAATGAAATTGGTCAATTAGTCAAAAAGGAGGCTTTTTACGATGGTCAGGACAGATCGTCCAAAACGGGAACAAGCAATCCTTAATGCGGCATTAAGTCTTTTTGTTCACTATGGCTATGATAAAACAACAATAGCAGATATTGCAGCTAAGGCAGGAGTCAGTAAAGGTGCTATTTATTTACATTTCCAGAGTAAAACTGAGCTGTTTAACGCTCTACTGCTCCGGGAAATGGAAGTTTACGGGGAAAGTTGGTTAAAACTGATCGAAGCTGATCCCAAAGGCGGGACTATCGGGGGGATGTACAAAAATATGCTTTATGCCCTGACCAGCAGCCCATTAATCTCTGCTCTGTTTGGACAAGATAAAAAAGTACTGGGAAACTCGTTAAGTAAACTTGATTACCAGATGCGTGCAACCCAAGGCCAGTCAATCCGCCACGAGTTCATTGCAATGATGCAAAAGGCCGATGCTATTCGCCAAGACGTTGACCCGCAAGTTACTGCTCATATCATGGATATGCTGGGGTATGGCTTAATCAGTATGGACCGATTTAAAGCGGAGCAAGACATTCCTCCACTGCAAGATATTATTGAAGGGATAGCTGACTTGATGGACCGGGCACTAACACCAGCAGGGGGTGGCAATAGTGAGGCCGGAAAAGTAATTATCAAACAACTTGCCGAGACTACTCGTCATCAGTTTGAAAAATTAGAAAAAGAAAAAAGGAGTGAACTAACGTGATTACGGCTAAAAATTTAAGGTATGCTTATCCCGGCACCAATCAAGAGACCTTGCACGGTTTAAATTTTCACATTGAAAAAAAAGAAATCTTTGGATTTTTGGGGCCATCCGGAGCTGGCAAATCAACCACCCAGAAGATCCTAATCGGGCTGTTGCAAGGATATCGTGGGAATTTAGAAGTTATGAATCAAGAAGTCAGCACATGGGATTATGATTTCTATCAGCATGTAGGGGTGTCATTTGAGTTGCCGAACCACTATTTGAAGCTTACCGCACTGGAAAATCTCCGTTATTTTAAATCACTATATAGTGGTCAGACCCATCAACCGGAGGAAGTCCTGGAATGGGTCGGGCTGGAAGCCGATGCTAATAAAAAGGTAGCTGATTATAGTAAAGGGATGAAGATCCGGTTGAATGTAGCCCGGAGTCTAATCCATCAACCCAAAATCCTCTTTCTTGATGAACCAACCAGTGGTCTGGACCCGGTCAATGCTCGTAAAATCAAAGATCTAATCCTGGAAGTCCGCAGCCGAGGAACAACCGTCTTTGTGACCACTCACAATATGATGGTCGCGGACGAACTCTGTGACCGGGTAGCCTTTATCACCTCTGGCAATATTAGTGTAATTGATGCACCCTCAACCCTGAAAAAAAAGCATGGCAAACGGAGTATCCTGGTCGAGTATCTTAATCAGGAACAGCACCTCTTCCAACAAGAATTTCCCCTGGACCGCTTAGGTGATAATAAGGATTTTATCATTTTGCTAAAGGCTAATCATCGAATTGAAACCATTCATTCCCAGGAAACAACCTTAGATAACATTTTCATTGAAGTTACCGGAGAGGAGTTAAAGAAATGAGGCGATTACTAGCAACAATCAAAACAGATATTTCGGTCCAATCTAGAAATCAGTTCTATACTATCGCTATTGCAATTGCGCTTGTTTTTGCGATCATTTTATCCCAACTAATTAGGCCTGAACAGATCATCACGGTAATTCCGGCCTTGTTGTTACTAATTGTAGGGGGAACGACCCTTCTTTTTGTGGGAGGGCTGATCATCGCTGAAAAAGACGAAGGAACACTTAGTGCCATCATCGTCTCTCCTTTGCGCCCGACGGAATATTTATGGTCGAAAATAATTACGCTTACCCTCTTGGCCACACTGGAAGTAGTTGTGCTGATCGGAGGCGCGCTGGCGATCATGAGTTTTTCCCGGAAAATAGCCTGGCCCAATCTAATAATTTTTCTAACAGGTATTATCGCGATTAATATCGCCTATACCTTCTTGGGGATTGCCCTTAGTGTCCGGTATAAAAAGATTACCGATTATGTTGTCCCGGTTTTATTTATTGCAATCTTTCTCCAGTTACCGATCATCCACTTCTGGGGAATCTTTGAACATCCTTTATTTCTCTTGATCCCATCAAGTGCACCGATCCAGTTAATCCAAGGCTCATTGCTCAAACTGGAAGCATGGCAATGGTTTTATGCAATTGGGTACATTGTCTTGCAGCTTACTGTTTTGACTGGCTGGGCTTATCAAGCCTTTGATAAACATATCATTAGGAAAGTGGGGTAAAAAATGAGAATAAAACCTTTGATCGGGAAAATCGCAAAAAAAGATAGAAAACTGATTGGACGGGATGGCATCCTTCTTGTCCTATTGAGCTTTAGTCTCTATATTGCTTTAGTCCTTCGTTTTGGTCTGCCCTGGGCCAATAATTATTTAGCCGGTAGCGGCTTATTGCCCAATGAAATAGTTGGGCAGAATTTAGCGCATTTTTACCCAATAATAGTAGTTTTTATGACCGTTTTTACCGGTGCTCTGCTGATCGGGGGAATTTTTGCTTTCTTATTGCTTGATGAAAAAGATGACAATACCTTAGAGGCAATGATGGTTACTCCTGTCCCCCTAAGTCATTATATGCAGTATTATGTCCTGGTATCAGCAGTTCTTTCCTTTTTTACCGTATTACTGATGCTGCTGGTGGTGAACCAGGTCCTGCTACCAGGCTGGCAACTGCTGTTAATATCTGTTGGGGCATCGCTGACTGCTCCGATCATGATGCTATTTTTGCTTAATGTTGCTGAAAACAAAATCCAGGGGATGAGTTATTCCAAATTCTTTAGTCTGGCCGGTTTTACGATCATGGCCAGTTGGTTTATCCCTGAGCCTTATCAGTTTCTATTCGGTCTGTTTCCGCCCTTTTGGATTAGTAAAGCTTATTGGCTGGCTCTGGAGAATAATTATTGGTGGAGTGGGGCATTACTCCTGGGAATCATCTTACAATCTGTGTTGATTTACTGGCTGATTAAAAGATTCACCAAAGTGACTCGCCAATAATCACCCTCCTTTAACTTTTAAACCAATATCGATATTTTTCTTATGCTTAGCGGTCTGGATAGCCTCTTAATCTTAAGCTCTCTCTATTTGGTAAGATTAATTCAATTATTGCCATATATAATGGGATTACAGCAATAATCAAGGAAGCTATCCCCGCATGGACCCATTGTTGTGCCCAGACGACAAGCCCAACACCTCCAAATAAAAGAAAAAGTCCCACCAGGGAGAGCTTTCTGATGTCTTTAATATTATCCGGAAAGTTTAGTCCCTTAGCCCTGGCCAGAATTAGCACCAGTATCCCGGCGACCAGAAATCTTAATCCGGCAAAAAGTCCGTTGGAAATAACTACTTTTATAGCTGTTATAATTATATTAATTTTTACTCAATCTTCCTACTTGATTTTTTAGATTAACCAAATGAACCCGTCTCATGGCGAGACGGGTTCACACAATACTTTTATACCATCTTTTAACAGAGGTTATTTTAGGGTAATTTCTTCGCTATAGCCAAACTGTACTGTATTATCGGTTAAATAGACTTGATCCAATTCCACCCTGACCCCGACAAAATCCGAGGGATCTCCCGGCAGTTCTTTTAAATAGGGGATTTTGGCCAAAATATGTCCAAAAGCTTTTTGATTTTCTTCCGGTGTCTCCGCAATATAAGCCTTACCGGCTGCTTTAATATATTTCAGTTGAGCAAGCTCTTCCATCGAATCACAGTCATGATCCACACTAATATAGACATGATGATTAGCCCTAATTTCTTTAACTTTATTAGTTGCCTTGTGGGTAATAAAATATAGTACTGATTCATCTTCTCCCATAGCGTAATCGACAGAGCGCACTTTAGGTCTGCCCTTTTCATCTACGGTCGAAATACTCATCAAGTTGTGGCTTTTTAATATATTAATAACTTTCTGCGAACTCGTCATTTGATCACTGCCCCTTTTATTGTAATATTTTCTCAAAAAAATATTCATTAAATAGCTTTTCCCAGGTTGCGGTTTTTTCAATCTTGGCAAACATTACTATCCCCTCAAAAGTAGCCACTAAAAGTGAAGCCAGTTTTTCGGGTGGTAATGGCAACTCCTGTTTACTTTCTTTTAAAATAGCAGTAAATTCTTCCTCTAAAAGCTTGGTCCATTCCAGTAGTTTATTCCGGAAATTCTGATTAACATCTCCTAATTCCAGGATTAGATTGCCGATCGGACAACCACCCTGATAATCATTCTCTTTTATTCTCCGAAACAGTACATTAAAGAATTCTTTAATCCCATCAATACTTCGTTCAACCTGGCTCAACATTACTTTGGTATTTTCGATATGATAAGCAATGACCTGTAACCCCAAATCTTCTTTACTGCTAAAATAATAGTAGAAAGAACCCTTAGGGATATCAGCCTCTTCCAGGATTCTTTTAATCCCGAGATTATGATAGCCAAGTCGATGGATTAAATCGGCAGCAATTAGTACAATTTCCTCTTTTTTGGTCACGATAATCACTCCGGTATGCGGTTTAGTCCTATTACTTTATAAATTATACCAGATCTTGTCCTAATAATAAATCATGCTGCACCATTTAATTGTAAAACTTTCAGGGATATTTAATTTTATATTAGACCGGTCGTCTATTAAATTATATTATATTTCCCTCCGGCTGTCAAGCAATATTTTTGCATTTTACTCAGCACAAAGGATATTTTGGCTCAACCGAGAAATAAATAACTGTTATCGAAAATAAAATACTGAGGTGGTTAGAGTGAAAGAAAAAATAAAAGCCAGCTTAAAAGAATTGAGTAGAGTTTCCGGCGTATCCGGCTTCGAACACGCTATTGTGAAAGAAATTGCCGCCAGGCTGAGCGGTATTGTTGATCAACTGGAGATCGACCATGCCGGTAATATCTATGCTTATATTGTGGGAGATAAACCAGGTTTAAAGCTCATGATCGCAGCCCACAGTGATCAGATCGGTTATGTTGTTAAAAGCATTGATCAGCACGGCTTTATTAGGTTTCACGGACAGGGTGGGGTAATCCCTTCTCTGACCATCGGTCGCAAGGTTTTATTAAATGGTCATCTGGGAATAGTAGGGGTCAAAGCTGGACATATTCAGCAACCGGAAGAAAAGACAAAGATTGCTCCGCTCCATCAATTATATATTGATCTTGGAGTTAATAGCAGGGAAGAAGTCCTTGCTCTTGGGGTGGATGTAGGCACACCGATTACTTATTATGATCGGATCGATCAATTTGCTAATAACGATCTGATTGCTGGCCCGGGGATTGATAATCGTTTGGGTTGTGCCATCCTGATAAACTTGTTGGCAGAACTGGCTGGCCCGGTAAAAAAGGCAGAGATTGAGGGAACAATATGTGCTGTCTTTACAGTCCAGGAAGAGGTTGGGCTAAGGGGAGCAAAGATTGCTGCGCATAAATTAAATCCTGATCTTGCTATTGCCCTCGATACTATCCCGGCAGGGGATACCCCGGAAACTAAGACCGAAATAGAACTACCGATCTATCTCGGGAAAGGACCAGTACTTCCGATTATTAGTGGTGGTGGGGTCCGGGGTAATATCATGCATCAGAGTGTTCATAACATCCTGGTGAGAATTGCCGCAAAAGAGAAAATCCCTTATCAAACTGCTATTTTTATTGGTGGTACATCCGATGCTGCCACTATCCATCTGGAACAGAACGGAATTCCAACCGGTGCAATCACTATTCCCCGTCGGTATTCGCACTCAGCGGTTGAAATGGCTGACTTAAAAGATGCAGAAGCAGCCTATCGCTTATTATATGCCTTAGCGGTCGATTTACCGTCCCCAAAAGAATTAGTCTTCATTAGGCGAGAGGATTAATACAGTCTCAGCGTTATTTGGGCTTAGCCGGTTCAACATTTATTTTATTACCTTTAATATAGTTATTCTTCATCCTTCTAAGTACTTCCTGGGCATTTTCACTGGGCACTTCTACAAAAGTAAAGTTATCATAAACATCAATCGCCCCGATCAATTTACCGGGCAAACCTGTTTCCCCTGCTATTGCCCCAACAATATGGCGGGGACCAACCCGGTCTTTTTCCCCAATATTGATAAACAACCTGGTCATACCAGGTTCAGCCCCGGTATCACCCAACTCCTCTTCCCTTATTTCTTCCCGGCCATCCAATTTTAAGGACATTTTTAGTAAAGCTGCTGCGATTTCAATGGCGGTGTAATCCTCTTCCAGCATATTTTCAATAATCTTAATATGCCGGCCGAGCTGTTCTTGCTCAATATAGTCGGATAAAACTCTAAGAAACTCCTCTATTTTAACCTCCTCTATATCATCAAGGGAAGGAACATCCTGACGAATAATTTTAGATTTGGTGTATTTCTGGATGTCACGCAGTTTATAGATATCTTTTCCGACGACAAAGGTAACGGCCTTGCCGCTTTTACCAGCCCGGCCCGTTCGCCCAATTCTATGGACATAATATTCTGTATCCTGGGGGAGGTCATAATTAAAAACAATTTCTACATTATCAACATCAATTCCCCGGGCTGCTACATCTGTAGCTACCAGCAACTCGATCAGACCATTTCTATATCTCTCCATTACCCGGTCACGTTGACTTTGATTCAGTCCCCCGTGAATTGAATCGGATAAATATCCTCTGGCCTGTAGTTGGATATTAATATCATCAACCTGCTGTCTAGTATTACAAAAAATTAAAGCAAGTTTCGGTGTATACAGATCAATTAAGCGAGTCAAAACATTTAACTTATTACCCCGCCTAATTTCATAATAATATTGTTCAATGGCGGGAACAGTCATTTTTCCATGGGACACTTTGATAAATTGAGAATCATTTTGATACTTTTTACTCAGTTTTAAGATCGATTTGGGGATAGTGGCAGAAAAAAACAGGGTTTGCCTTTCCGTCGGGATATCCTTTAAGATAATCTCAATATCATCAATAAAGCCCATATCAAGCATGACATCTGCTTCATCTAAAACTACCATATTTACGTTAGCCACCTTCAATGTACCTCTCCGCATATGGTCCATCACTCTACCGGGAGTGCCGATCACAACCTGGACCCCCTTCTTTAAAGCCCTGATCTGTCGCTGGATTGATTGGCCACCATAAACAGGCAATGTAAAAAGATTCCTCTTATACCGTGAAAACCTCTTTAATTCTTCAGCTACCTGAATTGCCAATTCCCGGGTAGGACATAAAATAATTGCCTGAACTAATTTGTTATTAGTTTTAATGTTTTCCAAGAGAGGTATCCCAAAAGCTGCTGTTTTCCCTGTCCCGGTCTGAGCCTGTCCAATTACATCCTTCCCTTGCATAATGATTGGAATTGCCTTAGTCTGGATCGGTGTAGTCTCTTCAAAGCCGAGAGCTTCAATCGCTTTTAGGATATCTTTAGATATATTAAGTTCCTCAAATTTTATTTTTTTTAAGATAATCTCACTTCCTTTCTGAATCTATGCAAAATAAAACCCCGACTACTTTGATAATAGTCAGGGAATAGTTGCTATATTTAAAAGTATTGAATTCCTTTATAATGTAACAACATTTGCTGCCTGTGGACCACGCTCACCATCAACAACCTCAAACTCTACTTTTTGGCCCTCTTCCAGACTTTTGAATCCATCTTTTTTTACCGCAGAAAAATGGACAAAAACATCTTCTCCATCTTCCCGTTCAATAAAACCGTAACCCTTTTGATCATTAAACCATTTTACTGTACCATTGTAAATCATTAAATTAAATTCCTCCTATTTTCGCTGGGCAAGTCTTAACATATTTTTTTCAATACCCAGTGGACATAATATATCACACTATTTTTTATATGTCAAATCCTATTTTTTAGTTATGTGATTATCTTGTGATAATGTCACTATAATGATTTAATCTTAGCGCAAGCTCGCGAGCCTGCCCTAAAGCTTCATAATCTTCTTTAGCGGGTATATTATTTGTCTTTAATGACAACACCTTTCCAATTAACTTTGCATTTATCTGCCGCAATATTATATTAGCTCTTTCGATTGCTGATTCAGGATCTCCATCTCCTCCACCTGTTATTATTAATACACCATTTTTATTTTTAAGCTTAAAATTACTATCTTTTCGTATGGTTCGTGAAACATAGAAAGACTGAAACCTACTAGCAAAGCTTAACAGCTTACCTGTAAGTTCAGAAAAATAGAGTGGAGAAGCCAATATTATATTATCCACCTCATCTAACAGTCTATAAACTTCTTGCATCTCATCTTTAATTGAACAGCCCTGATTTTGCCAGCAATACCTACAATCAATACAAGGACTAATATCATCATAATAAGTGCTTATTAGTTTGACTTCTCCATTAAGATGGTTTAGCATCTCTTTTATTAATGCCATTGTATCACCATTTTTTCTTGGAGAACCATTAATAATTAAAGTTTTAATCCTAATCAGCCTTCCTTATTATATATTTAATAATGATTGCTTTTGAACACAATGCCCTATTTGCAGAAAATGCTTGACCTATTTAGATCCGGCTCCGGATATTTAACAGTAATCAGCAATTCTTCGACCGCAGCAACAAAAACAATGCCTAATATAATCCATACTACAATACTATCCTGGATTAATAAAAAAACTACAGGCATGAGATATACTATAACACCAGATATTTTATTGGCCAGAGTATGGACAAAAACGATCTTTTTATACTTCAATTTAGTTAATAATACATTTAGCAAGCGAATAATTAGTATTACTAGGAGGGCAACTTGATGATTAACCTCCAGAATTGAAGAATATAGCTTCAAAAATATCAATACTATTATAAAATAAAATACAAAATCAGCAATCGAATCTAATTTCGCACCAAAATCACTTTCATACCCATATTTTCTTGCAATAAGACCATCAAGTAGATCAGTGATACCAATTGCAATGTAGACAACGGTAAAACCAATACGAATAGGTAACAGCGGTATCAATAGAACTGACAATAGAATTCTTAGCAAGGAAAACATATTGGGAATATGCCTATCAATAATCTTAACCCTCCCTTTCACGGACTATAAACGAGATCCTGTATGGTCTTTCACCTTAAACTCCCGCATTCTTAAGTCCTCCCGGTTACACTTTCAATATATTTTTTTGCTTTTTTAAATAAAGATGGTTGAATTAACGGATAAGTCAAATTACCAGGTAAAACATCAACTAGTTTAATTTCTTCTATCTCTGATTCAGGCAATTCTCCTAATTCTTTTATCTTAGCATAATAAAGTTGTCCATAAGATTTCTTGCCTTTTCTATTTACTGAGTATGTACATACCCAGTTTAACTCAAATATTTTTGCACCTGTCTCCTCAAATAGTTCTCTTTTGGCAGTTTCCTCACTTGTCTCAAATTCTTCTTTATGACCACCAGGGATTTCCCATGAAGTCCGCTCTTTATGCCTGACCACAATCAATTGTCCATTATAAAATGCTGTAATAACTGCAAATTTAATTTTTTCTTCTTCGATCATCTTTTGATCATAAAAATCTATCAAAATCATATTTTTTTATCCTTCCTAAATATAAACTTATTTTACCCAACCAATTTTATCTTGTCTACTTATAAACTTTTTAACTTGCTGGTCATTCAGTATTTTTTTATGAAGGTTATACCAAAGATCTCCTTTTTGTCAGCGGCTCTCTTAGTCTTGCTCAATGTTAGAAAATAATTTTTTTAACGACTTAAAAATCTGTTCTAGTTTTGTTAATAAACTTATACCTACTATTATAAAAATTATATCTTCAAGTATTTCGGGTATGTATGTTTTAGATGTATTTATCATTAAATATAAAATATTTTTTGCTAATCCTCCAACTCCTAAAAATAATAGAATTATTCCTGTCAAAGAATATAAAACTTTTTTTAATTTATCAAAATCAAATTCAGAATTAAATACAACTGCTTCATCTTCTTTTATAATTTTGGCGGAGAGTTGATCAGAGTATTTCCATAGAAAATAAAATAATAAAAAATATAATAAGGGGAGAATTAACATAAAGAGGTATTCTAAGAATGAAGCATTTGGCTGATTAATTATAAAACCAACCATCCCTACTAAACTTAGTATATACTGAATAAATCCAATAAAAAAATAAATCAATAATAGTCTTATTCCTAAACATGCAAAGTTTCTCATTTCTTTATCCTCTCTTTTTGACTGTCACTTCATTATCTTTGATTGTTTAATTTTGTCTTTTATAAGAATAGAGAAGGGATATACCATTAGTGCAAAAATAATTATAAAGGCAACTAATTGTCCTAACAACATAAAATCATAATTCCACGGATGAATGATTGTAATGACTATTCGGCAAAACCATACCCCCACTAAGAATCCATAATATGTTAATAAAATATTATCTCCCTTAAATAACTTTTTCCTAAAAAAAATAAGAATTATACTGTTTCCTGATAATAACAAAGAAAAAAGGAAATTGATCCAATCAACAGATACAATTATTGCTCTTGGTGCTTCCTGGATATAACTATACCATTGATATAAATAAGGAACAAAAAAATGCCACAAGCCAACAAGAGTACTAATTACCAGCCCAATAATTACTATCAGTTTGTTATACTTAGTCATTAATAGATAATCACCTCGAACTAATATAATCAGTTGATCAAAAAAAGCAAAAAGCTTTACTAGCATTATGCCAAAAACTAGGGGAAGCTTACCATATATCGGGGCTACACCCCAAAGATGTTCTTCTCCAATACAAAGGGTATCTGAGTATTAATAATTAAAAGTTATTTAATATCAGACATCACCGTTACTTTTTCTTCCTTGAGTAAAATTCAGAAAAAAGCTCAATGTAATCAGACAATTTGTCAATACTAGGACTATAGAATTCAAAAGTTCTGCCATTACATTTTTCGATAAGTTGATTATCAATTTTATATGTTTTTCTAAACCTGCATACGCCATTTTGATCATTGTGGCAAGAAGTGCAGTTTCCATAATCATTAACAAAAACATCTTTTATATAGTCTGGTGCATTTTTAATGAATTCATGGTGTGCATCAATTTTACTAAAATAAAGCCTGAGCACAATACTCTTTTCCCTAATATAAATCCGGGCATAAACTTTCTTGCTTTTAACTCCCATCTTGGTGTAAATAACCATATACTTCCCCCAACAGTAGCCACTGCCAATATTTCCACCAAAATGATATCCGAGTCTTGTCATCTCATTGTCAAATGCAATCACAAATTCTTTATCACTATCGGATATGAAATTAAATCTTTCTTCTCTTAATATATCTTTCATGTACTATGAGCCCCCTGGCCAATACAACTTTAAGTAGAAAATGTAAGGGTCTTGCGTTATTTTTACTATAACATACTTTATTAATAATTTAAAATAGTTTAGTATATAAAAACATCCATTTGTTTTTTGGATAGGGTTAGCTTTATCTTTAGTAAAAAAGGAAAATAATCCAAAACAAGCCTTTAAAATATGATATCCTTATCATAGGATTAAAATGGGAAGATATTGATCATTCGGAGGTGTTTTAATGGCTAGCTTACTAATCAATATAGGATATGTAGTATTAATGATAATTTGCTTTTACTTAGCATGGTATTTGTCTTTAATTATTCATGAAGTGGCACATATGATAGTAGCTATTGCTAATGGCCAAAGCTTTCTTGCACTTTATGCTGGACCTATAAAAATTTATAAAGCTAAGGAAGGGATAAAATTCTCTTTTTTTAAGGAAAGGGGTGCATTGGCTCCTTTACGAATATTACAAGGTAGTTGGAAATATGGATAAAGCAGAAGAAATGAAAGGAAAACAATTATTACTAGATGATAAAATAAACGAAAATGCTAGAGAGACTCTAAAAATACAAGTCTAAATATGGGAGCTATATTGTTAGGGATAGCTTTTTTTATCCCCCTTTTATAACACTTCAACTCCTTCAAGTAATAGCCCGGGTTTATCATTGCCTAATGAAATTGTAAAATACTCCTGACTATTTTTAATAACATAACTAATAAGAAGTCCGCTTGAATCATCATGTACTGCTACTCTATTAATAATATCCTTCTCCAGCAAATACTTAATTTTCTCATATTTTGAAGATAAATCTACATCAATCAAATTACTTAACTTTTCTTCTATTCGTTTTTCATATGTTTGGGTGTTATCTTTAAATTTTAAATTATATATTCCTCTATCATCTCCATTGTGTACTCTTATATATTTAGGCTCAATATTCTCATTTATTATAACTTCTGGAACTCTGAACAGACCATTAATATACTTATTTATCGGCACACAAAAGTTGTCATAATAATAAACCAAAGTTCTCATCGTATTGATATCTTTAGGTTGTCCACCTGCACCAATCAAATTTACGTAAGCTGAAGATATCCAATCCATATTAGCAACTACACATTTTTGAGGATCAACTTCAAGTTCCAAGCAAACATATCTCTCATTTTTTAAATACCCCATTTTGTCATCACTTGGTAATAACCATGCGTAAATAGCTTGTTCTCTAATCTTACTACCTAACTTATTATAATTAGAAAATGTCTTTAATCCTTCATTGATGATTTGCTTTAAGTTTTCCTTCTTAGTAAAATGATAGACATAACTCATCCGTTCACTCCCCTAATATTAAATCTTGGCTAACGTCAGGATGTGTGAAAACTCCAATAAAATTGCTTTATCTTCTATAAATATACTAATTATGGTATAATTAATATAAATTACAGATAGAAAAACCCCTTATAATTAGGATTAAGATAGTCTTTGTTAATACCTAAAAATAAGGAGCGCATTATTTGCCATGGCTTCTGTCGAGAATAGAGTTTAAATGGGTTAGCCGTTAATATATAATAATTTTTTTAATATCCTGAAATAAGTTGGTTAACTTAACTCCTGACGGAGATGGTCAATTATTTGTTTAAACCTGTTATTATAAAGCTCTTCAAGCTGGGCAATCCGTTGGGAAAACTGTTTTTTAATCTCCTGATCAAGATCAGAACCTAACTGCATCACAGTCCTACCATCTCTGGTCCGAACCGGTCGCATCTGCACTCCGGAATTTTGCTCTTTCATCTCTTTTAGCTGCTCTTGTATTTCCTCCAACTCCTGATTATATTGTTGTTGCAGGGTATTGAGCTGATTTAAGACCTGTTCAAAAAACGAACTATTGCCCCCTTCCTTCAGTGTCTCGATCGCCAGAATTCCCTCTTTCCTCCTTTTAAACTGCTCTTCGCTAGTTTTTAGTCCCAGTGACTCGACCAGGAAAAGTTGGGTTTGGTTTAGCAGATCTTGATCTTCTTCCTCTTTTAGTATCTTCCATAATCCCTCGGCATCGATCTCTTCTTTGTAGAACTTAGCCAGCATCGGTCTTACCCGCTCACGCTTTTCCAATTGAATCTCCTCAGCGGTTAATTCCTGTTCAAGATTATTCGTTTTTTCCAGGGCAATCTCCAAAGCACTTTTGATTTTCTCCATCATCATCACCTCTTTCTAAAAAGATCAAAAAATCTATCTTGATAGGCCGGAAAAACACCCCACCTATCCAGCTCCTTTTTTAATTGGGCCGGTTCCATTTCACCGTCTTTCACCATCGCAAAGTACTTTTCTATCTCCTTGCGGGCAGCAAGGGGAAGGCCTTCCAAATTGCGGGTGACCATATAGGTATTCTGCTCTCTAGTTAAATAGCCCATGCTTTCCAGATAGGGTAGCTGTGCTTGATAGGCACTTTTGATTAACAATTCCTGAACATATTTCATCAACGAAACATCCCAGTACTGCTCAACTCCTTTGATTACTACCGACATAGTGTCACTTTCTTGTTCTATTCTCTTTTCCAGTCTTTCAAAGGTTTCCTCGAGCTCTGCTGCAACTGTTTCTGACCGCTCAAATTCCTTTTTATACCTCATTTTATATAATAGCCCAGCCAGGTCCGGGTTGTCACGCGCCATTATTTTAAAGGCTTCCCGGGCTTCTTTACTGAATCCCTCCATATTCAGCATATACCCGGGTGTCAACAGTTTAGGTTCTTCCCAACTGATCAAGCCTTCTCTGATTTTAGTCTCCGGTCCATAATGACTAAAAACTTCTAAATAAACCGGTTTGGTCAGCACATAAAAATGAAGGGAGGTTGAACCGGAGGTAGAGATCAACTTGTGGGGATGCTTTAATATTTCTGTCTCCCGCAATACTTCAATTATTCTTTCCGGATCAATCATCGCTGTTACCTCCTTTACTAATACTATTTTGAATATAAAGTTATTATACCCTTGTTCATAGAATAACCCTTTTTCTTTAACTATTTTTTTTGCAATAAACTACGGGCATCCCGTTGACCACGAATAACCAGTTCTTTTAAGAGCTTTTTCCGATTAAACCCCATTAGGCCCGGTGGATCCAAGACCTGGGTCGGACCCAGATTTATAACCCGGATGATTCTTTTTCCATCACCAAATTTTAGTCCATACAGTTTGCGGATCTCACTTAAAAATTCAGCCGGCAAACCATGCTCATACCGATTCAGTATCCGGAGGAGTTGGTTAATCTTTTTTGCTTTTTTTAAGTCATCATACATTAATCGATTTGAAGCCAGGTCAATAAATTCTTCGATTACACCCAATGCCGAAAAATCTTTGCAGCGGTCTCGCTCCTCTTCTTTTCCTTCGATCAAGGCAATCGGCGTTAAGAAAACTACATAGATCTGCCGTGCCCCCCATAAAATCGCTTCTTTGAGCGGGGCATTATCAAGTGCTCCCCCGTCAATATAATGATCGCCGGCTATTTCAACAGCCGGAAAGGCCACCGGAAAAGTCATTGAAGCTAGTACAGCCTGATTAACGGGAATTTCTGAATTGAAATCAAAGATCTTTAAGTCTTTACGATCAAGATTAGTCCCGGTTACACTTAACTGGCAGCGGGTATAATGGTGAAATCTTCTCTCCTCCGGTATATATTTGTTAAGCAGCTTTTTAATGCCGATATTCGAAAAAACAGAAGGTATTTTCAGAGGTCGCAGAATATTTTTCAAAAATCCTCTACAGTTAAAGGTTAAGAAGCTGTTAACCTCCATCCATATTTCTTCTAAGTTTGCACAGATTTGTCGATAGCTTAATCCAGAATTAATGAACTCAGTCAGCAAGGCGCCATTAAAAGCACCAATCGAGCTACCGATGACCAGGTCGATTTTGGTCCCCCGATTCAGGAGTTCCTTAATCACACCTACTTGGTATGACCCTTTAGCCCCGCCGCCGGATAGAACCAAGGCGACTTCAGCCGGACTGACCTTTTTACCAATCTTTCTGAATTTCATCGCTTCATCCTCCAGTATAAACAAAACTATCCTAAGAAGATTTATAGATTAAAGCCCAGGGAACAATCAATTCAAAAAAGCTTTCACCACCGTGGAGGTAACGGGGTTGCTCATATTTATGGTCAGGACTAAAATGATGATTAATCTGATAACCATAGTCGGCAAAAATCAGCACCGGGGAACCGGCCGGCAGGTTTTTAAGATTGGGGAGCAGTTGATTTTCCGCCTGGAAAACTACTTCTTCTGTAAATGATAGATAATCAGCTTTTGAGGTATGGATCTTTTCATCAATAAAATTATATTTGACAATACTCCCCTTCTTGTCTCCGCTACACCTTTTTGTTTAAGCTTTTCAGGAAGTGCGGGAATTTGACATTTAGCAGCTCGCCGAGTTGGAGCACCTCCTGTTCTTTTTGCTCAGCCACCGCAAACTCCTTTCCCCGGTAAAAAGCTCGAAAGGACTTCTGATATTTTATTAAGACAAAATCAACCTCTTTTTGAAGCAGGGATAGTGGTACCCGGTCAGTAATCATTAATCTTTCCGCACTTTGTTCAATTACTTTTAAATCATACTCCAGTGACGACAGGTATTTTTGATAAAGAGCAGCCCAGCTAGTGTAATTATTATCCGTTCCCGCTCCTTCCAGGGAGAACAAGGATAATTTTAAGTTAAAGAAAGCGAGGAGAAAAGTGAAAACGATATCTTTGACCCGCTCTATCTCTTGTTTCGGTTCCGGCCCCCGTTTCGCCTCTTCCAGCCGGCCAATCATCGGGAGAAGTTCCGTTTGACTTAATCCGGTCCCCAATAGCCGGGGCAAAATATTTTCCAGTAAATAGTGAACTAATTGGGGTGAAAACCTTTCTCCAATCATTTTTTCCAGGGTTTGCTCAAGCGAATCTATCCCCAGTTCTTTAACCAGACTGACCAATAGCTCACTTCTTTCCAGGATGGGCTCCAGATGTTGTCGCACGATCGCGGCTACTTCCCACTGGAAAGTATTGTTCAGTAGTTCGGTCGCCATTTGGGCCAGGATCTTTCTCAGGGAATGAGCCGGAGGATTGATCCCCCGCTCCCGGCTTAATTTATTGAAGCCTTCTTCGGAAAGACCGTATTCCTGTTGCCAGATTGTCAACAAAAGCAATAAGGAAAAGTCGGTAATACCTACCTCGGTCAACATGGTTAGCAGCTCGGGGTAATGCTCCTCAAGATAAATTAATAATGCTTCGTCCTGACCGGTCTGCCCCTTCCCCAAACCGTTATGCTCCGAAATTATTTTGATATATGAACCTTCAGCCAATCCTTCACTTCCCTCCAGCCATTCCTTAAAAATATTTTTAATCTGTTCCGGAGAAAAACTTCTGGCAACAAGATTCTCAATTAAATGGTCGATATCCCTTTCCACAACTGTAATATCACCGGCCAGGGCCCGGTTAATCTTCTTAATGACATTACTATTGAGACGCTGCTCCAGTTCTCCGACCAGATCAGTTCCAACTTCCAGCAAGAGCAATTCCCGGATCGGGCGGGCAAAGCGCTTTTCCCCGACCGCTTCCATCTTCTCCAGGTAACTATTGATCTTTTTGCCGAATTGCTCACTTTTTAAGGCTTGCAAATATTGGAGAATCCATTGCTCGATCGTTTGACAGATCTCTTTAACCGGAGTCAGAGCTATCTTCTGGCCCGGGACAAAGCCGCAGCTACAAACAGGCAGCAGTTGCAAGTGCTCGCTGTTGCTCAGATTGCATTGCTTGCCGAGAACCCGGGTGATCATCCGGTCGACCTTAACCAGGTCATCCTTAACCGAGATCATCCTGATCCCCGCAAGTAAGGAAAGTACTTGATAATCCCTTGCTTCCCTGATCTTATGATATGCCAGAAACCGTTCTTCTGCAACCTCTTTCTGATGTGCTGTCCAGTAATAATTAATGTATAACTGTTGAAATTCAGCAAAACCCCGCAACAGGCTATCCATAAAACCATCCTCCAGTAGCACGGAATCATCCTGGAGGGACTGCAATAAATTGTGATAAAGGGATGGCAGGGTGGTGTAAATACCGTTTAATTTTACGATATGATGACCAATAATTATTCAAAAAATCCTTCAGTTGAGCCAGCCGGTGCAGATACTGGTCAATATGCGGGAAGCTGCGGTAAGCGGCCGCAAAACGTTCCAACCCCTCCCCGGAATTATAGCTAACCTTAATTTCAGTGAGCAGCTCTGCCAGCTGTTCCGTATAGGCGGGTAAAAATACGGTGGTCTTCCGGGAAAAGGTTGCTTTTGATATATTCAGTCTTCCTTTTGATCAGCAGATTAAGATCAGCATCCAGTTTAAGATAATACCTATTTTCCAGACAGCTTGCTCCCTCTTCCAGCATCAGATAAGCACCCTGGTCAGCTTTACCCTTTGATACTGGTTCATTCGCTTAACCCGATCCTCTCCTTTTGCTACTTCATATTATACAATAAAAAGGTAAAACTATCAATTTTCGGTCATTCAGCCGAACCAGCGCAAAAACCTTACTGACCAGAGCATTGGCCTAATCTCCACCCGTTCCCCGGCCAGGGCTTTTTTAAAGAGTGACATGGCAACGCTAATCCGGGCTTCAAACATAGCGCGACCGGCTTCGGCACTGGCCCGGCCAGGTGCTCCCAGGTAAGGTTTCATTGCCGAATCGCCAACCCAGGCCAGGGTATTAGCCAGGTGAAGCAGATCGGCGGCCAATATCCTGGCTCCCGTTTTGTTAAGGACCCGGGCCAGTCCGCTGATCAAACGAGCTATCCCTGTCCTTTCCGGAAGAACCGAAGACTCGAGCTGCTGATAGTTAAAATCAAACCCCGCTTCTCCCCGCTGCTGCAATTGCTGATTCAAATAAAGCATCAGGGAAGTCTCGTTTGTTCCGGCATGGCTGTCCGGATCATCACCACATACCCCCGGTTCAAGGCCGGTCATCGC
>JAKSCG010000014.1 GCA_022360715.1 Halanaerobiales bacterium
CCGGGAAAACGGGATGCTGGAAATCAGGAAATTAGGTGGTGTATGGGAGTCAGCCATTTTATGCCAACGTGTTTATGTCCACACAAAGAAGGAAAAAATAGTTGGAATGATTTCACCGATTAATTCACAACCCTTACCGGGAAAACCAGTTACCATAAATGAGGTAGTAGTCGATATCGGGGCAAGTAACAAAAATGAAGTTGAAAGCTGGGGCATATACCCTGGTCAATTAGTAACATTTGCTACCGAAGCCGAAACAATGAAAAATGAACGAATGATTATTGGGAAGGCCTGGGATGATCGGGTAGGATGTGCGATGGCACTTGAAACAATGAGCGGCCTAAAAGAAGATAAACTGGCTTGCCATTTGTACACTGGAGGAACTGTACAGGAAGAAGGAGGGTGTAGAGGAGCATTGATTGCCGCTAATTTAGTAAAGCCTGATCTTTTCCTGGCACTTGAGGGGCCGCTCGCTCATGATATCAGTGGTAAAAAAGATGCTTTCGGACGTATTGGTCAAGGGGTTTTATTTCGAGTTATTGATCGTGAATTAAAATTAAGCCAAGAACTAAGGGATTACTTTTTAGATATAGCAAAGACATATAATATACCTTATCAGTTTTACGTGTCGGCCGGCCGAACTGATGCAGGTCTTATTCAAGCAACAGGTTTAGGAGTTAATTCGGCTGTAATTGCTATCCCGGCACGGTGTCGTCATTCTGCTCAATCAATTATTCACTTGGATGATTATCAAGCAGCTGTAGAGTTTTTAAAACAATTTGCTAAATCATTTAACAGAACAGTTTATCAAAGCCTATTAATGTGTAAAAACAATAATGTATGAGAAGGTGAAATAAATGGATCAATTAAATATCACTAATAATACCGGCACACCTGAGGAGCGTGCGGCCCTTTTTGACCAGATTTTAGAGAAGATTATGGCAAGAGATGCCTTTGTGCCGATTAAATTAGCGCGCTTAAATGTCGATGTACGGAAGGATATTTTAAAATACAGGGATGAAATGATCGCAGCAGATACTGATGAGAAATTATTGTACACTATTTTAAAAATTAATAATGCCAGAAAGGACCCTCATGTTAGAGTTTATTTAGTAGAAAACGGTTTAAAAATAGAGGGAACTGAAAAACTAGCTAAGCCGATTCGTATTGATCAAATGGAGAAAAAACAAGCTCCAATTAGATTTACGGTAGACTATTCCAGACCTGGCAAGTATTTTTTGTTTGTAGCTGATTATGACACTAATATTTATAAATACACAACTAATATTGGACCGGAAATCGGAGATAAATTAATTGCCGTAAATGGATATAGTTTTGCAGATTATTTTAATTTAGTAGAGCCTTATCACCGATATGCCACTGTTAATAGTCTATGGTGGAAAATGGCTACTTTTGTTTCGCAGAAAAGATATGAATACCCACCACATATTTATGGCGAAGAGCTTAACTATTTACTGGAAAGAAAAGATGGTCAAAGATATATAATCAGTCTACCCTATATTTCTGATGTTGACTCGATAACATGGAAAGGCTGTTATAAACAACCCGGTGATTTTCGTTATCCGGATTTTAACTTATTATTTAAAACAAGCACCTATGATTTATATAAATATAGCGGAGACCAAAAAATAGTTTTATTAGATTGGCACAGGTTTGATCAAAATATAATAAAAAATATGGATTACCTGGTTGATTATGCTAATGAAAATAGATTGCTCGACTATGCGATGATCTTTGATGCGACAAGATCTAGAGGTGGAATGCTTGGAGCGTATGCCATTCAAAGGATTTCAGCTAAGCCCTTTAAAACTACTTTTGGTAATGTCAGAATAAGCGATATTGTGGAGCCATTTATTCAATATATGCATCAAAGAAGAGCAACAGATAGCATTAATGAGTCTGTCGATGGTGGAGATTGGTTACTGGATTGGTTAGATACCGATGTAAAACAAGCTATTAAAGAAGAAAAATATTATTCTAATAATGTACCATTTAAATCAGCGCACTTACCGAAAGATTCAGCTGGTATTCTTCAACCGGCACCAATACATTTTAGTGGCGACTTAGTTTGTTGGTTTAGTCCGCACGGAGGTTCTCATCTGGATCAATTTTCGGCAATGATAGCCGACAATCATTTAGCTTACACGATAGGAATGCCGACCGGTGGTTATAGTAATACCTGGGAATGGGAGGAAACTATCTATTTTCCAATTAGTAAAAAACCGGTAGTTAGACTAATGTATTCGATGGGTCACACGATCAGACCTAATAAGCAGTTGCTGGAAGGAAATCCGGCCGATGTATCGGAATATATTCCACAAACAAGGGACAACTATTTAAATTATTATCGGATACTTTTAGCTAAGACTTTTCAATATTTAAAGTGCAAGAAGGGAGATGAGGTAGATGGTTGAGCAAATTTTGAAATTAGATAAAGAAATAGTCAGTGAAATTATCTTAGAAAATAGGTGTTACCAAAGAGTAACAGAACTATGTGAATTAGGGACTAGATTCCCCGGGACTAAGGGAGAGAAACTGGCCAGAGAATACATTTTAAAAGAAATAAAATCATATGGATATACGCCAAAAGTAGAAAAGTTTGAACACCTCGGATGGAAGAGAGGTATTTCAGAAGTTAAGATAGTAGAACCGGTAGAGAGAGAATTGTTATCTATCTCATTGGCTGGAGCTCCGTCAACAGGAAAAGATGGTATTGATGGAGAAATACTATTTTTAGGGAACGGAACACCTGGTGAATTTGAACAATATAAAGATCAAATAAAAGATCGAATAGTCTTTGTTACTAGTCTTGCACCATTGGGTCAATGTACGCCCCCCCGACAGTGTCATCGACGAACTAAATACGGTAGAGCCGTTGAGTTCGGTGCCAAAGCCTTTATATTTATGAATAGCCAAGCCGGTATGCTACCTCAAACCGGCTCAACCAGACAAAACATGACGGGGGAAATCCCAGCAGTAACTATTCCGTTTGAAGAAGGGGAATTATTAAAAAATTTGATAAGTAAAGGACCGGTTAGAGTAAAGTTAGTTGTAGAAAATGAAACTTTCACCAATCAATCCGGTAATATAGTGGCAGAACTACCGGGAAAAAAAGGTGATGAAGTTGTTATTATAGGTGCTCATTATGATTGTCATGATAACTCACATGGCGCTCAGGATAATGGAACAGGAGTTGCTATACTTTTAGAATTGGCCAGAATAATAAAAAATACAAAGATAAAATTAGAAAAAACAATTAGGTTTATTTTCTTTGGTGTTGAAGAAATGGCTGCTATTGGGTCTTCATTTTATGTCAAGGAACATCAAGATGAATTAGATAAGATCCATCTGTATATTAACGTAGATGGTTTAGGTTCTGGCGGCAAAATTTTTGATACCCAGGGCTTTGATGATTTATCGGCTTATATTCTTAGTATATCAAAAGAATTGAATTATCAACTGAAAATACCTAATCCGGCTTTTTCCGGTGATGCACTTGCCTTTGTTTTTGGAGGTGTACCGGTAGCTGCTTTAAAGAGAAGTGGTTCCCCGGGTATCTTTAATTTCAAAGGTTCAATAAACAATGAGGATAGAGGATGGGGTCATACTTCTGCTGATACTTTAGATAAAATTATACCATCATCTTTTTATGAGTCGGCCATCTTAGCCGGCAGGACTCTGATTAGAGCAGCCAATCACAACGGGCCAATTGCCAAGTATAGATGCAAAAAAGAAGTTGCTAATATATTAAAGCACTATGGTATGGACGAAGTTCTTTATTATATGAAATGGCCTACAATACCAATAGAATCCAAATATTAAAAGAGGATGATAATTATCAAAAATGTTAAGGATGCCGGATTTTTAGGCAAAGAAAAAATTTCTAGGCTATTGATTAATCAATCAATACCCGGTTCAATCGGACAGATTACAATATATATCCATGGTTTTGTTGAGGCTGTATTTTTAGGAAGACTAGGGATAACGGCTTTGGCCGCCATTGCTGTGATTACTCCATTAAAGACCATTGCCCGTTCCTTTTCATCTTTATTTGGCCCGCCGGCCGGCGCTTATATTACCCGGCTGCTGGGGGCAGGAAAAAATGAAGAGGCTGACCGCATAGCCACCATGGCGATTGCAAGTACGTACATCACATCTGCTGTCATGGTTTTCATTTTTTATCTAAGTGGTAACAAATTGTTGCCCTTAATTGGGGCTGGGGAGATAATCTTATCAGCAACAAAGGAGTATTATAATATCTATATATTAGGTATTCCTTTGCTGTGTACCAATGTTGTCTATAATAATTATTTACGGGCTGAAGGTAATCCTTGCCTAGCCATGATTAGCCGAATTATTTCGTCATTAGCTAATATTTTTTTAGCTCTCCTATTTATTTTCGGTTTTGGTTGGGGAATGAAAGGTGCGGCGTTGGCGACAGTTTTTGCAGCGATAATTGAGGGGACAATTGTTAGTTATCATTTTTTTGCCGGAAAAAGCTATCTTAAATTGCGATGGAAATATGTTAGAATCTACCGGGAAGAAATGTTTACCCTAATAAAATTGGGTCTGCCGGTTATGATCAGCAATGTTTTTCTTGGATTCACTTCCGGGATTATCAATAATTTTGCCGCAACATTCGGAACGGAAGCGATTGCAGCGGCAGGAATTGTCAATCATTTGCGGCAGCTACCCCAAAAAATAATGATCGGATTTAATCATGGCTTTAGGTCCGTTGTGAGCTATAACACTGGGGCTAAAAGATATAACCGGGTTATCGAAGCGATTAAGCTTTCGATCAAGTATCGATTTTTAACAAGTTCGGTTTTTTCCATTATTATTATCATCCTGGCAAATCCGATTATCAGGTTATTTACAACTAATACGCAAATTAATTTTTATGCCCGTTTTGGTGTAATTGCTGTTTTTATTGCTTCACCGGTTGCCCTGTCTTTTCAGATATTGAGTGAACAGTATTTTCTTTCCATCGGTAAAACTGTTTACTCGTCTATTATTAAACTTGCCAACAATGTTTTATTTCCTTTACCCCTATTAATTATCCTTTCTAATTATTTAGGGATAAAAGGTGTTTTTCTATCCCGACCCATAGCGATGTTTTTTGCGGGTTTATTAGGAATAGGATTGGGGATAGACCATATTGGAAAGTTGAAAAAAGAGGTGGTGGAGCCTAAAAAATCACTTGACATTAAAAGATGACTTAGATATAATGTGATTTAATAAATAAATAATTTTTAAATACGGTGAACAGGGAAAGTAGTTGAAATTGTTTCTTTATTAGAGAGCCGGGAAAAGGTGAGAGCTCGGTAAGCGACATTTTAATGAAGTTCCCCTGGGAGTTATGGGCTGAAAATAATGATTAGGCCTTATCGGGAGCCACCCGTTATTTGATGGCAGGTTATAAAGGGTTTTTAGTGACCCTGATGTAGCTTTTACCGAAGGTTGGTATAGCAAGTTACCCCTTGTTCCTTTAGGAATAAGGGGTTTTTGTATTATAAACTATTAATAATAGCGAGAAGGGAGTAGGGAAAATGGATGTTATAAAGGGTGGATACCTGGGTCCGCCAGGTACTTTTAGTCAACAGGCAGCGGAATTGTTTTTTAGGGAAAGGGAGGTATTAATACCGTTAAAATCAATTAACAGTATTTTTACAGCCCTCCGGTTAGCGGAAATTGATCTGGCGATCATACCAATCGAAAACTCCCTGGAAGGTTCGGTCAATCTCAGTATGGACCTTTTATTGGAACATAAACTAGTCAGGATTATCGGGGAAGTTATCGTTCCGATTGAACATTGTTTACTGGTCCCACCCGGGACGGAGTTATCAGATATTAGGGAATTATATTCTCATCCCCAGGCGATTGGTCAGTGTAATAAATATGTTAATCAATTCTTGCCGGGAGTGCAGTTAAATTTTACGGAAAGTACCGCTCAGGCGGCGGGGTTAATCAAAGGGAGTAATGATAAAGCGATGATCGGTTCCGGTAGATTGTCATTAACCGATAATCTGAATATCCTGGCTGAAAGTATTCAGGATTATCAGCAGAATTATACGCGCTTTTTGGTGATCGGCTCAGCAGAGAAAGCAGGGATTTATGGTAATAAATACTTCATCGATCAGGAATATAAGACTTCAATCATTTTTACACCAGTGGTTAACCAGGCCGGGATTTTATATCAGATTCTTGGTGAATTTGCCCGAGAGCAGATTAATTTAACCAGGATTGAGTCGCGGCCGAGTAAAAGACAATTAGGTGAATATATATTTTATCTTGATTTTGAAGGCCATGCCCAACAATTACAAGTAAATAGAGCGCTTAGCGGTATTAAGCGTCAAGCAAAGGTCTTCCGTAATCTGGGTAGTTATTTGAAAATCAAGGAACAAGAAGGGAGTAAGGAGTATGCTGAGTGCTAAAATTGAGGACCAAGAAATGCTTAATAAGTTGATCAGAAAAGAAGTGAGTAGATTAAAGCCTTATCTGGCCGGTAAATCGATCAAGGAAGTATGTAAAGAATACCGATTGGAGCGGGTTATCAAGCTGGCCTCCAATGAAAATCCACTGGGAGTTTCATCCCGGGTTAAAGATGTGATCCGACAAGAATGTCAAAATATCAACCGCTATCCCGATCAACTCAGTCGATCATTAAAAACGGATCTTGCGGAAAAATTAAATATTAGTGACGATATGATTATTTTCGGGAATGGTTCAGATGGATTATTAAAAGTAATTGCCGAGTCATTTTTATCGAACAATAGCCAGGTAATTATACCTTACCCTACTTTTGTCGAATACACCTTTGTTGCCAATCTGATGGGGAGTAATTTAATCAGGATCTCTCTTGATGATTACCACCAGAATCTCCCGGGAATAGCCGAGACAGTCAATAGTAAAACCAGCCTGGTTTTTTTGACTAATCCCCATAATCCCTGTGGGACGATCTTTTCGGCCGGAGAGTTGGAGTACTTGCTGGATCATATACCTGAGCATGTAATTATCGTGATTGATCAGGCTTATTGTGAATATGTGCAAGACCCTAGCTATCCGGATGTATTAAAATATATCCGGGAAGGCTATCCGATCATTGCCCTTAGAACCTTTTCCAAGGCTTACGGATTGGCCGGACTCCGTCTCGGTTATGCCATTGCCCAACCGAAAATTATTGAGATCATGTTGAAAGTGCGTGATCCATTTAATGTTAATCACCTGGCTGAGATGGCCGGCAAAGTAGCTTTGCAAGATCAACGGTTTCTGGAGCGAACAATTGAAATTAATAAAAGAGGGAAAGCATATATCTACCGGGAATTAAGGAGATTGGGGATTAGTTATGTCCCCACGGAAGCTAATTTTATTCTGGTTAATGTTGGGGTTGATTCGGTTGTTCTATTTAATCGACTGATGGCGATGGGAGTGATTGTGCGGCCAGGTAAACCACTCGGTTATCCTAATCATATCAGGGTTAGTATCGGGTTGCCGGAAGAGAATAAATATTTCCTTGATTGTATTGACAAATCAAGGGCATAGTAATATAATTATTAATTAAATAATTAAGAGATTTCTGAGCAGTTAAGTAGGGAGGATTAATGATGAATAGTGATCAGATCAAAGCAGGTATGGAAAAAGCACCCCACCGTTCTTTATTATATGCGTTAGGGTTAAATGAGCAGGAACTGAAGAAACCACTGATCGGAATTGCCAATTCCTTTAATGAGGCAATCCCCGGTCATATCCATTTAAACGAGATCGGTGCAGCTGTAAAAGCAGGGATCTATAGTGCCGGAGGGACACCTTTTACCTTTGCAACGATCGGGGTCTGTGATGGCATTGCAATGGGACATCGCGGGATGAACTTTTCGCTACCCAGTAGAGAGCTGATTGCCGATTCAATTGAAACTGTTGTCAGGGCCCATAGCTTTGATGGTCTGGTTTTAATCCCTAATTGTGATAAAATTGTACCGGGTATGCTGATCGCGGCCTTGCGTTTAAATATACCTACCGTCGTTGTCAGTGGCGGACCGATGTTAGCCGGTAATTATCATGGTAAAGCCATTGATTTGCATAATGTTTTTGAGGCGGTAGGTGCGGTTAGGACCGGAAAGATGGCAGCGGAGGAATTAGCAGCAATTGAAAAGGTTGCCTGTCCCGGTTATGGTTCCTGTGCCGGTATGTTTACCGCTAATTCAATGAACTGTTTAACCGAGGTATTGGGTTTAGGTTTGCCGGGCAATGGAACTATTCCGGCGGTTTATGCTGCCAGGAAAAGGTTGGCCCAACAGGCCGGAGAAATAATCCTCACTCTGGTCCACAATAATCTGAAACCACTGGATATTGTGACGGCGAGTTCGATTGAAAATGCCCTGGTCGTAGATATGGCACTTGGTTGTTCTACCAATACCGCCTTACATCTGCCGGCAATTGCCCATGAAGCTGGCCTTGCCTTTAACCTGGAAATGATCAATCAAATCAGCGAAAAAGTTCCCCATATTTGTAGTCTTACCCCGAGTGGGATTAATCATCTGGAAGACTTAGATCGGGCCGGCGGTATTCCGGCGGTAATGAAAGAACTGGCCCGGGGGGATCTATTAAAACTGACGGCCAGGACGGTGACTGGTCAGACGATCGGTGAGGACCTGAAAAAATGCCAACATATTGATCATAATATTATCAGGCCACTGGAAAACCCTTATCACCACAAAGGTGGTCTGGCGGTGTTAAAAGGGAATATTGCTCCGGACGGGGCAGTAGTTAAACAGACAGCAGTAAAAGAGAGTATGATGGTCCATCAGGGGCCGGCCCGGGTATTTAAAGGAGAAGAGGCTGCTGTAAAGGCTATTAATGCCGGGCAAATTAAGGCGGGTGAAGTAGTAGTTATTAGCTATGAGGGACCACGCGGAGGACCGGGAATGAGGGAGATGCTAACTCCCACATCTTCTCTGGCCGGGATGGGGTTGGATGATTGTGTTGCCCTGATTACCGATGGACGCTTTTCGGGAGCAACCCGGGGGGCAGCAATTGGTCATATTTCGCCGGAGGCAGCCGCCGGGGGTCCGATCGGGATTATTAAAGATGGTGACCTGATCTCGATTAATATTCCGGAAAAGAGCTTGCAATTGGAAATTAGTGCCGAAGAATTAGCCCGGCGAACCAAGGATTTTAAACCGGAACTACCGGAACTAAACGGTTACCTTAAGCGCTATGCCCGAGCGGTCAGTTCGGCTGACCGGGGTGCTGTGCTGGAATAACCGTACAATCAAATAGAGAGAAGTATGGAGGAGGAAGTAGTTAGTAGGGACGTACTTCTTTACCATAGAAGAAAAAAGAAGCCAAACAAGAGATCTCTGAATCTTTAATTCAGCTTTGATCATTCTGTGGTAATTATTAACCCTGGAGAAACTGCTTCCGGGGATTATTTATTTTGAAGTTAAATTTTGTCTATCGTTAATGAAAGAAAATATTATAGTTGGAGGGTGATTTTATTGGCGGTTTTATCAGGGGCAGAGATTCTTATTCAAGCTTTGATCCAGGAAAATGTCGAAGTAATATTTGGTTACCCGGGTGGTGCCGTACTACCGATCTATGATGTATTATATGACTGCCCGCTAAATCACTATCTGTGCAGACATGAACAGGGGGCAATCCACGGGGCTGATGGTTATGCCCGCAGTACCGGAAAGGTTGGTGTTTGTCTTGCTACTTCCGGACCAGGAAGTACTAATCTGGTGACCGGACTGGCTACCGCCTATATGGATTCGGTACCGATTGTGGCTTTTACCGGCCAGGTAAATTCAAAGATGCTGGGGAAAGATGCCTTTCAGGAGGCTGATATCAAGGGGATAACCCTCCCGATTACTAAACATAATTACCTGGTTACCCAGATAGAAGAGTTAGCGCAAACAGTAAAAGAAGCCTTTTATATCGCAAGGACCGGACGGCCCGGACCTGTTCTGATCGATCTACCGAAAGATGTGATGACGGCCAGAACAGAATTTGCCTATCCGGAGCGGCTTGATCTGCCGGGATATAATCCCACCTACCAGGGGCATGCCTTACAGGTCAGAGCGGCCGCAACCGAGATTGATCAGGCAGAGCGACCGGTTATTTTTGCCGGTGGCGGTTCGATTTCGGCTAATGCCGCCCCTGAATTAAGGGAGCTGGCCTGGAAGGCTAATATACCGGTTATTACTTCCTTAATGGGCTTAGGGGTGTTTCCGGAGAATGATCTTCTATCACTGGGCATGCCCGGTATGCACGGTTGCCGGTCGGCTAATTATGCGATTTCCGAAGCGGATCTACTTATTGCGATTGGGGTCAGATTTGATGACCGGGTGACCGGCAGATTGGATAGTTTTGCTGCAAAAGCCAGGATTATTCATATTGATATTGATCCGGCTGAGATCAGTAAGAATGTTGAGATAGCCATTCCGATCGTGGGGGATGCTAAAGAGATTTTAAAAGAACTGCTCCCACTGGTCAAGGGGAAAAGCCGGGAAAAATGGCACAAGCAATTGGCCGAATGGAAGGAAAAACACCCTTTAAAATATGAGAATAACAGCGAAGAAATAAAGCCCCAGCAAGTTATTGAAGAAATATATCGACAAACGAGGGGAGAAGCCTGTATTGTGACAGAAGTAGGTCAGAATCAGATGTGGGCCGCCCAGTATTATCAATACTCTATTCCCCGTACCTATATCAGTTCGGGGGGGCTGGGGACGATGGGGTTTGGTCTGCCGGCTTCAGTTGGAGTTCAGATCGGTCGGCCGGGAGAGATCGTGGTCAACATCTCCGGAGACGGGAGTTTTCAGATGAATCTCCAGGAATTGGCTACTCTGAAGAATTATAATCTACCGGTCAAGATAGTTATTCTGAATAATAGTTCACTGGGAATGGTCAGGCAGTGGCAGGAGATGTTTTATGACCGACGATACTCGGCGACGATCCTGACCAATCCGGATTTTATTAAGCTGGCCGAAGCATACGGTATTTTTGCCCGGCGAGTGGAAAAAAAGGAAGGGCTGGCTTTAGCGATTGAAAAAGCATTACAGGTAGCAGGACCGGCCCTACTTGATGTTAAGGTTGCCCAGGAAGAGAATGTTTATCCAATGGTTCCTGCCGGAGCAGGAATTAAAGAGATGATAGGGGGTTGAGAGAATGAGGCATATTTTGTCAGTTACGGTTTTAAATAAACCGGGGGTTTTAGCCAGAATTACCGGATTATTTTCCCGCCGCAATTTTAATATTGATAGTTTAAATGTAGGTGAGACGGATAATCCGAGTTATTCCAAAATGACGATCGTTGTTCGCGGTGATGATCGAACCCTGGAACAGGTAAAAAAACAGCTCCATAAACTGATTAATGTTGTTAAAATAACCGACCTGGAGCAGAGCGAGATGGTTGCTCGGGATCTGGCCCTGATCAGGGTCAGTTGTACCAGAAAGCAACGGACGGAGATTAATCAGATTGCCGATACCTTTCGGGCTAAAATTGTTGATCTGTCCAATGACAGTATCATAATCGAGGCTACCGGTACGGATAATAAGATTGAGGCTTTAGTTGAAATATTAAGGGATTTTGGGATTAAAGATATTGTTAGAACAGGAATTGTGGCTTTAAGTCGGGGTCAACTGGCGGAAAAAAGCAATAAAAAAATTAGCTAGGGGGAATAAAGATGGTAGAAATATACTATGATCAGGATGCTAAACTGGAAATTCTAAGAGGAAAAACGATAGCAGTTTTAGGTTATGGTAGTCAAGGCCATGCCCAGGCCCAAAATCTAAAAGATAGCGGTTTAAAGGTAATCATTGGTCTTAAGGAAGGAAGTAAAAGCATTAAGCTGGCTGAGAGTGATGGTTTTGCCGTTTATCCGACCGCTGAAGCCGTAAAACGGGCTGAACTGATCCAGGTATTAATTCCTGATGAGGTCCAAAGAGATGTTTACCATAACGAGATAAAACCCAATTTGGTTGAAGGGAATACCCTGGTCTTTTCCCACGGATTCAATATTCACTATCGGCAGATCATTCCACCGGCCGATGTTGATGTATTTATGGTAGCGCCGAAAAGCCCGGGCCATCTGGTCAGGAGAATGTATCTTGCCGGGAAAGGGGTTCCGGGGTTACTGGCGATCGAACAGGATTATAGCGGAAAGGCTGAGCAGGTTGGCCTGGCCTATGCCAAGGGGATCGGCTGTACTAAAGCCGGGGTAATTAAAACTACCTTCCGGGAAGAGACAGAAACGGATCTCTTCGGTGAACAGGCTGTTTTATGCGGAGGGACAACTGCCCTGATTAAAGCCGGCTTTGAGACCCTGGTTGAAGCGGGTTACCAACCGGAAATAGCCTATTTTGAGTGTCTAAATGAATTGAAACTGATCGTAGACCTACTCTTTGAAGGTGGTCTGACCAAGATGCGTGATTCGATTAGTGATACTGCCCAATATGGAGACCTGGTTGTCGGTCCCAGAATTATTAATGAAAGTGTTAAAGCAGAGATGAAAAGGGTTTTGGACGATGTCCAGTCCGGACAATTTGCTCGCAACTGGATTTTGGAAAACCAGGCCAATCGAGCAGTTTTTAATGCTTTAACTACAAGAGATCAAGACTCCCTCCTGGAAAAGGTCGGACATCAACTCAGACAGATGATGCCCTGGATCGAATCGGAATAAAGGGGTGGAAAAGATGGGTCGAGTAAAAGTTTTTGATACTACTTTGCGTGATGGTGAACAATCACCGGGAGTAAGTCTGGTCCCGGGAGAAAAATTGGCTATTGCCAGACAACTGGCGAAATTGCGAGTAGATGTAATTGAGGCCGGTTTTCCGATCGCTTCCGCCGGAGATTTTGAGGCTGTCCGGCTTATTGCCCGGGAAGTACGGGATGTAGAAGTAGCCGGGCTGGCCAGGTCGAATTTTAAGGATATTGACCGGGCCTGGGAAGCCTTGCAAGAGGGTGCTGACCCTCGCCTCCATGTTTTTATTGCCTCTTCCCCTGTTCATATGAAATATAAACTGAAGATGAAAGAAGAAGAGGTCCTGGAGAGGGCGGTTGAGGCGGTAAAATATGCCTCCCGTTATACCTCTAATATTGAATTTTCCGCTGAAGATGCCTCCCGCAGTGAGCTGAACTTCTTGTTTCGTTTATTTAGCGCGGTAATTAAAGCCGGCGCCAGGGTGATTAATGTCCCCGATACAGTCGGCTATGCGGTTCCCGATCAGTTTGGCTTGCTGATCAAACAGATTAAAGAAAATGTAACAAATATTGAACAGGCTGAGCTCAGTGTCCACTGTCATAATGACCTGGGTTTGGCAGTGGCCAACAGTCTGGCTGCCCTCCAGAACGGGGCTACCCAGGTTGAAGTAGCGGTAAACGGGATTGGTGAAAGAGCCGGAAATACGGCTCTGGAGGAATTGATTATGGCTCTTTATACCAGAAAGGATTTCTATGACCTGACCTTCAGCCAGGATACCACCCAGATTATGCGGCTGAGTAAAATGGTTTCCGGCCTGACCGGCATGGCGGTCCAGGCTAATAAAGCGATTGTCGGTAAAAATGCCTTTGCCCATGAATCAGGTATTCATCAAGATGGGGTAATTAAGGAAAGGACTACCTACGAGATCATGGATGCCCGGAGTATTGGACTGGAAGACAACAGTCTGATCCTGGGTAAACATTCCGGTCGCCATGCCCTGTGGGATTTTATTAATGAGCTGGGCTATGAGCTGGATGAAGAAGTCTTTCAAGGGGTTTTCAACCGGTTCAAAGAACTGGCCGATAAGAAGAAAAAGCTGAGTACACTGGATATCGAAGCCCTGATTAATAATGAAATATATTCGGCCGATGATATTTATGCCCTGGACTATGTCTCAGTATCGACCGGCAATACGCTTTTACCGACAGCTACCCTGAAGTTGAAAAAAGACGGTCATTTGATTGAAAAGGCGGCCTGTAGTGGTGATGGGCCAATTGATGCAATTTTTAAAGCGATTAATGAGATTATTAATCTGGAAGATATCAGGCTGGTGTCCTATAAAATTGATGCTGTAACTGAAGGGACCGATGCCCTGGGCGAGGTAGTTGTTAAGCTGAAAATCAAGGAAAAAACCTATGTGGGCCACTCCGCTCAGACCGATATTACCTATGCCAGTACCCTTGCTTATCTGGAAGCAGTCAATAAGTATCTGGCAACTACTAACGGTAGGGAAAGGGTTCAAGCAAATTCAAGCTAGGGGGAAAAACAATGGGGATGACAATGATAGAGAAGATTATTGCTGCCCATGCCGGTTTTGATCAGGTTTACCCAGGTCAGATCGTCAATGCCAGGGTAGATATGGTCCTGGGCAATGATATAACTGCCCCGGTGGCAATCAGGGAGTTTAGAAAAATCGGAAAAGACCGGGTTTTTGATCCGGAGCGGATAGTCCTGGTTCCTGACCACTTTACGCCCAATAAAGATATAAAATCAGCCGAACAGGCTAAAATATTAAGGGATTTTGCTAAAGAACAGGGGCTCAAGTATTACTTTGAGATCGGTCAAATGGGGATTGAACACTGTCTGCTCCCGGAGCAAGGGCTGGCCCTACCCGGAGAAATAATCATTGGGGCTGATTCCCATACCTGTACTTATGGTGCACTGGGGGCCTTTGCTACCGGGATAGGGAGTACCGATATGGCCGCAGCAATGGCTACCGGGCAGCTCTGGTTCAGGGTTCCGCCTACGATAAAATTTATTTATTCCGGTAAATTACCGGCCTGGGTTAGCGGTAAGGATTTGATTCTTTATACAATCGGTCAGATTGGAGTTGATGGTGCATTATATCAGGCGATGGAATTTAGTGGTGAAGCTATTACTGCCCTTTCAATGGATAGCCGGCTGGCCATGTCCAATATGGCTATTGAAGCCGGGGGTAAATGTGGGTTAATCGCTGTCGATGAAAAGACAGCAGAGTACCTAAAAGGAAGGGCAGTCCGTGACTATACTCCTTATTACTCTGATTCTGATGCGGCTTATCAAAAAGTATTTGAATATGATGTGAGTGAACTCGAACCGCAGATTGCTTTTCCTCATCTTCCCGAGAATACCCGACCGGTCAGCCAGGCCGGTGATATCAAGATTGATCAAGCAGTAATCGGTTCCTGTACAAATGGTCGGATCGAAGACCTGCGAGTGGCTGCCCGGATCTTTAAGGATCGACAAGTACACCCGGATGTCCGCTGTATTCTCTTTCCCGGAACCCAGGCGATCTATAAACAGGCAATTGGTGAGGGAATCATTGAGACCTTGATCGATGCCGGGGTGGCGATCAGCACCCCCACCTGTGGACCCTGTTTGGGTGGTCATATGGGTATTCTGGCTAAAGGAGAAAGGTGTATTTCGACAACTAATCGTAATTTTGTCGGGAGAATGGGCCATACCGATAGCGAGGTCTATTTGTCAAATCCGGCCGTGGCCGCTGCTTCGGCGATTGCCGGTTATATTGTCCATCCGGAGGGGGTTATATCATGATCTTTACAGGGAAAGTCTTTAAATACGGAGATAATGTAGATACAGATGTTATTATCCCGGCCCGGTTTTTAAATAGTTCCGAACCGGCCGAACTGGCCGCTCACTGTATGGAAGATATTGATCCGGCTTTTGCTTCTAAGGTGAAAAAGGGAGATATAATTATTGGTGGGAAAAATTTTGGTTCCGGTAGTTCGCGGGAACATGCCCCGCTGGCGATTAAGAGTTCCGGTGTTGCTTGTGTTATTGCTGAAAGCTTTGCCCGGATTTTTTACCGTAATTCGATTAATATTGGCCTACCAATCCTGGTTTCGGCCGGGGCAGCCACTAATATAAAAAAGGGGGCCCGGATTTCAGTTGATCTCGATACCGGTCAAATTAATGACCTTGCCCAAAATAAGGTCTACCAAAGTGAACCATTTCCCGAATTTATGCAAGAAATTATTAAAGCCGGTGGTTTGATTGAAAAGATCAGGAAGGAGCTGGCAGAATGACCAGGGTAGCAGTTATTCCGGGTGATGGAATCGGAAGAGAAGTTGTCAGTGAAGGCATCAAGGTTTTAAATTATTTTAATAAACGCGAGCATTTAGGTTTTGATTTTACAGAATTTGATCTGGGGGCAAAGCGGTATTTGCAAACAGGAGAACTGTTGCCTGCTCATATCCTGAAAGAACTGGAAACCTATCAGGCCATTTTTTTGGGAGCAGTAGGGGATCCGGATGTTCCTCCCGGGATTCTGGAACAGGGTATTTTATTAAAACTGCGCTTCTATTTCGACCAGTATATCAACCTGCGTCCGGTGGTTCTGTATCATGATCGTTTTTCTCCTTTAAAAAACAAAGGGGTTGCCGAGATCAACTTTACAGTAATCAGAGAAAATACCGAGGGAATTTATTGTGGGGTGGGCGGTTTTTTGAAAAAAGGCACCCCTGATGAGATCGCCACCCAGGAGATGATTTCCACCCGCAAGGGTGTTGACCGGATCATTAAATATGCCTTTGAATATGCCCGGGAAGCCGAGGGTAAATTAACTCTCTGTGATAAGAGTAATGTACTAACTTATGCCCATAACCTCTGGCAAAGGGCTTTTCAAGAACTGGCGCAGAATTACCGGGACGTCAAGACAGACCATTTTTTAATTGATGCGATTACGATGAAAATGGTTCGAAATCCGGAAATATTTGATGTGATAGTTACCTGTAACATCTTCGGTGATATCATTACTGATCTGGGGGCAGAACTACAGGGAGGAATGGGTTTAGCTGTCTCCGGTAATATTAATCCGGAGAGTGTCTCGATGTTTGAACCGGTCCATGGTTCAGCCCCGGATATAGCCGGGAAGAATATTGCTAATCCCCTGGCCGCGATCCTGGCTGCCGCTATGATGTTAAAGCACTTTAAACATCATCAGTTGGCTACAGTAGTGGAAAGGGCGGTTAGCGAGGTTTTGGATAAAAATGAGGTAACCCCGGATCTGGGTGGAGAATTAAGTACTTCCGAGGTAGGGGATCATATTCTTGAAAGAATTAAAGAGATAGAGGATGGTGGATGATGAAGGCTTTAACCCTGTATGATACGACACTCCGCGATGGTGCACAGGGGGAAGGGGTTTCCTTTACCCTTGATGATAAGTTGAAGATCGTTAAAAAGCTGGATGAATTTGGCTTTGACTACATCGAAGGAGGATGGCCGGGTTCTAATCCCAAAGATGAAGAGTTCTTCAGACAAGCCAGCAAACTGGAACTGAGCAATTCAGAGCTGGTAGCCTTCAGCTCGACTAAAAGACATGGTCTCAGGGTCGAAGAGGATAAAAATATTGAAAAACTAATTAAATCAGGGGTCAGTACCGTCACGATTTTCGGCAAGAGTTGGGATTTTCATGTAAGGGAAGCCCTGGAAATATCTCTGGATGATAATCTTAACTTAATTGCTGATACCATTAGATATTTAAAGGAGGCTGGTTTAAGGGTCTTTTATGATGCCGAACATTTTTTTGACGGTTATCTTAATAACCGAGCCTATGCCCTGCAAACCCTATTTGCGGCCAGAGATGCCGGAGCTGAGGTTTTAATTCTCTGTGATACCAATGGAGGTCAACTCCCAAGCCAGCTGGTCGGGATTTTAAAAGAGGTAAAAGAGCAGCTCGGTCCACAGTTGGGTATCCATACCCATAATGACGGGGGAATGGCAGTAGCCAATACGATGGTTGCTTTTGAAGCAGGGATTGTCCAGATTCAGGGGACGATCGGGGGCCTGGGTGAACGGTGTGGTAATGCCGATTTTTGCAGTATAATCCCTGCTTTAAAGAGTAAATACGACTTTGACTTAGAGGGAATAGATTACGCCCGCTTAACCCCCCTTTATTACTATGTAATGGAGATCGCCAATCTGATCCCGGAAAGCCAGAGACCTTATGTAGGAAAAAGTGCTTTTACCCATAAAGCCGGGATGCATGTCAGTGCAATTCAGAAAAATCCCCAGACCTATGAACATGTATCGCCGGAGCTATTTGGCAATAAAAGGCGGATACTTGTTTCTGAACTGGCCGGAAAGAGCAATCTCCATTTTAAACTAAAGGAACTGGGTTTTGACCTTAGTAACTTCGGGAAAAAGGAGTTCCGCCATCTGACCGATACGATTAAAGCCCTGGAACACCAGGGTTATCAATTTGAAGGAGCCGAAGGCTCATTAAAACTGCTGGTCCAGCGGGAATATAAAGATTATCGGCCTTTTTTTAAAGTGGAGGACTTTAAAATAATCAGCCATAATTTTGGTGACGGAACCAGTTCCGAAGCAGTGATAAAACTAACGGTCAATGGTGAGCAAGTCCATGTTGCCGCTGGGGGGGACGGACCGGTAAATGCCCTCGATAATGCCCTCCGTAAAGCTTTAAACAGTTTTTATCCCTGTATTAATGAGATGAAATTAATTGATTATAAGGTCAGGGTCTTAAATGGCAATGACGGTACTGCTGCGAAGGTCAGGGTTTTACTCGAAAGCTCGGCCGGTCAGCGGGTCTGGACGACAATCGGGGTTTCGACCAATATTATTCAGGCCAGTTGGAAGGCGCTAATAGATAGTCTTGAATACGGCCTTTTATTGTTTTCAGAGGAGGAAATGAAAGAAAAACCCCTGGGAAGATAGGGGGTTTTTTTATTATGGGGTAAAAAATTAAAAAAATTCCCATAAAAATATTGAATACAAAATTCATTTAGTATATAATAATAATAAACAGAAATTAAAATTTGAAAATGGGGTAAGCAGATGAATAAAATAGTACTAACAAATAATGATGAAAACTTTGAAAATTTGAACGCGCATCTATACCGAAAAATCAAAGAGATGATTTGGAATAAGATACTTCGACCCGGTGAGAAAATCAAACAGGAACACCTGGCACATGAGCTGGGAGTAAGTCGCACCCCCCTTATAAAAGCCCTTGAGCGCTTGACTGCTGAACGTTTGCTTGAATATATACCTCGCCGGGGTTATACCGTCAAAAAGCTTACTTTTGACGAAATGATGGAAATATTTTCTGTTCGGATTGGCCTGGAAAGTGTTGCTGTCAAGGAAGTGATCGATAAAGCAACTGCAGGTGAAGTGGAAGAATTAAAGCAGTATTTTAAACCATTTGGGGGTGAATGGAATAAAGAAAAGAAAAGGGATTATCTGCTGGCCGACCAGCAATTTCATGCCCGGTTATTTGAAATAGCTGATAATAGTCTTTTAACTGATATTAATGAAATGTTCAATATTTATCGGTTTAGTTATCAGAAAGGATTGATGCGGGCCCCCGAAGTGACTTTATCAGAACATCAGGAAATTATAAAACAAATCGAAAATAGAGATGTTGAAAAAGCTCAATTATTAATGATGGAACATTTAGAAAAGAGTCGTAAAGATATCAGAAAAGTATATGAATCGCGACTAAACAGCAACGGCGAAACTAACTGGTAAATAACTTATTAAAGTTGACACGGAGTTACGCTTATTTGGGTTAATAAATGAATACAATACACAAAATACAAAATTCAACATAAAATTCTAAAGGGGGGTAAAAGGGGTAAAAGATGTATTATTTTAAAGGAGAAAAAACAACATTAACGAGGCAGAAATTAGTCTGCAAATTGGAGAATCAAGCAAACCAGCTCAGGCAGGATAGTCTGAAGATGATCTATAGAGCTGGAAAAGGTCATCCCGGGGGGGCATTTTCAGCAACGGAAATTGTTACAGCACTTTATTTTTCTGTAATGAAGATAGAGCCGGCTAAACCCAAGTGGCCGGAGCGGGATCGGTTTATTCTTTCAAAGGGTCATGCCTGTCCGGTCTGGTATGCGGCCCTGGCCAGAAGAGGATTTTTTGAACTAAGCCATCTTGATACATTAAGACAAACCCATTCCATTTTACAAGGGCATCCTGTTATGACAAAAACACCCGGTGTTGATATTAATACGGGTTCATTGGGCAACGGATTATCTTTAGGGCTTGGAATGGCTCTTGCTTCAAGGAATAACGGGTTTAAGTATAATGTTTATGTAATACTTGGTGATGGTGAAATACAGGAAGGTATGGTCTGGGAAGCAGCTATGGCAGCCGGGCATTTCCGACCGGCTAATCTATTTGCAGTAGTTGATTATAACGGTTTGCAGAATGATGGTTTTGTAAAAGACATTTTGGGCCTGGAACCCCTTGTTGATAAATGGAGGGCTTTTGGCTGGAATGTCAAGGAGATAGATGGCCATAATATGAATGAGATTTTAAATGGGTTTGAATGGCTGCAAAAAGTGGGAGGACCGGCAGTAATAATTGCCCATACGGTAAAGGGTAAAGGCGTTTCATTTATGGAAAATATTGTTGAATGGCATGGAAAAACCCCTACTAAAGAGGAGTTTGAGTTAGCGATGGAAGAACTTATCGTTGGAGGGGGTAACGGATGAAAGCTATTACGCTACGACAAGTTTTTGGAGAAACCTTGTTGGAACTGGCCGAGATAAAGAAAGATATCGTTGTGCTTGATGCTGATATCTCTAAATCTACTTTTTCCTGCTTATTTCATCAAAAATATAAGGACCGGGCATATAATCTTGGAATTGCCGAACAAAATATGCTGGGAGTTGCCGCTGGAATGGCTTCTACCGGGATACCCGTCTTTGCTACTACATATGCAGTTTTTGCCAGCATGAGAGCCCTGGAACAGATCAGGACATTTATCTGTTACCCACAGTTAAATGTAAAGGTAGTTGCCAGTCATGGTGGTCTCCAGGTATCTTCTGACGGAGTTTCCCATCAGGGAACAGAAGACCTGGCAATAATGCGTTCTTTACCAAATATGACTGTTTTGCATCCGGCTGATCCTGTATCGACCAGAGAGTTGGTCTTTGCTGCTGCCGGATATGATGGCCCTATGTATATCAGGTTATTGCGCAACGAAGTACCTGTTATTTACAAAAAAGATGTGTCCTTTACGATCGGCCAGGGAAATATCGTTAAGGATTCTAAACAGGCCCAATGTACTATTGTTGCTACAGGTTTAATGGTAGAAAAATCGCTCAGGGCTTCTGAAATACTAGAAAAAGAGGGAATAGATGTCAGGGTATTGGATATTCATACGATTAAGCCACTTGATCAAGATTTAATTATTTCTTCTGCTAAAAAAACCGGTGTTGTTGTAACAGTTGAAGATCATAATATTATCGGGGGTCTTGGGGGGGCTGTTGCAGAAATATTGGGAAGGGAATACCCGGTACCGATAGAGATGGTAGGGATAAATGATACTTTCGGTGAATCAGGTGATCCGGAAGAGTTATTTACCAACTATCAAATGAATATAGAACACATTGTAGCAGCTGTAAAAAATTCTATTGCCAGAAGATAATAGTAATTGGGGCAGAAAAAACGGGGGGTGAGCAGAGAGTTTTCATATAACAAACTGTTGTCAGTATGACCAAAATTCAAGAAAAATTAAGGAGGAATTTCAAAATGAAGAGATTGTCAATTTTTTTATTAACTTTCTTGTTTATTTTTATGAGCTTTAATTTAACTATGGCCAAAGGTGAATATCCGGCAAGGGATATTACAGCTGTAGTTGTTTGGGGGGCCGGTGGGGGAACAGATACCTGTAACCGGATTGTTACAGCTGAAATGGCTAAAATCATTGGTGTTAATATTAATGTTATCAATAAACCTGGTGGGGTTGCAGGGTCAGTAGGGATGAATTATAGTTATTCCCGGAAACATGACGGTTATACGATTACCGGTTTATCAGAATCTAATGTAACTGCTGCCGTTATGGGTGGATTTAATAAGAAATTTGACATCTGGTATCCGTTCATTGTGGGTGGTTCTCCAGGTATTATTTCAGTAACACCAAATACTGAATGGACTACATTGGAAGAATTAGTTGAGGCTGCGCAAGCTAATCCGGAGGAAATCAGGGCAGGTGCCGGTGGAGCAGGTTCGATCCATCACCTTAACCTGCTGGCATTAATGAAAGGTACCGGTATTAAGTTTAATTTTATTCCTTATCCTGGTTCTGCACCTTCCCAGACTGCTGCAATGACTGGTGAAATTAATGTAGTTGTTACTTCCCTGGCTGAACAACAGCAGCTATTACGGGGCGGTAAATTGCGCGCCCTGGCTACACTCACTCCGGATCCGGTGGAATTAGAGGGGGTTGGCGTAATTCCTTCCGGCTTAAAAATATATCCTGCCCTTACTGATTACCTGCCGATTTCACAGGCCATCGGTATGGCGGTTCCAAATGATGTACCTGTTGAAGTAAAAACTATCTTAACAAATGCTTTTAAACAAGCCCTGGAAACGGAAAAAGTTAAGAATTGGGCTGCTGAAAACTATTATCTACTTTCTGGCAAGACCGGTAAAGAAGCCAGCGCTGAGTTTGCTAAACTGGAATCCCTGTTTAGCTGGACATTATGGGAACTGGGGGCCGCCAAAATAAATCCGGAAGAACTTGGCATTCCTAAACCATAATGTGAGATTTTAACTGTTGGATAACTTAATCCGGCAGTTAACTAAAATAAGATTTTAGATAGGCAGGGTCTGAGCAAAGCTGACCCTGCCTATACAGAGCAAGGGGGATTTATTTAATGGATAATGAAAAAGTAAAACTTCGGAGGTCAGACCTTTTCACCAGTATAGTCTTGTTTCTCCTGGGTCTGTGGATAGTCTTTGAATCATTTAAGATGCCCATTAAAGACAGTTATGCCGGTGTTAAGAATGTCTGGTATGTTTCACCCGCACTTTTTCCCCTGATTATTGGGTTTGCCTTAATGATTTTATCAGTCTTCCTGTTTAAGGTGGCTGTGAATGCGGTGGGTATTTCCTATCTAAAAAAGGGTTTGACGAAATTAATAAAATTCAAAATGGAAGAAAGGGATCTTAAATTTATTGCAATCCTATCCCTATTTGCTTTTTATGTTTATTTGTTTATCCCCAGGGTTGATTTCTTTGTCAGTACGGCGCTCTTTTTAATGGTATTTATATCTATTTTTTATTTTGAAGATCTGGATTTATTCAAAAGGCTATACAGGTTCTTTATGACCGGTTCCCTGGTATTATTGGTTTTTTTCCTGTTCAAGCTAAACCGGTTGTTGGATGAGAGTATTTTTATATATATGACAGATCTTCTGGTGATAGCTTTTTTCATTCTTTACTGTAGTTATGCTTTCATATTGACGATTAAAGATAATAGATTAAAACTCCGTTATCGAACCAGCATAATCGTTGCTATTGTTGTGCCTTTGCTAATATCTCCGATCTTTAAATACTTTTTAAAAGTAATTCTGCCTACAGAGGGATTAGTGATCGAGGTAATGAACATTATCCGTTACTCTGTTTTCAAATAACTATCAGGGGGTGTAAAATGTTAATTTGGGAAAGATTATTTGATTTTTTGGGGATAGTTGGTAACTTAGTAGTTGATCCGATCAATATATTAATTCTATTTGGGGCAGTACTTATGGGCATAATTTTTGGTGCCACACCAGGATTAACAGCTACACTGGGTGTAGCTCTCCTTACCACTATAACTTATGGCATGAATAGCAGCACCGCTATGATTGCACTACTTGCGATATATGTCGGGGGTGTATATGGGGGTTCTTATGCTTCGATCTTAATCAATATACCAGGAACAGCCGCTGCCGCCGCTACTGCCCTAGATGGATATCCAATTGCTTTAAGGGGAGAAGGTGGAAGAGCTATCGGTGTTACTACAACTGCTTCAGCCATTGGAACAATAATAGGTATGTTATTTGTCGTAACCCTTTCTCCTATTATATCTAATTTTGCTTTACAGTTTACTTCATATGAGTTCTTTCTGTTGGCTTTTTTTGGAATTATAATCAGTGGCACGCTGACTACTCCTGATATAGTTTATAAAGGATGGATTGCAGGATTTATAGGTCTTTTTCTGGCTACTGTCGGCCGTGATCTGCTACAGTTTTATCCCAGATTTACTTTCGGTCTGGCCGAACTGGATAGTGGAATTGAGGTGGTACCTGTACTAATCGGGGCCTTTGGTATACCCCAAATTATTCAAGTATTGAGGGACCGGACTACTTTACCGAAAATGGAGAAACTACAGCGGATACTACCTGAGTTCAGGACAATTGCCCGGTATTTTGTAGATATTGTACGGTCAGCATTAATCGGTGTAGGGATTGGTTCTATTCCGGGTATTGGTGAAGACATTGCCGGTTGGGTATCATATGGGTCGGCCAAGAATTCCTCAAAACATCCGGAAAGCTTTGGGAAAGGGGAATATAAAGCTATTGTTTCAACTGAGACTGCTAATAATGCTTGTGTCGGGGGGGCAATGATACCACTACTCAATTTAGGTATCCCAGGAAGTCCGCCTGCTGCAATGCTGCTGGGTGCTCTGATGTTACACGGTATTAAACCCGGTCCGTTAATTTCCTTTGACCATCCCAACTTTATTCTGGAAGTGGCAGCAATCCTTCTGCTTGCTTCATTAGCTATGTGGATCAATGGTATCTTGTTGGCCAGACAGGTAGTAAAGGTGCTAAGAATACCGTCACAGATTTTTATGCCAATTATAGGTGTGCTCTGTATTGTAGGATCGTATGCGATTGGAATGAGAATTTTTAATCTTTACCTGATGCTCCCAATCGGTATCATAGCTTATTTTTTAACCGAGATGAAGTATCCGATTGCTCCGCTCGTTATGGGTGTAATTCTTGGTCCAATGGCTGATGAAAACCTGAGAAGAGGATTATTAATTTCCAAAGGCAGTTTAATGCCGATATTTTCCAGGCCGGTTTCTTTAATTCTCTTTATAATCATATTTTTAACAGTAATGACCCAACTGCCCATATATAAGAAAGTAAAAGTTGTAGTTAAAGAACGTTTTTTTAATAGTTAATAGTGAAAAATGAAAGGAGATAGTGCAATGGATAGAAAATATTCTGTCATCACTGGATTTTTAGGGAAGCTGAAAGACAGGTTTATCGATTATACGCCGGCAAAAGATATTGAGGGTATTGTAGAAACTGCCGCCAAGATTAAAGGCTGTTCCGGATTAGAAGTAATCTATCCCCATGATTTTGGTGACCCGGTCAGACTAAAGGAGTTATTAAAAGGTTATGGTCTTGGTGTTTCTTCCGTCAATTTAAATCTTAAATCTGAAGAAAAGTGGCGGTTTGGTTCAATTTCCAACCCGGACCCGGCAATTAGAAAAGAATCGATATCATATTTTAAAACTGCAATGGATATGTCGGCAGAATTAGGGTGTAATTTGGTTACAGTCTGTCCGCTGGCTGATGGTTCTGATTATCCCTTTGAATTTAATTATATCGACGGCTTTAAACACGCAGTTGAGGTCATACAGAGTGCAGCTGAGTACAGGGAAGATGTAAAAATCAGTCTGGAATATAAAGCCTATGAACCGCGAATGCATTGTTTACTTAATAATGCCGGGAAAACAGCTTATTTCTGCAGCATGATCAACAGAGAAAATGTGGGGATAACCCTGGATGTTGGTCATGCCTACATTGCGGGAGAGATACCGGCTGATTCAGCTGCTTTTTTAGGGGTAACCGGTAAACTGTTTTACGTTCATATAAATGATAACTACCGGAACTGGGATTGGGATATGATCCCCGGTACTGTTAATATTCTGGATTATCTAGAGTTTATCCTTTTTTTGAAAAAGGTTGGCTATAATGACTGGATTACGGCAGATGTTTTTCCACAGAGACATGATGCTGTAAAAACGATGGAAAAAACCTTTGAATGGATGGATTATTTATTCGAAATAGCTGACCGGCTTGATGAGGATAGAGTTTTTGCCATGATGAAAACAAATGATGCATTTGATATCCTCGATTATGTCCGATCGGCGATCGGCAAGTAAATGATAAACACCAAAAGATAAAATAGTCTATTGAATAAAGATAAATGATGTGTTATAATAATAAAAAATAATATTCTAGTAGTGATGATGAGGATTAAGCCACCCCTGAGCTGAATTCTGAAAGGTAATTTCGAGTAAGAATATCCGGTTGATCCCGTTAATAAATCAAGTATATCTTAATAGTTATACTGACTGAGACTGCTGCTGAAAATGAGTAGTGAAACTGGGTGGTACCGTGGATAATAACACCCCTGTAGAACCGCAGGGGTGTTTTTTCATGCTGGCTATTCGACAATATCTAATAGGGAGGATACAGGTGATGAATAATAAATATGCTAATAGGGTAAAAGGGATGGGTGATGGTGAGATCGGCGAATTCTTAAGATTAGTCGGACGGGGAGATATTATCTCTTTTGCCGGCGGTATTCCCGCCGAAGACATTTTCCCAATTGAGGAATTAAAAAGTTTAATCAATCAACTGGTCATGGAAAAAGGAGGTAAATTATTTCAATATGGCAGTACTGAGGGGAGTAATCAATTAAAAGATTTTATTATCGATTTTATGCAACAAAGAATGATCAAGACCAAGAGGGAAGAACTACTAATAACAACAGGGTCACAACAGGCCCTGGATTTGATTAGTAAGATATTCCTTAATCCCGGGGACCCAGTATTGGTTGAGAAGCCGGCGTATGTGGGTGGATTAGGGGCATTTAAGAGTTACCAGGCCGATATTAGAGGAATTGAACTGGGGGAGGACGGGCCGGATATAACCGGGCTAGAGGAAGAATTAGCCAGAATTGCCGGCCAGGGTCGAGCAGTTAAGTTGATCTATCTTGTGCCTGATTTTTCCAACCCCTCCGGTATAAGGATATCGCTGGAGAAGAGGAAGCGGATTTTGGAACTGGCTAATCGGTATGATTTTTATCTTATTGAGGATACACCCTATAGTGAATTAAATTATTATGACCAGAGGTTGCCTTTTTTAAAAGAGCTGGATTTAACTGAACGGGTAATCTTCCTGGGTACTTTCTCCAAATTTTTTGTTCCCGGTTTGCGGATTGGCTGGGTTTCAGCTAACCAAGAGATAATCAAAATATTGGGCAGAGCTAAACAGAGTACTGACCTGGCTTCAAATAGTCTGGGCCAGGAATTGATTGCCCGGGCAGGGAAACAGGGATTGATTGATCAACAGATTGAGCGGATTAAACCTTATTACCGTTTGCGCTTGGAAGCAATGGGAACGGCCCTTGGGAAATACTTCCCGAACTGGACCAGTTGGTCACAACCGGCGGGCGGATTTTTCTACTGGGTTAAACTACCGGTCCGGATCAAGAGTCGGGATTTACTGTTGCGGGCAATTGAAAACAAGGTAGCTTTTGTTTCCGGCAACTCCTTTTTTGCCCGAGCGGAAGATGGCAACTCTTTTATCAGATTATCTTTTTCAAATAGTAGTCCGGCTGAAATTGAAGAGGGGATTAAGCTACTGGGTAAGATAATAAAAGACTATTAGAGGATTTTTTCTCTCGGCCCGGAATAATTAATAGTGGTGATTGCAATGAATCAACGACCCAGAATAATTTACATTTACCTTACAATAATCCTCGTTTTGCTGCTGGCGGTGTTAATCTCGTTGTCGATTGGTACGGAATGGATTGCGCCCCGGCAAGTTATTGAGATATTATTGGGAAAAGGGGTCGAGTCGCCTATTTATGGCCTGATTATTAAACAGCTACGTTTGCCGCGAATTATTTTAAGTCTGATCATTGGTTCGGCCCTGGCTATTTCCGGGGCGATTTTTCAGGGCTTGATTCGGAATCCGATGGTCGATCCCTATATTGTTGGTGTTTCTGCCGGTGCCGGGACCGGGGTTACGCTGGCAATTGTTTTTAATCTAAGCTGGACGATTGTTGGTATTAGCACTATTCCGCTGATGTCATTCCTAGGGGCGATTAGTACGGTGTTTATTGTCTACCGACTGGCCCGGGTGGGGAAGACGATCCCGGTAATGACTTTTCTGCTGGCCGGTGTGGCGGTTGGCTTTATTTTAAACGCTATTATGTCCTTTTTAATGATAATGGGGACTGATGGGGTGCATAAGGTAGTATACTGGCTAATGGGGAGTATCGCCAATGCCAGCTGGCAAGAGATTAGACTGGTTCTTCCTTATTATTTGATTGGACTATTACCGGTAATATATTACCTGAAAGATTTAAATATCATCCTGCTCGGGGAAGAGAGTGCCCGTTATCTTGGTGTTGATGTCGAAAGGGTAAAACTGGTTCTGATCATTGCCGCCACCCTGCTCACGGCTGCTGTTGTAGCGGTAAGTGGCATCATCGGCTTTATCGGGCTGATTATTCCCCATATTTCCCGGATGTTGATCGGTCCTGATCACAGGAAATTACTTCCTTTATCGGCCCTCCTCGGGGGTTTATTCCTCTTAATAAGCGATACGCTGGCCCGCACCCTATTACCACCGCTGGAAATCCCGGTCGGGATTATTACTGCCCTGGCCGGTGGTCCATATTTTATCTATTTATTGCGTAGAAAGAAAAAAGAATACTGGTAAAGATTAAAATAGCGGTGTAATCTAATGATAATATGTGGTAAAATATTCAATAAGGATATTTTAAAAAACCGGGGCAATTTAACAAAAACTTTTTGATTTTTTAAAATATGCAAGCAGCTCCGGAAGGGGAGGCCGGTCATATGACTAAAGGGAAGCCAATGCTGGAAATAAAGGACTTGCAAAAGAGTTACGGTGATTTTACTGCCTTAAAGAATCTCAGTTTAACAGTACAGCAGGGAGAGGTCTTCGGTTTGTTGGGGCCGAATGGGGCCGGAAAAACTACCACCATTAAAACCTGTGCCGGTCTGCTGCACCCTGACCGTGGTCAGATCAAAATAAATGGGTATGATCTGACCAAAAAGGGGGAGCAGGCTAAAGCCAGCATGGGTTATGTACCTGATCACCCGGTTCTTTATGAAAAGCTCACCGGTCGGGAGTATACCACTTTTGTTGCCCGATTGTACGGGGTTGAAGAAAAAGAATTAAGCCAGTCGAGCGAAGAATATTTTCGCTTATTTGCCATGGAAGAGCAAATCGATAATCTGGTGGGCAGTTATTCGCGGGGAATGCGGCAAAAAGCGGCTATTATTGCGGCCTTATTACACCGACCGCCCTTTTTGTTACTGGATGAGCCGACCGCTAATCTGGACCCCCGGAGTGCCCGTTTGGTCAAAGATATTTTTCTGAGTTGGAAGGAACACGGCAGGACGGTTTTATTATCGACTCATGTGCTGGAAATAGCGGAGAGGCTGTGTGACCGCATTGGAATTATATATCAGGGGGAGTTATTAGCGGTCGATCAAGTCGACAAAATTATCGGCAGTAGTGGTGTCACTTTAGAAGAAGTCTTCCTGGAGTTGACGGAAGGGCAAGATGAGCAGGCCCGGGCGATTATAGCCGAGTTAAGTGGTGATGGTAATGACGATTAAACACTGGCGCTTGCTCTGGCAAAAAGAATGGCAAATCTTTCGAAACACTTTTTTACACCAACCCAAACAGGTCTTGTTCTTAACTCTTTTTATTATCGCTTTAGTAGCTTTGCTCGGATTTTTGTTAATAAAACTGCGGGAGTGGTTGGCCGGGTTTATTGTTTATCTACCGGCTGAAATCAACAGTGATTTACTGGCCCATCTCTTGGTAATAATTGTGCTGAGCTGGCTTACTATTTTAGTTATTAATGCGGTGATTAGTGAGAGCAAGAGAAATTTTTTTCAGCTGACAGATTTATATAACCTGCTGGTAACCCCTGTTAAACCGTGGCTGCTGATTAGCTTCCGTTTTTTTATATTTAGCCTCTTTTCTTTTACCACAATTCAGCATTTTATCTTCGGCTTTGTCCCGCTGTTAGCAATCGGGGCAGTCTTCAATGCCCCCTGGTTTTATTATCCCTTAATATTGCCGGTTACTTATCTTTTCCTGCTGATTCCGGTAGCCATTGGTTTAGTCCTGGTAAACCTGTTGCTGCGATTTTTATCAGCCCGGTTAATTTTTGGGGTGGCCGCTTTTCTCAACATAACATTGGGCCTGTCCTGGCTATACTTTTTAATCGGGGATAATCAGCAAATGCTAATAGTGTTGATGGAAAGGGCTCTGGCCTGGGATGTTTTGGCAAAGGTGTTGTATCCGCTTGCACTTACCGCCAATCTGATCGGAGGGATGTTGAACTACCAAATTATTTTTGTCCGGCCGCTGGTCGAATTAATTATCTTTTCCCTTTTAACCCTGGTAATAGCTGTTTTGATTATCCAGAAGATTTATTACCGGGTATATGATCGGCTTCAAAGCCGGATGCACCGGTCAAAAAAGGCGAATCCGGCGAAAAGTTCTAAAGAGCCGACTTTGTTAGTAATATATTGGAAGATGGTTTTACGCAACAATGAAATGGCCAAAGGAGCACTGGGTTTAGGCGTGTTCTATCTTGGCTATTTGGTCTTGCTGAGAGCCTGGCAACCTTCTGAAATGATGTTTTTGTTACTATTAAATATCGGGGTGGTCGGCCTGATGGCCCAACTGATCATCGTCACGATGCTGCAACCGGCCGAAGTATTAACTGATTATGATGCAGCCAAAAAGCAGTACTGGATCTTAAAAAGTTCTCCCTTTAGTACAAAAAAGGTTATTTATCTTCTCTGGCAGATCCATTTTTGGCCGCAATTAATAATTGGCGGGGTCGGTTTGCTAAGTGCCCATCTGGTTGCCGGAATAGAATTACTTTACCTTATCCCGGTTTTTCTCTTATTTAGCTTGATTCAGGCTTCGGTCAACTTACTGCAAATGATGACGATATTAATGACTTATTTTCGTGGTTACAATGTCTCCTGGCTAGAAAAAGTATTACGGGAAGGTATCCTCTTTTTTACTTACCCGCTGATAATCTTTATCCTGGGGTTGGGGAGTTTTTATCAACGTTTTTCAATATTATCCTTTCTCCATTCCTGGACTCAACGGGATGTTATTGCCGGCAGTGTGATTCTTTTTCTCGTTTTATTATCCTTGAGCACGGTCTTGGCGTTCAAAAAATCCCTGAGCTGCTGGGAAAGGCTTGAGCTCTAAATTTTTATCTTTAAAGGGTGGTCGACTTGCTATATTTAAACAAATATCTATGGCGTAAAAAAAGCAAAGTAATCCCACAGCTCTTAATTATTGTCTTAATAACTTTTTTTGCCAGCTTTTTTTATTCTTTTACTAAAGTAATTGAAAGCCAAAAACTCCAATTATTTAACCAATATCAAAAGATGACTTTGCTTAATATCGAAGCAGGAGTAACCGATGAGCAAATTAGTTTAGTGCATGACTATTTTAAAGATTACCGAACTTATCCAATTAAGGTATTGCGGCAAGTAGAGAAATTAATCTTTGGAACGGGAATTGTTGAAATCTATAATTTTGCTACTGTCGGTGATATAAAGGATTTTTATCAAAAGAGGTATGATCAAGAATTGTCTCTTCCTACTGATAGTGCTCCGTTCCTTATATTGACTAAACCATTATATAGTTCTTTACAACCTTTTCATGAAGGGGAAAAGTTAATAATAAAAGATCGGCCAATTCCGATTAAAGGCTTGATCGGGGAAGAGAACAGTAAATTTGGACTTGCGCTTGGTTTGAAGGAGGGTAAAGATGGTCTCCTTATTTTAGAAGCTTTATCCGCTAACACGATCACAGTTTGTCAAGCAAATTTTCCTTTTGTCGAAGATGTGGAAAGTTACCACAAACATCTGTTGACTTTAGAGCAAGATCTATCTTTTATTAACGATATTTATCTAGTAATAAATATTATTGTCTATCTAATTTTTTTAACGATCTTAGTACTGGCGATCTATTTTAGTTTTAAGCAACGGATTGGAGAGATAGCGATCTTTAATATACTGGGCGTAACCAAGCTGAAAATTGCCGGTAAATTTATTTATGAATTGCTAATATTGAATTTGCTGGGCCTGACCGGCGGGTATTTTTTGGCCTTTATTGTTTGGGAGTTGTTGATGAAACAGTCTTTGGCAGGGATGGGTTCATATCTGTCGATTGTCATCCCGCTTCCGCTCTTCCTGATCCTTGGTAGCACTATCTTTATCCTTTTATTGATCATCGTAAAAAAGATTAACCTGCTGGAGGCAGTGGATGTAATTAATAAAAATGTTGAGAACAAAATACTTTAAAGAGCAAAGAGGTGGGTTAAGTTGCTGATCCAGATTAATGACCTGCAGAAAAAGTATGGGCAAACAGTTGTCCTGGCAGATGTTTCTTTGCAGATTAACTCGGGAGAATTTATCGGGATTGTCGGTGAGTCCGGTTCCGGAAAATCAACGCTTTTATATACGCTTTCCGGTCTAAAAACAATTGACCATGGTTCAGTCCTGATCGATTCGAAAAATATAGCTAAATTAAAACAAAACGAATTAGTTATCTTTAGACATAAAAACTTCGGCTTTATCTTCCAGGAAAACTATTTAATTAACTATTTGACGGTTAAAGAAAATATACTCCTGCCGGTTCAACAGATCACTAAAGAGGTAGAAAAGCGGGTTGATGATTTGTTGGAGTTTATCAAAGTAGCCAGTCTGGCCCATAAATTTCCCTATAGTCTGTCGGTCGGGCAAAAGCAAAGGATTGCTGTTGCCAGGGCATTGGTAAACCAACCACTAATACTATTTGCTGATGAGCCAACCGCCTCCTTGGATGCAGAGAATGCGCGAAATATCTTATCTTTATTGAGTCAATACCGGGAAAGTTTTGGTCTGACTATTATTATGGTCTCCCACAATCAAGGCGAATGGGAGTGTTTTGATCGAATTTTTAAAATTGAAAACAAGACCATCCGGGAAATTAAAGGATCAGGCTCATGAAGAATAGAGCCCTTTACTTTTTAAGAAATAAGTTAAAAGTGTTGATTTTATTGGGAGTGGTTTTACTTGGAATTCTGGGTATCCTGGTCTTGACCGCTATTTTTGGTGCATTTGAAGATACCAAAAACGAGATCTTTCAATATAGTGAGCAAAGGATGTGGTCGCTGCTCATTCCTGCTGCCCCAAAAGCGGACGCTAATGCAATCGCCAAAAGGTTTAGCGATGATGCAGCCTATATAGTTAATTCAACTGTTTTCCAACTTCATTATCCTATTTTTGATATAGCCAGGGCTGCTATTATTCTTTATGGGGTAACCGAAAGGGATTTGAGTTTTTTAAAAGAGAGGATTAAGATAAGACTGGTTGCCGGCAAATGGTTTGAAGAGGGGACTAACCAGATTGTTACCCCCCAGGCTTTTCTCAATGCCAGGAAATTAAGCATAGGTCAGCAAATAAGGATCAAAGACCAGGTCTTTATCATCTCAGGGGTTATTGAGGGTGATTATTGGTTTATACTGGGGTCAAAGGGCTATTTGGAGGGGATCGATAACTCCGGTGAGTTATTGTTGGCCTTTCCGAAGAATAACAAGATATTCAACGACCAACTGGAAAAAGTTAAGCAAGAATCCCTTTCTCAGCTTAGGGTTGTTACCCCTGCTCAGATCGGCGAAAGACTAAAGGAAACTAATCGGGAGTATAACTTAATCTATATCGGGTTTAGTATCTTTTTTGCTGTCGTTATAGCGGGATCAATCAGTTTTTTAGTACTGCTGTTTTACCGGACGCGAATGATTGAGTTTGCTATTAAGTATCTGTTTGGTTTTACCAAAAAGAGGATTTTGGCTGATATACTAATGGAGCAGGCTTTGCTCTTAAGCGTAGCCTGGCTTTTATCCGTAGGGATCAGCTATGGAGTCCTTTCTCTGTTCATCAGATATTTTTTCTATCCCAATGGAATAATCCTGCAAATCAAGTTTCGATCAATATTGGGGACAATATTAGTCGTAATATTTGTCTTTGGTTTATTAGCTGTCTCTATCTGGAAAAAGCTTTACCGGAGTAATCTGCTCGATACCATTTTAGGAAAAGACTAAAAGAAGCTAGTTTAGCCCGGTGTAATTTGCAATTGAAAGAAAATAACAAAATTAAATTACAATTGTTAAGAAAAAAAGCTTTAATTTTTTACTTGACTTTTGTACAACAATGCATTAACATATAAGAAGATAATGATAATCATTATTGACTAAGCCAAAGAAGACCGGAGGAATTGTTTTTATTGGTTTAATAGCCCCCCATATCGCTAAAGCTTTAGTAGGGGTAAGAAATCAATTATTCATTCCGGTGGCCGTTCTGCTCGGGGGTTGGCTATTATTAATTGCCGGTATGCTGGGACGTCATATCGTTGCAGGAGATGTTATTCCGGCCGGGATTATGGTTGCCCTAATCGGCGCCCCTTATTTTATCTATTTATTATTGAAAAAATAATAGATCATGGAAGGGTTTTTGGCTTTGACCGGGAATACTTAATACTGGTGATAACATTGTTAGAGATCGATAAACTGACTTTTAGCTATCAACAGAAGAAGATCCTGAAAGCGATCGAGCTGTTTGTGATTGAACGGGAGTTTATCGGGATTATTGGACCAAACGGTTCCGGTAAATCGACCCTGTTAAAGAATATTAGCCGGATTATTACCCCGGAGACCGGTTTTATTTACCTCGACCGTCAACTATTAAATCAATACAGTAATAATCAACTGGCCAGACTGATGGCCGTAGTCCCGCAGGATACCTCGGTTAATTACAATTTTACTGTTTATGATTTAGTAATGATGGGCAGAAGTCCCTACCAGGACCGCTGGGGGAGAATCAGTCCGGGGGATCGGGAGATTGTCCGGGAAGCCCTGCAATTGACCGAGACAATCCAATTCAGTGATCGGGATATCAATCAGTTAAGCGGGGGAGAGCGGCAACGGGTGATCATTGCCCGGGCCCTGGCTCAGCGCCCCCAACTGCTGTTGTTGGATGAACCTACGGCCAGTCTGGATATAAACTATCAACGGGAGATCTTTGACCTGCTGACCCGTTTAAATCAGGAATTAGGCTTAACCATACTGGTAGTCTCCCATGACCTTAACCTGAGCAGTCAGTACTGTAATAAATTGGTTTTATTAAGAGAGGGTCAGATTTATAAAACCGGAACCCCCGGTGAGGTAATGACCAGCGAAAATATTCGGGCCGTCTATCAAACCGAAGTAATTATCAAAAACAATCCCCTGACTGACCGCCCTTATATCATTTTAATGCCCAAAGGGGAAGTAGTCCGTCGGAATGGTCGCCACAAAAAAGTGCACCTGATCTGTGGCGGCGGCTCAGGCAAGGAACTGATTGAGTACTTAGCTGAGCAGGGTTACCAGCTTAGCTGTGGTGTTTTGAATCAGGGGGATAGTGATTGGGAGGTGGCCCGGCGGTTAAAGGTAGAACTGGTCGAAATCCCCCCCTTCAGCCCAATTGATCAGGAGAGTTTAACCCTTAATCAGCGGCTAATTGCTGAGTCCGATCTGGTAATCGTGTCCAGTACCCCTTTTGGTCATGGAAACCTGGCTAATCTGGAAATGCTGGTCGAGTTTAAAAACAAAAAGATCGTCTTGTTTAACCGACCGGCTATTCAGCAACGTGATTATACCGGAGGGCTGGCTAGGGAATACTGGAATCTGTTGCTCCAGGCAGGGGATTGTTATCAGATCAGTAGTATTGAGCAGTTAAGCGGAATGCTGGATCGTTTATTCAAAAACTGAGCAGGATTGCTTAAAAAATATACTTAGCAGAGCTATTTTGTTACTAAACAAAATAGCTTTTTTTATTTTAAACTTAGTATGGTTAAGTATTTACGGTTAAAGTCAGCCAAAACTCCAATAAAATTTTTTTAAAATAAAGAAGGAATTTTAACATTGATCTATAATAATATAATAGTAAGTGGTATGTTAAAAAAGATAATCATAACATACCAATTTGTCGATATATTGGCCTGATTAAGCAATTAATACCAGACCAATAGTTGGCTAATTTTTAACTTTTTTGGGGGGGAGCAAAGATCGGATCAAAAAAGTTGCCCAATAAGAATAGACTGTTGTATAAACAAGTCATGGATTATATTTTAGCAAAAATTGAAGATCGAACCTTTAAATTTGGAGAAGCCATTCCCCCGGAAAGGGAGTTATGCCAGGAGTTAACGGTCAGCCGCTATACAGTGCGCAAAGCCATTCAAGAACTGGTCCGTGATGGTTACCTTTATCGGGTCCAGGGAAACGGCACCTTTGTTTTTGAGAAGACGCATATTTTTAACCAGAATATGATCGGAGTTATTATGCCTTACTGTAATGCCGAGTTAGAGATGGCTTTCTTAAGCGGGATTCAAAAAGGGCTGGAGAATGAAAGTTATTCAATGACTTTTTTAAATTCCAATGATGATTACCAGAAAGAGGCTGAGAATATTTATCGTTTTAAGAATGAAGGGGTAGCCGGATTAATTATCATGCCTGCGGAAGATCAGAAAGATAGTACCGCTATTTCGGATTTAAAGGCAGAGCAGTTTCCTTTTATCTTGCTGGATCGTCGGTTGGGTGATTGTGAGACCGATTGTGTTATGTCTGATAATATTGAGGGGGGATATAAAGCTGTTGAACACTTAATTGAACTGGGCCATAAACGGATTGCCTTTATTACCCATAAATTAGATCAGACCAGTAGTGTCGAAGATCGAATTATTGGCTACAAAAAGGCGATGCTGGAATACGGTCTTAATGAACTGGCCATTTTTTCATATTCCAAGACCGAGCATGACCAGGAGAACATCGATCAGATCTACAATTTTATTGTTGAGAATGAGCCAACGGCAGTAGTAGCGGTTAGCGATTATATCGCTTTAGATATTGTTAAAATGTCCCGCAAAAAAAATATCCGGATTCCGGGGGATTTATCAATTGTCGGCTTCGATAACCAGGAAGTAGTTAAACATCTTGAGGTGCCACTAACTTCCATTGCTCAGTTTCCACAAAAAATGGGTATTTGTGCCCTCAGAATGTTAATACAAAAAATTAATTCAAAACCGGAGGATGAAAGCAACGATCTGATCCATCAGATTTATTACCCAACTGAATTAATCATAAGAGAATCAAGCACAAGATTAACTAATTAAATAAGAATTTAATTTAAATGAAGGAGGCAATTATTGATATGTATTTTACTAAAGAAAAAGCACAGCGATATATCGAAGATCTTAAAAAGTATATTTATCAGGACAAGATGGCAATTAAGGAAATAAAATTCCGGGAAATGTCATTTGACGAGGCAAATCAAGTGGACGCTCATAAAATTGATTTTAATGATCAAAGCTGGGGTAAGATTAAGATCGGCGAGCAATGGGGAGGTAGGGATAAGGTTGCCTGGTTGCGGAGCAGTGTTGAGATTCCGGTCGATTGGCAGGGAGAGAAAGTAGCCCTATACTTTATTCTGGGGGCAGGCCAGGAAGGGGGGCTGGCTGGGGCAGAGTCATTACTCTATCTCGACGGTGAACCGATTCAAGGGCTCGATTCCAACCACCGAGAGGTATATTTGAAATCGGAATGGATTGAGAAAGGATCTGTCAATATAGCAATTAAAGCCTGGAGTAGTCTGCAAAACAATCAAAGGGTGATCAGGGAAGCCAGCTTAGTAAAGATCAATCAAGTACTAGAAGATTATTATTATCGGGCCGCAACTGTTTTATTGACGCTCAATACTTTCCCGGAGGGAAATTATGATCGGGAACATTTGCTCAATTTCCTGAATGAATCAATTAATAAAATTGATTTTAGAAAACCCGCTTCTCCGGCATTTTATGCCTCGGTTGAACAGGCCAATACCTTTCTGCAAGACCAATTACAGGCCTATAAAAAAGATGGTGAGAATAGACCGGTTGTTACTGCAGTTGGTCATTCCCACATTGATGTTGCCTGGTTATGGCGCTTGTGCCATACCAGAGAGAAATGTGCCCGGACCTTTTCCACGGTACTCCATTTAATGGATCAATATCCGGAATACCAGTTTTTACAGAGCAGTCCCCAATTATATGATTATATTAAAGCAGACTACCCGGAGATCTTTGCCAAGATCAAAGAAAGGGTGAAATCCGGGGAGTGGGAAGTGACCGGCGGGATGTGGGTGGAAGCAGATTGTAACGTGCCCTCCGGTGAGTCACTGGTAAGACAGTTCTTACTGGGAACCCGTTTTATGGAAGAAGAGTTTGGGGTTGAATGCAATATTTTGTGGCTGCCCGATGTTTTCGGTTACTCCTGGGCTTTACCGCAGATTATTGTCAATAGTGGTTTGCAATACTTTATGACGACGAAGATTAGTTGGAGCCAATATAACCGGCCCACTTATGATACCTTTAACTGGCGGGGCCTGGACGGCACCGAAGTCTTAACCCATTATATTACTACCTCCGATGTCGGCAATCCAAGATTCTATACCTATAACGGGAATTTAAAACCGTCCAGTGTTAAATGGATCTGGGAAAACTATAATCAAAAAGACATCAATGACCAATTATTACTGGCTTACGGTTGGGGTGACGGGGGTGGCGGTCCCACCAAAGAAATGATTGAAATGGGCAAAAAGATGCAAGAGTTACCCGGTATCCCGGAAGTAAAGTTTGGAAAAGCCGAACCGTTTTTTGCTCAGTTAGCGGAGCAGGTTAAGGATAATCCCAAGCTTCCGGTTGTTGACGGAGAATTGTACTTAGAATACCACCGCGGCACCTATACTTCCCAGGGAAGAACCAAAAAGAATAACCGGATGAGCGAGATTCTTTTTCATAATCTAGAATTATTCAATAGCTTGGCCGGTAATTTTATTGATGATTATCACTATCCCCAGAACGAGATCAACGAGGGATGGAAGGTAATTCTCCGTAACCAGTTCCATGATATCCTTCCCGGTTCTTCGATCCACGAGGTCTATGAAGATAGTGAGGAGGAATTTGCCCAGGTGTTAGATTCGGGGAGAGCAATGTTGGCGCAAGCGCAAACCGCCTTAGCAAGTCAGGTGGCAATTGCGGGCGAAAGACTGGTCGTCTTTAACCCCCTTTCCTGGGCCAGGGCGGGCAGTGTTACTTTAACCTGGGAAGAGGGCTTAGCCAATAAGTCTTTTCTAACTGAAGATGGCGAACAACTCTTGACCAAAGTAATTTCAACAGTCGGTAAGAAAGAAATAATGATCCATGTCCCGGCAATACCTGCCCTCGGTTACCGGACATTTAAAATGGTCGCAAATAGTAGTGCCAATGAACCAGTCAGTGAGTTAAAGGTTAGTAAAGAGCGGATCGAAAATAAGTATTTTATTATTAAATTGAATGAACAGGGCCAGATTTCATCGCTCTATGATAAAGAAGCCCGACGGGAGATTTTACCGGAAGGTACGGTTGCCAATCAACTACAGACCTTTGAAGATCGCCCGATGATGTTTGATGCCTGGGATATTGATCTATACTATCAAGAAAAGATGTATCCGGTACAAAATTTAGTCGAGATGGAGATTGAAGAAAAAGGACCGGAGCGGGCAGTCATTCGCTTTAAGTGGCAGGTTCTCGATTCGGTTATTGAGCAACGGATGATTGTTGCTGCTGACCAAAGAAGAATTGACTTTAAAACAGAGGTCGACTGGCAGGAACATCAAATCCTCTTAAAAGTAGCATTTCCGGTCGATGTCAGAAATACTAAAGCCACCTTTGAGATCCAATTTGGGAATGCGGAGCGTCCGACTCATTGGAATACCAGCTGGGATTATGCCAAATTTGAAACTGTTGCCCAAAAATGGGCCGATCTCTCCGAGCGCGACTATGGGGTAAGTCTGCTCAATGATTGCAAATACGGTTATGATATCAAAGATCAAACGATGAGATTGACGCTGATTAAATCGGGAATTGACCCGGATCGGGAAGCTGATCAAGGTCAGCACAGCTTTACTTACAGTCTCTATCCCCACCTGGGTGATTGGTATCGGGGCGGAACGACGCAGGAGGCTTATCAGTTAAACTACCCATTATTGGCAGTTAAAGCCGACGGGGCAGGAGGAAAACTACCGGCCAGGCAATCATTAGTTGAAATAGCAGCGAAGAGCGTTATTCTTGATACTGTTAAGCAGGCTGAGGATGATGATGCCCTGATTTTAAGATTTTATGAATACGGTAATAAGCGCGATATGGTCCGGGTAGTGCTACCCGACAAAATTAAAGGAGTTGCCGAATGTAATTTGCTGGAAAAAGAACAGCAGGCAATTGATTCATCAGCTAACAGCTTTGAATTTGCGATTAAACCTTATCAAATAAAGACCTTTAAAGTTAAATTATAGCATGATTGAGTAAGATAAGACGATCAAGAAAAGAATTACCGATGGTAGTGGGCTTTTACGATGAAGCTACCTTAGTGGTTGTCTTGATGATAGTAAGGAGCTGATAATAAAATGAGCAAATTAAGCAGGGTCACTTATTTGCTGACCATGATAATTGCTTTAACACTGCTAACCGTGACCGATTTGGTTGTTGCCGGCTCGCCGCTGATCTTAAACTATAACCAGTATTTGACCAAATATGGGACAGCCGATAAACCAGAGCAAGTAATTATAATTCAAGCCGAGGATTATTCCGGGACAGACACGGCGCTGGAGATTGTCCCCAACCTGGCCGGAATTGACGGTTCAGCGATTATAACCCCCGAGAAGGGCTTTGTTGAATGGGAGATCGAGGTGGCTGAGGCCGGACTCTATAATATCGGAATTAAGTATTACCCGATCCGGGGTAAAGGGGGAGCGATTGAGCGAGGATTATTGCTTAACGGGGAAATACCCTTTGAAGGAGCTAATTATCTGTCCTTTTCCCGGGTCTGGGAAGATGCTGAGCCGATTAAAATGGATAATCAAGGTAATGAATTGCGTCCGTCCCAGCGGGAGCATCCGATCTGGCAGGAGGTAACTTTTCAAGATTCGTTAGGGAAGCAGCAAGAGTCCTACCAATTTTATTTACCCAAAGGCCGGAATACACTTCGTTTGGTCGCCCGGCGCGAACCAATGGCGATCGATTATTTAAAAATCTATCAGGAAGCAGAACTGCTTGATTATGCAGCAACGGTCAATCTTTATGCGGAAAAAGGTTATCAACCGACCAGCGGTGTTTTCCTTAAACTGCAGGAGCGAGATGTTACTTATAAATCCAATTCAACCTTTTATCCCTTTTCAGAAAACAGGAATCCAACGATGGAACCCTATCATCATGTCTTGATTCGTTTGAATGCAATCGGCGGATGGAATTGGGACCAAGCAGGAGAATGGCTGTCCTGGGAGTTTGAAGTACCGCAGAGCGGACTATATCAAATTGCGCTCAAAGGGACGCATGATATGCGCGGGTATTATGCCAATCGCCGTCTTTATATCAATGACCAGGTCCCTTTTTCCGAAGCGAAGGCGCTCCGTTTTCCGGCCAGCCCTACTTTTCAAATACATCCTTTTGGATTAACCGACGGGGAGGGCGATCAATCTTATCTCTTTTACCTAGAAAAAGGACGCAATACCTTAAAATTAGAAGTTGTTTTAGGGGATCTGGTGGAGATTATTCGGACAGTGGAGGCAAGTCTGTACGAATTAAATAATATTTATCGCAAGATTATTATGGTTACTTCACCAATCCCCGACCCGCTGAGAACATATCAGTTGGAAAAAAGAATCCCCGGATTGCTCGAAAGATTGGCCGAACAGTCTCAGGTAATTGAAGGCTTGGTACAGACATTAGAAGAATACACCGGGCAAAAAGGTGGTCATACCCTAATGCTGACCGATTTAGCCAGACAATTGAATGACCTGGCTATCAAGCCGGAGAGTATTCCCGGTCGCTTAAATGAGTTGCGGGATAATCTGGCCGGTCTTGGCGGGTGGCTTGCTGAGGCAACAAAACAGACCCTTGTCGTTGATTATATTGTTGTTGCCTCACCTGAGCAGAAACTGCCCAAGGCTGAACCAATTTTAACCCAGACGCTTAAACATGAAACCAAGGCATTCCTGGCTTCATTTACCCATAATTATAAAATGGTCGGTAATGTCTATGACCGCGCTCTAAGCAGAGAGGTTGAACCACTTACCGTCTGGATCGGTTACGGTCGGGACCAGGCGCAAATATTAAAAAAGTTAATTGAGAATGATTTTACCCCAAAAACAGGGATTCCGGTTAATCTGGAGCTGATCTCGCCGGCAGTCTTACTCCCGGCTACATTTGCCGGGGAAGGGCCGGATATTGCCTTAGGAATACCGGCAGCTCAGCCGATCAATTTTGCTATCCGAGGGGCAGTGGTGGATCTGGCCCAGTTTTCGGATTTCCCCGAGGTTGCCGCTCGCTTTAAAAAAAGTGCTTTTGCCCCCTTTAAATTCCGGGATAGTGTTTATGCTCTGCCGGAGCAACAGCCTTTCCCGATGTTATTTTACCGAAAAGATATTTTAGCGGAGAAAGGGCTGGCCGTTCCGCAAACCTGGGAAGATGTAATGGCGATTATTCCGGAGTTGCAGAAAGATAATTTAAGCTTTGGTTTGCCAGTATCTCACCCCTTAAAATTTGTCGACTTAGGGGTCGGTCAGGTTTCGGCCAGTGTGGGCAGCTTGTCGGCCAGTGGAGGCGTCTTTACCTTTCTAACTTTCTTATACCAGAATGGAGAAGAACTATACCTGGAAGACGGGATTGCCACCAATCTCGATTCAGAGGTTGCTGTCGAGGCTTTTAGCAGATGGACTGATCTCTATGAACTATATGATCTACCCTTGATGTATGACCTGGCCAATCGTTTTCGAACAGGAGAGATTCCCGTTCTTTTGACCGGCTATAACTTTTATAATATGATCTCTGTTTTTGCACCGGAGTTGCGCGGGAAATGGGACTTTACTCTGGTGCCGGGAACGGTCCAGGCTGACGGAAGTATTGATCGTTCAATTCCGGCCGGTGGGGCCGGAGCAATGGGGGATTCGATCGGTGGGCCCGGGTGTATGATATTGGAAAAGGCCCAGGACCATGAGGCTGCCTGGGAATTTCTTAAATGGTGGACCAGCAAGGATATTCAAGTCGCTTATGCCCTGGAATTAGAGAGTCTGCTCGGACCAATCGGCCGATATGCGGCGGCCAATATCGAAGCTTTCAGCTTGCTCCCCTGGTCCTTAGAGAATTATGAGAAACTAACTGAGCAGTGGAAATGGGTGAAAGGGGTGCCGGAGATCCCGGGTGGGTATACAATCGGCCGACATCTGGATAATGCTTTTCGAAAAGTCGTCTATCGGAATAAACCGGCTCGTGACACCCTGTTTAACTACAATCGCAAGGTTAATGAAGAGATTACCAGGAAACGCCTGGAATTTGGGCTGGAAACCGAGCTGGAGCAAGTGGCTGAAAAATGGAGGAAATTTTACTGGCTGGAGTAATAGCAAGGGAAGATTTTCGGCCCTGGAGTTACGCTTGAGTTTATGAACGGAGGAACGTAATGAGTTCTACTACTACAAAAATTACCAACAATGGATTTAAATATCAGATCAGAACCAAACTACGGGAGTTACTGGAGGAAGTTAAGGCCAATAAAATTTCCTATCTGTTTTTAGCCCCCTTTGGGATCATCTTTATTGTATTTACCGTAATTCCGGTATTTATCGCGATCGGATTGAGTTTTACCTATTACAATATGTTGGAAACACCAACCTGGATTGGTTGGCAAAACTATATCGGGCTATTTTTATCCGATGATGTCTTCTTAATTGCCGTCAAAAACACGCTTGTTTTTGCGCTGATTACCGGCCCACTCAGTTATATGGCCTGTTTTTTCTTTGCCTGGCTAATTAATGAATTATCGCCCAGGATCAGGTCAGTCTTAACCTTATTGTTTTATGCCCCTTCAATTGCCGGGAATGCATTTGTAATCTGGACAACGATCTTTAGTGGGGATGCTTATGGTTATGTCAATGGCTTTTTACTGAAATGGGGATTTATCAATGAACCGATTCAGTGGCTATTGGATCCCCAATGGATGATGCCGGTGGTAATCGTCGTTGTTCTCTGGATGAGTCTGGGAACCAGTTTTCTGGTCTTTATTGCCGGGTTACAGGGGATCGACCGTAGACTTTATGAAGCGGGGGCAGTCGATGGGATTCGTAATCGATGGCAGGAACTCTTTTATATAACTTTACCGGCGATGAAACCGCAGTTAATGTTTGGGGCAATTATCTCGATTACCACTTCTTTTGCCGCAGCACTAAAGATTATTCCCCTGGTCGGATTTCCAAGTACCGATTATGCCGGACGGACGATTGTGACCCATCTGGTTGACTATGGTAATGTCCGCTTTGAAATGGGTTATGCCTCAGCCATTGCAGTTGTGTTATTCGTCACCATGGTTGGTGCTCAGAAATTAGTGCAACGGCTCTTGAGAAATCTGGATAGTTAAAGGGGGAGGAAGTTAGCATGAAGATAAAATTGAGAAGCAAAAGGGTTTCGCGCTCTTTAGGGGGAGATATTGCTCTCTTCACGATACTACTTATATTTGCCGCTTTTACCGCCTTACCACTGGTGCTGGTAATCACTAATGCTTTTAAACCTTTAAACGAATTATTCATCTTTCCACCCCGGTTTTTTGTCCGGAATCCGACCCTGGATAATTTTAAAGCCCTGTCGGTGGTGATGTCGAACTCCTGGATTCCTTTTAGCAGATACATTTTTAATACCCTTTTTCTGTCGATTATCGGGACGGCCGGACATGTAATCTTTGCTTCAATGGCGGCCTACGTTCTCTCCAAGCATCGATTTCCGGGGCGCAGAGTTTTCTTTGCGACAGTGGTGTTATCTTTAATGTTTGCTCCGGAGGTACTGTCAATTCCTAATTATTTAATCATGTCTAAAATCGGTTGGGTTGATAGTTTGACTGCCTTAATCATTCCGGCCTGGGCAATGAGTCTGGGATTGTTTTTAATGAAACAGTTTATGGAAACGATGGTGCCCGACTCCCTTTTGGAAGCGGCCAAAATCGACGGAGCCAGTGAGTGGAGGATTTTTTGGCAGATCGTAATGCCGATCGTTAAGCCGGCCTGGTTAACCTTGATGATCCTGGCTTTTCAAAGGCTATGGCAGATGGTACCGGGCCAATATATCTATAGTGAAGAAATGAAAACACTCTCTTATGCGATCAACCAGATTATGCAAGGAGGCAGAGCGCGGGAGGGAGTAATGGCGGCAGTTAGTTTATTGATGATGATTGTACCGATTGTCATCTTTGTTGTTAATCAAAGTAAGGTTGTTGAGACGATGGGTACTTCCGGAATCAAGGATTAATGTTATGGATAGGAGGGAAACTGATTGAAGGCTTTGCAATTTGTTAAAATAATATCATGCGGACTGCTCTGCTTGTTTTTGCTGCTCCTTGGTTTGAGTGAGCAGTCAATAGCGGCAACTGCTCAAAGCTACACCTATAATATCTGGAAAGATGCAGTTCCCGGGCCAGATGTTTTTCAAACTTCTATCCTGGTGGGTGGGATTGATCTGGGAATCGGTGAATTCGATCAACCGCAGGATCTCTTTGTTGGTCCGGATCAGGTCATTTATTTGCTGGACACGGGCAATAATCGCATCGTTTGTATTGATCAAAATTGGAATTTAATCAAAGTAATCACTGAATTCGTTAAGCCGGAGCAAGTCGATCGCTTTAATAATCCTACCGGGATCTTTGTCAGTACAGCCGGTCGGATCTATGTAGCTGATAAAGGGAATAAACGCATTGTGATCCTGGACCAGGACGGTAATTACCTGGCGGAAATCGGAGCACCATCAACCGATTTGGAAGAAGCCCTCCCCGAGAATTTCAACTATTTACCGACAAAGGTGGTAGTTGATCGGGCCAGTCGAATTTATGTGATTGTTGAGGGCGTTTTCGACGGAATTATGGAGTTTGATCAAGCCGGTACTTTTAAAGGATTTTTGGGAGCGCCCCGTGTTGCCCCAAATATGATTGATTATTTTTGGCGAAGGATCGGAACAGAAGAACAGAAGAAAAGGATGTCTTTAATCCTGCCTACCGAGTACAGTAATTTTGATATAGATGAATTAGGTTTTATCTATGCAACGGTCTCGGGGGGAGCGATTCAGAAAGAAGAGGCAGTTAGGCGGTTAAATCCCGGAGGAAAAGATGTGTTACGCCGAACGGGTTTTTTCCTACCGGTTGGTGATCTTGATTATCCCCACGAAGAAGCAAACTTACATGCTACGATCAAAGGGCGTTCCGTCTTCATTGACATAGCCAGCCAGGAGTTGGGGATCTATAGTGTGCTTGATCAAAAAAGGGGTCGGATCTTTACCTATGATGATAATGGGCAATTATTATATGTTTTTGGCGGGCTGGGCGACCAACACACTGTTTTTAAAAAGCCGGTGGCGATAGCTGCCCTCGGTCAAAAATTACTGGTGCTCGATAGTGCGGCCAAAAGGATTAAGGTCTTTGCCCCAACCGAATACACCCTTTTTATCCACCAGGCAATCGAATATTATCATGCCGGAAATTATCAAAAATCAACTGAAATGTGGCGAGAAGTCTTAAAACGTAATACCAATTTTGATTTGGCCTATTCCGGAATCGGGCGTTCTTCATTAATGCAAAATAAGTTTACCCAAGCGATGACTGAATATCGGCTGGGAAACAATCGGCAGGGTTACTCCGAAGCCTTCCAGCTGTATCGAAAAGGAGTGCTGATTGATAATTTTGGGGGAATTATGACTGGATTATTTGGACTTATCATTTTAATTATTCTGTTCAAGAGATTTAGAGTGATCAGTCGAGTCAAGGAAAAGTATGGCCTTCGGGTGACGCAAGGTTCATATTTGGATAGTTTAAAATATGCCTTTTATGTGATTATCCACCCCTTTGATGGATTTTGGGACTTAAAACATGAAAAAAGGGGTAACCTGAAGGCGGCAACGACTATCTTGCTTCTGGTCAGTTTAACATATATCCTGATGCGGCAGTATACCGGGTTTCTCTTTAATTACGCCAACCCAACCCAATTAAATATATATATGGAGTTTATCAGTATTTTATTACCCTTTATGCTCTGGTGTGGGATTAACTGGTCGGTGACAACCTTGCTGTTAGGGAAGGGGACTTTTCAGGATATTTACATTACGACTGCTTATGCCCTGACCCCAATTATTATTGTTAATATCCCGTTAACCGTAATCAGCAATTATTTGACACTGGAGGAAGGGGCCTTTTATTATGTTGCCCTCACCGGGGCGATAATTTGGTCATTGCTCCTGGTATTCTTCGGAACAATGGTAACCCATCAATATGAAATAAAACGAACGCTTTTTACATCTATGCTGACGATTATTGGTATTGGGATTGTGATCTTTATTGGTTTATTGTTCTTCAGCGTAATCGCACAACTGGTCGGCTTTGTTGACAGCGTTTATACTGAGCTTGTTTACCGATTGTAGGGTAGAAGGAGGACTAATCATGAGAAAAAAGCAGATCTTATTAATTATTATCATTGCCTTTAACATAGTAATGGCCGCCCCCCTGCTCCAGGCTGAAAATAGCGGGGTTATTCCGGACGGCTTCACCTTAGTAGCTGAAAATCAATATTTGCGCTTGTTCCTCGAGCGCTCGACCACCGGGTTTGCCGTGCAGAACAAGGAAAGCAATCAACTTTGGTACTCCAATCCCCTCCATCTTGCTCAGGAAGAAAAAATTGCCCGGGGGAGGGCTAAGCGGAAATTGCGTTCGCAAATCCAAATTAATTATTATGCCCCTGGTGATCAACCGAGAGTGATGGATAATTATAATGACAGTGTCCTATATAAGCAGTTCCAAATTACCATGCTGGAAAATGGGGTCAGAATAGATTATACCCTGGGGAAAGAATGGGATGATCAAGACTTTGTTCCGGTCATGATTAGCCGGGACCGATTTGAAAAGATGATTTTGGGCCAGATTGAAGACCCTGCTCAGCGTCAGTTTGTTAAAGACCAATATGTACTGGTCTCGTTGATAGCAGCAACTGCTGCTCAACAAGAGGAAACGGAAATAGCAGCCAGGGAGTTGCTGGGGGACTATAGTCTGAAGTCCTGGTCAGCCGAACTCGGTCAAAAAAAACTCTTTCAATTATTGGTGACACAGTTGGTTGAGCACAGAGCGGATCTTGAGCGACTGGGTGAGATCACCAGGGAAGATTTTGAGCAATTAATTAATAACCCAACTTATATTCAGTGGGATTTAATTCCCAAATGGGACCGGGAAGACCTGATTCAGATCATCAAAGAGACCGGCTATCGACCGGAAGATGTCCGGGAGGATCACCGCAGCAATCGGTTGGATTTACCCACTCCCAATCAGACGATCTTTGATATTCCGATAATCTATACCTTGGAGGAGCAAAGCCTGGTTGTGTCTGTGCCGGTTGATCAAATAAAATATCCACTTGATCTTCTGGAAGAAGGCGAGTTGGTCAGTTATCCTTTGCATTCACTCGAGGTTTTGCCTTACTTTGGGGCAGCCGGTCCGGGGCAGCAGGGATATATCCTGGTACCGGACGGGTCAGGGGCTTTAATCGAGTTGAATAATAATAAAAAATATGCCCGACCATATGAACAACCTCTTTACGGGTTTGATCAGACGCTCAAAGCCAGGACGGAAAAAATAAGCTCAGTCGAACAGAGCTATCTGCCGGTCTTCGGTCTTAAGGAAGAGGAAAAAGCCTTTTTAGCAATTGTGGAGCAGGGGGATGCGATTGCGACGGTCAAAGCGGATATAGCGGGAAGAACTTCCTCCTATAATACGGTTTCGGCTCGATTTACGACTATTCCCAAAGCCAAGGTAGTATTACAGACGATCGACCCTGATTCCCCTGAAATCCCTACTGAGCTGAACATTTATCAAGCCCGGATTTATCAAGATCAAATTCGGATTCGCTATCAATTTCTGGAGCAAGCGGAGGCTGATTATGTCGGTATGGCCAAGGCCTATCAGGGCTATCTGATTGAACAGGGTTTAACCCGCTTAAACCCGGCGGCCGACATTCCTTTCTATTTAGAGGTGATCGGAGCGATTGAGCACAGAGCGGTGGTGATGGGGGCTCCGCGGACCATCATCAAACCTTTAACCAGTTATGCCCAGACTAAATTATTGATTAACGAGTTGCTGGAGCACCAGGTTAGCAACATTAAAGTACGTTATAGCGGGGCTTTACAGGGCGGGATCAAACATGTTGTTCCAACTGAGTTGCGCCTGGAAGAGAGTCTGGGTGACCGGGAAGGGTTTTTAGAACTGCGGGATGAACTAAATAAGCAAAATATTGATTTTTTTCCAAATGTATCTTTTTTAAACATTTACCAGGATCGATTATTTGATGGTTTTAGAGCGAATAAAGATGCGGCCCGCTTTTTAGATCGAAAAGTGGCCAAAAGCTATGATTATAATATTGCCAGCTATCAGCATCAACCCGATGATTTTGCCTATCTTCTATCCCCTTTGCAATTAGAACGGCTGGTTGATCGCTTTTTTGCGGATTATAGCCAGTATCAGCTGGGTGGAGTATCTTTGCAAAAGATAGGGAAACAACTCCAGGCCGATTATCGTGATGACCCCCAGTTATTGGTCGACCGGCAGGAGGCCTTAGCGATTATTGCCAAAGAGACGGCAAAGATTGACCAAAAATATAAGCTAGAACTTATGGTCGAGGGGGGCAATGCCTTTATTTTACCATTTGTTGACCATATCCTGAAGGCTCCGGTTGGCGGGAGCAACTTTACCGTGCTCGATCGAACAATCCCATTTTATCAGCTCGTATTACATGGTTTTATCAATTACGCCGGTCAACCCTTCAATTTTACCCCGGGTTATCGCAAAAATATTCTGCGGTCGTTAGAAACCGGAGCAAGTCCCTACTATTTATGGACTTATAGTCCGTCTTCTCTTTTAAAAGAGACCGACTATGACCATTTCTATTCCAGTTTTTATGCCGATTGGCTTGATGAGGCCGGTAAGGTTTATCAGGAGATTAACCGTGTCTTACAGGAGCTCCAGGGCCAGCGAATCATTGACCACCAAAGGCTACAGGAACAGGTTTATCAGACCACCTATGAAGACGGAACTGCCATTATTGTCAACTATAATCAGGAGCCGGTCCGGATCAACGGACTTCAAATCAAGGAAGAGGATTACTTAATAATCAGAGAGGGGGAAATAAGATGAAAATACGCCAAAGGCTCAAGATTTCACTGGCAACTAAAAAGAGCTTAATCGGATATCTTTTTGTCCTGCCGTTTGTTATCGGTTTTATTTTATTCTTTCTTTACCCTTTTATTCAGTCGGTCATTTTTAGTCTGAGTGAGTTGAAGATCGTTCCCGACGGCTATATTCTTGAGTATGTCCAATTCAAAAACTATAATCATGCCCTTTTTATTAATGCCAAGTTTAGCCGGGTATTTATGGAGACGCTCTTAAGGATGTTAGCCGATGTTCCTTTAATTATTTTCTTCAGTTTATTTGCCGCGATGTTACTTAACCAGAAATTTAGAGGCCGCTTGCTGGTGCGGACCATCTTTTTCCTCCCGGTAATTATGGGAGCCGGGGTTGTTTTGGCAATGGAGCGGGTTGACTACATGACCCAAATCTTACAGAGCGGCCAGGATGTCCAGGGTGGTTTTCTCAGTGCCGCTTATTTAAGGTCATTCCTGCTGCAATTAAAGATCCCGGAAGCGGGATTAGAATATATCATTACTGTGGTGGGACGTATTCCTGAAATTATCCGGGCTTCCGGGATTCAGATCTTAATCTTTCTGGCCGGATTACAGTCGATCCCGCCGTCTTTATTCGAAGCCTCGCGGGTTGAAGGAGCTACCCAATGGGAAAATTTCTGGTTTATTATCTTACCGCTGATCAGCCCACTGATTTTAACTAATATTGTCTATACAATTATTGATTCCTTTACGGCAGCTCACAATGAACTGCTTGGCTTGATCCGGGATACCGCTTTTGGCGGGGCCGGTTATGGAGTATCGACAGCTATGGCCAATATATATTTTTTGGCAATCGCCGTTATTTTAGCTATTTCGATCGCGATTATTTCCAAATGGGTCTTTTATCATGAATAAGGGAGGGGTTTAGCATGGAGTTAATTCGTTCAATTCGACTCAAAAATGTTCGGAGTCAGTTTTGGCCAAAATTGAAAAAGGCCTGTTTTAACTTAATTCGGTGGGTCTTAATTCTGGGGATTTGCTATATTATCATCTATCCACTTTTGACCAAAATCTCTTCATCCTTTATGTCCCAAAGGGATTTATTTGATAAAACAGTACAGTGGATTCCCCGCTTTTTTACTTTTGACAATTATACAATGGTCTTTGAACAACTAAAATATCCGGAGGCTTTTTTAAACTCATTTATCCTGGCCTTGTTGGTCAGCTTATTACAGCTTTTCTCCTGTACGTTGATCGGCTATGGTTTTGCCCGATTCGACTTTAAGGGAAAGCGATTGCTCTTTGGTTTAGTTATTTTTACCTTGATTGTCCCTCCCCAGATGATTATGATCCCAATGTATTTAAACTTTCGTTACTTTACGCTCTTTGGCCTGATCCCGGGGGGAATCAATCTGCTTGGAACTTTTTGGCCGTTTATTCTGACCTCAATTACCGGAACCGGATTGAAAAATGGTCTCTTTATCTTTATTATGCGCCAATTCTTTAAAGGGATGCCCCGGGGGCTGGAAGAGGCCGCTTATGTCGACGGAGCCGGTCCGCTCCGTACTTTCTTTAAGATCATGCTGCCGGGAGCAATTCCGGCACTGGTGATCGTTTTCTTATTCTCCTTTGTCTGGCAATGGAATGATTTTTTCCTGACTAATATCTACCTGGGGAATGAGACTGTTTTACCGATGATGCTGCATGGTTTGAAATATAATGTGGAAGCTGTTTTAGATCAACCGATCAGTACTCAGTATGCTTCCTTATTGAACAATACCGGGAGTTTAATGTTCATGGCTCCGCTACTGCTCCTGTATGCTTTTATGCAGAAGTATTTTGTGGAAAGTATTGAAAGAACCGGACTGGTTGGTTAGGGTTAAGTATTTCCGCCCGTGGCTATTAATAAGGGGGTGATCGATGGGGAGATTGTTTGCCGTTCTGAAATGGGTCAATAAAATCTATTAATTAGGAGGAAAGCTAGTGCGAAAAAATATTATGTTCTTTACATTGTTGGTAGTTGTGATCTGGGCTGGTCTGGTTCAGGCTTATGACTTTAAGGGGATTGACCTGCAGGGGGAAACGATCACAGTTGTATCCTGGCATGATGTCCTGAAAGATATTGAAAGGGACTATCCGGGGCGGATCGCCGAGGCTGAAGAGAAATTTAACTGCAAACTGGAGTATGTTGGGATCCATTGGGATGACTATGCCGAAGGATTGATGAACCGTTTGCTGGCCGGTGATTCAGTATATGATTTCTGGAAGGTAAATCATAATTTCTTCTGGGAACTTTTTTCACAGAAGGCCTTTTATCCGGTGAGTGAGATAGTCCCGGCGGCCTACTACCCGACACTTCCTCCTCCCCACCAGAGTATCATCGACAACCTTTCTTATCAAGGGGTAAGATATGGCTTTAGTTCTTATGGCAGCCTGCTGGGAAGTATGAGATTTGTGGCCTGGAATAAAGATATGTTCGAGCGAGAAGGATTGCCTGATCTGTATGAATTATATCGAACTGGTCAGTGGACCTGGGATCAGGCCCTGGAAATTGCCAAAAAAACTACCCGGGATACCGATGGTGACGGTAATAATGATCAGTGGGGTTGGAGTACGGTCTGGAGCTTTGACTTAGGTTTTTCTAATGATGCTCGCCTAACTAAAGAAATTAATGGCCAGCGGGTTTTTACTTATGATCAGCAGCCGGCTCTGGAAGCCCTTGCTAGCTATTATCAATGGCAATATATTGATAAAGTTGTTCTGTCCGGTGATTGGGGTGGTGACAACTTTAAGGCCGGTACCGTTGCCATGCAGCCCCTCGAGTTCTGGCGAATCGAATTCATGAACAAAGATTTTAACTTTGATTTCGGGATTGTACCGATGCCGAAAGGTCCGAGTGCGAGCAGATACGGCTACCCCCATGTTTCGATGGAAACGATGGTTCTTCCGGCTAATTCACGGGCGGCCAAGGAGATAGTTGCCGTGGCTGATTTCTTATTCCAAGCGGAAGATTACTATTATGGTCTGGAAAAATCAATTGCCAAAAATGTCCCTGATCGTACTGCCGTCGAAGTTGTTAAAGAAGGGATGAAAAGTTGGGACGGTGAAATTCTGATGTTTGGAGCAGCCCTGCCCGATGAATGGAGTGATGCCTTCCGGTCGATTATGGATGGTGAGAAAACACCGGCAGCGGCTATGGCTGAAATCAAGGGTAAAGTGCAGGTAAACCTTGATCAGTTGTTTGATCAATAATTAGTTGAGAACTAGCTCCATTGACTGCGGCCCGGCCGGTTAGTTAATGGAGCTCTTTTTCTTGAGGAAAGGAGACAACTGCGATGTCATTGCAAGATAAACAGTGGAAAGGCTTTCACATGCGATTTGCGGCCCGGGCCGAAGTGAAACCATTGATCGATGTAATCAAAAAGGCGCTGGTCCCGCTGGGGGTTAATGTTTTGTTATTGGAAATCAACACAAATTTTAGCTTTCAATCCTATCCGGAACTAGCTTCCGGTGATATTACCAAAGAAGATATCAGGGAACTGGCTGCTTTATGTCAAGAAAATGGGATCAGCTTAATTCCCCTTTTTGAATGTCTGGGGCACCAGGGATGGAAGGGGTCACGTAATACAATCCTGCGGGTTTTTCCGGAATTTGATGAAACACCCCATATTCCGGAAGATAGCCAGGATATTTACTGTCCTAGTTGGTGTCCGTTACATCCGGCCGTAAACCCGGTGGTTTTTACCCTAATTGATGAGTTGATCGATGCTTTTCAAACTGAGGCAATTCACCTTGGGATGGACGAGGTCTTTGTGATTGCTGACGATGATTGTCCCCGTTGTAGTGGGAAAGACCCGAGCGAACTTTTTGCCAAAGCGGTTAATGACTACCATGATTATTTTGTGAAAGAAAAGGGCCTGGAGATGTTGATCTGGGGTGACCGCTTAATTGACCGCAAGTCTTTTCCCGTTTATGACCAGTGGGAGGCAGATAAATTTGGGATTGCCCCGGCTTTAGCATTAATTCCGAAAGATATCATTATTTGTGATTGGCATTATTTTCCTCGAGATGATTACCCCTCGGTCCGCCAGTTTTTAGAGCAGGGATTCAGGGTCTGGCCGGCGTGTTGGCGAATACCCCATGCCGCCCTTGATTTTTACTTCAAATCAAAAAAAGCGGGGCAAGAAACAGGGGCCAGGGAGCGGATGTTAGGGATGCTGGTCACCGGTTGGAATGCCAGTGGTGAAAGCCTTAACGCCGCCCTCTTAGGGGAAGACGATTATGATCCGGCTAAAGATCCGGGACAAATTAAAGATATTGCTGAAACCTTAAGGACAGTTATGGTTGTGCTCAATCAAGCTGAATAGGAGGAAAAATGTATCAACACCATCGCGAATCGATTGAAAAAGCAACTGAAAAACTAAAAAGAGATGCGGGAGTTTTAGCCATAATAGTCGGGGGATCGATTGCCCACGGATTTGAACAGCGCGGCTCCGATATTGACCTGATGATCGTTGTTAGTGAAGAGGAATATTTAAGTAGGACTAAAGAAAACCGCCTCCATTATTTTAATGATCAATTATGTACCTATCAGGGCGGTTATATCGACGGTAAATATATTAGTCTGGATTTGATGGAGAAGACCGCACAGATCGGCAGTGAACCGGCCCGCTTTGCCTTTGAAGGCGCCTTGGTTACTTACAGTAAACTGGATGAAGTTGAAAAATTATTGAAAAGTATACCGCAATACCCCGTTGCCTTGAAACAGGAGCGGATTAATCGGTTTTATGCCCAACTGGAGGCCTGGAAGTGGTACTGTGCGGAAGCAATTAAACAGGATAATACTTACCTATTGCACCAGGCAGTGACCAAGCTTATTTTGTTTGGGGGAAGGATGGTCTTAGCCCATAATCAAACCCTCTATCCTTACCACAAATGGTTTTTGAAGGTATTAGCCCGGGTTAAAAACAAGCCGGAGCAACTAATGGTCCGGATTGATCAGCTTTTAAAGGATCATTCGGCCGAAAAGATTGAACTGTTTTATCGGTCGATCATCGATCTCACGGACTGGGGAGTAGCGGCGGTGCAATGGCAAAACTTGTTTGTTAAAGACAGCGAGTTGAACTGGCTTGACGGCGCTCCCCCCATTGCTGATATCTGAAAATTTTCATCTTTTAGTTGACTTCTGGTTGATAATGTGCTATACTTATAAAAATTTAGATCAAAATACTTATCAAGAGTAGGCTGAGGGACTGGCCCGATGACGCCCGGCAACCGGCTTTAGCACGGTGCTAATTCCTGCAGGACATTTGGTTCTGGAAGATGAGAATTCCTGGAATTAAATCCCTTCTGTCGGAAGGGATTTTTTGTTTTGAATGCTAAGGGGATAATACTTAAATTAAAAGGAGTGAGTAGAATGAGTAGGGTCAAGAGTTATCAGGAAATTAATCAGCGGATCAAAAAAGGGAAAGCGGTTGTTCTCACGGCAGAAGAAATGATTGATTTTGTCGCCGAAAATGGGGTAAGTACAGCCAGTGAAGAGGTAGATGTGGTTACTACGGCTACTTTTGGTGCGATGTGTTCCTCCGGTGCTTTTTTTAACTTCGGCCATGCCGATCCCCCGATCAGGATGGAGAAGGTCTGGTTAAATGATGTACCGGCTTATGCCGGAATGGCAGCGGTTGATGCTTATTTAGGTGCGACCGAAGAGTCGGTAGACCGGGGTGAAGAGTATGGGGGAGCCCATGTTATTGAGGATCTTTTGCAAGGGAAAACAGTTCACTTGCGGGCAATTGCCAAGGGGACTGATTGTTATCCCCGCCAAGAGGTTGAGACTGATTTAACCCTGGCCGACCTTAATCAGGCTTACTTATTTAACCCGCGCAATTGCTATCAGAATTACAGTGTTGCGGTTAATTCCTCGGAGCAGACTATTTATACCTATATGGGTCCGTTAGCGGCCAATTTTGGAAATGCCAGCTATAGTAGCGCCGGCCAGCTTAGTCCCCTTTTAAATGACCCTTACTACCGTACCATTGGTATTGGGACCAGGGTTTTTTTGGGTGGGGCTAACGGGTATATTGCCTGGGAGGGAACGCAGCACAACCCTTTGGTGGAAAGGAATGAAGCGGGAATACCGCTGGGGGGAGCCGGAACATTAGCGGTAATTGGGGATTTAAAAGAGATGGACCCCGAGTATATTAGTGCGGCCTCGATTAAGAACTATGGGGTCACGATTTATATTGGAATCGGGATCCCGATCCCGATTCTTGATCAGGAGATGGCCAGATATACGGCAGTTAGTGATCGTGATATTTATACCGATGTAGTTGATTACAGTGTAGCTGCTTTAAAGAAGCCGACCTATGGCCGGGTTAACTATCAACAGCTCCGTTCCGGGAAAATTGTGCTGACGGGAGGACGGGAAGTCACGACTGCCCCCTTATCCAGTTATAAGCGGGCCCGGCAAATAGCCGCTGAACTTAAAGAGAGGATTAGTCAGGGCCATTTTCTGTTGGAGAAACCGGTACAGGGCATCTCTAATTCCCGCACTTTTAGACCTTTGAAGAAAAGAAAAGAGGATTAGTCAAATGATCGCAAGGAGGATTGAACTGATTTTTAAACCACAAGCTGTCAGTAAACCGATTACCTATTATTTAGTAAAGAAATTTGAGCTGATCCCCAATATCCTGCAAGCCAGAATCTTCCCGGAGGAAGAAGGGCAGTTAATTATGGATTTAAAGGGGGAGACGGAACAAGAACTGCAAGCGGGCATAAAATATCTGGCCGAAGAGGGGGTAGAGGTACGGGTATTAGCCCGGAGTATTATTCATAACCGCGAAAAGTGTACTGACTGTGGGGCCTGTACCGGGGTATGTAAGACCGGAGCCCTAACCCTTAACCGGGAGAACTGGGAATTGGTGCTGGCTGACCATAAATGCCTTTTTTGCGAGATGTGTCTGGACGCCTGTCCGTTCCAGGCCCTATCCCTGGAGACGGGGTGAGCGGATGTATCAACCCCGTTTTTATCGAGAGTGGATCAACCGGGAATTGAAGAAATTTAATGTGGCTTATCGAGAAACCGATCTTTTAGTTTTGGCTGACCAGAAAAGAGCCGAGTTTTGTTTTAACATTGTCAAGGGGTTAAGACAGGTACTGGATCGTTATAGTGTGGCCCACCCTTTTTTTCTGAAAAGTTTGGTGCCGGTCCGGGTTACTGCTCAGGCCCCACTCGCTGTCCGGCAAATGGCGGCCAGTGCTGCTGCCGTAGGAGTGGGGCCATTGGCGGCAGTAGCCGGTTTATTTGCCGAGCAGGTCGGGCGGCAGCTCTTAAACTATAGCCGGGAAGTGATTGTCGAAAATGGAGGAGATGTTTTTCTTTCCCTGGAAAAAGACTGTAAAATAGCTATTTTTGCCGGAGAAAACTCCCCTTTTCAGGATCAGCTGGCACTAAAATTATCGGCGGCACAAACTCCGCTTGGTATCTGTACTTCATCCGGTACCTTTGGACCGTCTTTTAGTCTGGGGCGGGCCGATGCGGTAACAGTGCTTAGCCCTTCGGCAACCCTGGCTGATGCGGCCGCTACCGCAGCGGCTAATCAGATCCGGGTAAAAGGGGATATTGACCGGGTGTTGGCCTGGGCCCAAGGAGTGGAAGGTATTACCGGGATCGTAGTGATCAAAGATGATCAAATCGGTCTATGGGGCGAGGTAGAGTTAACGGGTCGACAATCGAGTAGTTTACCGAGGAGTGGTAAAGAGAATGGTTAAAGGAAATAGATTGTTAACAGCGCTCAATAACCGGATCTTAGTTGGTGACGGAGCAATGGGTACTTTGTTGCAAAAATATAGCCGACATAACTTTTCAGCCCCGGAAGAATTGATTTTGCGTGAGCCGGGGGTTGTTTTACGGGCCCACCGGGAATATATTAAGGCCGGTGCAGGATTAATTGAAACCAATACTTTTGGGGCTAACCGATTAAAATTAAGAACGGTCGGACTGGAAGAGCGGATTAGCGAGATCAATCTAACCGCAGTCCAACTGGCCAAGCAGGCAGCCGGCGACATGCTGGTAGCTGCTTCGGTTGGCCCGACCGGGCAACTATTCCAGCCATATGGGAAACTGGATTTCACGGAAGTGGTTGCTATTTATCTTGAACAGCTAACGCTCCTTCGGGAAGGGGGAGTAGATGCAGTATTGATTGAAACAATGAGTGATCTCCGGGAACTGAAATCAGCGGTAATTGCTGCCCGGCAGGTGGATATCCCGATTATTGCCCAAATGACCTTTAATCAAAACGGGTTTACCCTGACCGGAAATACACCGGAAGTAGTGGCTATTACCCTGGATAGTTTGAATGTTGATGTGATTGGGGTTAATTGTGTTGACGGGATGGACGTGGCAATACCTTTGTTAAAAAGAATGGCCGGGGTTACTAACCGACCGTTAAGTGTTTTCCCCAATGCCGGTCTGCCCTTTTGTCAAAAAGGCGAGACCGTTTTCCCCGGCAAACCGGTTGACTTTATCCGGGGAATTAAGGAGCTGATCAAGCATAACGTTAGAATTATTGGGGGGTGTTGTGGAACTACTCCCGAATTTATTACCGCGCTTAAAAAAGAAACCGAATTATTCCGGATGGAATCTTTAGCACAAAGACTACCGGAGCCAGTCGGCACTTTATACCTCAGCAGTAGCAGCGATTATATTGAGGTCAGGTCGGATCAAGCAGTCTATATGATCGGGGAGAAACTGAACCCGACCGGACGCCATGACCTGAGGGATGCCTTGCAAAACAAGAACTGGAGTTATTTGCGCAAGGTGGCGCGGGAGCAGGTGGAAGCAGGGGCAGGTTTGCTCGATGTTAACATCGGTCTTCCCGACATTAAAAAGGAATTGGTGATGGCCCGTTTGATCCAGGAATTACAATTGGAGGTTAATGTTCCCCTGGTACTCGATTCGACCGAGAGTGGAGTTCTGGAAGCCGGGTTAAAGGAATATGCCGGCAAGGCTTTAATTAATTCGGTCAACGGGGACCCAGCTTCGATCGCTGAAGTTATGCCGTTGGCGGCCAGGTATGGTGCGGCGATTATCGGACTGACCCTTGATCAAGAGGGGATTCCATCGACAGTCGAGCAACGTCTGGTAATCGCTCGCCGGATCTTAGCGGCAGCTGAGCAGTATGGTATTAAGCGGGACGATGTGATTATTGATCCACTGGTGCTTACGGTCGGCGCCAGGCAAAAAGAGGTATTGCTGGCGATCAGAACCCTGGAAAAGATCAAAGAGGAACTGGGGGTTAAGACCACGCTGGGGATTAGCAATGTCTCCCACGGATTACCGGCCAGAAATCTGATTAACCGGACTTATCTGGCGATGGCGCTGGGGGCCGGGCTGGATCTCCCGATCGTTAACCCCTTTAACGAACAGATCCGGGATACAATCAGGGCGGCCAATCTTTTAACCGGCCGGGATCCTGATGGCAAAGCTTTTTTACAGCTCTATCAACAGGCGGAGAACCGAGCCGGGGGAGGTAATACCTCGTTTCGGGTCGATCCCGGGACCGGTGGTGAGACCATTACCGAAATTAAGCAGGCTGTGCTCGACGGTAATCAGGAGCGGATTAGCGGTTTGATCGAGCAGGCAATTAAAGTATTTACGGCCAAGCAGATTATTGAGCAGGCCTTAATTCCGGCGATTAATCAGGTTGGGGATTTATATGACCAGGGAGTTTACTTTTTACCCCAACTGATCAAGGGGTCGGAAACAGTTCAGGCCGGTTTTGATTACCTTAAGGAATTTTTTGCTGAGCAAATAGATATAAAAGAGAAGGCAACGGTACTACTGGCTACAGTAGCCGGCGATGTACATGATTTAGGCAAAAACATCGTTAAAATAGTTTTCGCCAACCATGGTTTCCGGGTGATTGATCTGGGCAGCAATATCCCCAGTGAGCAGATCGTCAGCAAAGCTTTGGAATATCAGGTCGATTTTGTCGGATTGAGTGCCTTAATGACCACTACTATGGCTGAGATGGGGCAGGTGATTAAACTACTGAAGCGTAAGCACTACCCGGGCCGGGTGATCATCGGGGGGGCGGTTACCACTGCGGATTTTGCCCGGGAGATCGGGGCCGACTTTTATGCGGTAGATGCCCTGGACGGGGTTAGAAAGATTATTAATTCCCTCAGGTAAATGATATTAAGAGAAGAGAGGATGGAGTAGGAATGGATTTTGAGCAGGTACTAGCGGAGAAGGAGTTTATTATCACCACTGAGCTGGACCCGGGGAAGGGAATTGATGTCAGTCAACTGGAGGAAAAAGTCAAATTATTGCAAGCTTATGTCGACGGGATCAATCTGACCGACTCCTGTATGGCCCGGATGAAGATCAGTCCGATTGCGGTCAGTAGTTATCTCAAGGATAAGTATGCGACCAACTGGATTTGCCATATGACGGCCCGGGATCGGAATATGATCGGTTTACAGAGTGAGATCCTGGGAGCAGCATTACTCGGTATCAACAATTTTCTTTTTTTAACTGGTGATAAGCCGGGATACGGGGATCATCCCCATAGTTCCGGAGTCTTTGACTGTGACGGAACCAGTTTGATCAAAATGGCTTCTGCTTTAAAAAGGGGTTTTGATCAAGCGGGAAATCCTTTAAATAAGGCGGCTGAACGGTTAACGGTCGGAGGGGTAGTTAACCCCGGCGGTGATCTCCGCCTGGAGTTAACGAAACTCAAGGAAAGGATCGAGGCCGGGGCTAACTTTATTCAGACCCAACCGGTATATGATCCCCGGCTGATCGAGCAATTTATGCAAGAAGCCCGACCGATAGTGGCGCGACAAGGAAGTAAGACCCGGATTTTGATCAGTATTATGCCGTTGAAGAGTGGGCAGATGGCCCGCTATTTAAATGCCAATGTGCCGGGGATCAGTATTCCGGAAAAGGTGGTAGCCCTGGTCGAGCGAGCAGGGAGTTCAGCCGGTCTGGCCATAGCCAAATCTTTTATCACTGAGATTAAAGGTCTGGTTGACGGGCTCCATATCATGCCGATGGGTAAGGCCGAGACAGTACCTTTTTTGCTCGAGCAACTTTAAGCCGGGTAATGAGCGGTTAGACAACACAAGCGCTTGCGAAAAATCTTCGCAAGCGCTTGCAAACTTGTTTGATCTAGTATATAATTGAATTAGCGGATTGTTTAAGGCGCTTAGGAGGGAGTGACCTTTGATGCCCCTGACTTTAAAAGACATTGCCAAAATAGCCGGGGTGGCCGAATCTACCGTGTCCAGGGCTATTAATAATAAGCCAGGGGTGGGAGCCCAAACCAGAGAAAAGATCATGGAAATTGTTCGGGAGCATAATTACCAACCGAACCAACTGGCCCAGGGGCTGGCTAAACGGGAGACCCATCTTTTAGCATTGATCGTCGCCGACCTGACCGGACCCGGTTATAGCGAAATAATTAAAAGTATGGAGAAAACAGCCAATCAAGCCGGCTATCAGTTGATCATCTGTAATACCGATAATAATCTGGCCAAAGAAAAAACCTATTTGAACCTGGTCGGACAACACCGGGTAGATGGGGCAATTATTTTGGGGGGGACTCTGGCCAATAATAATATTATGAAACTGGCTTTAAACCAGGATGAGTTGCTGGTCTTGGTCAATTGTCTGGCTGAAGAGGTATTGATTCCGACCGTATTGGTTGATAATGCCCGGGGGGGTTATCTGGCCACCGTCCATCTATTGGAACAGGGACTGGAAAAGATCGCGCTGGTGATGGGACCAGCCAATGACTTCCTGGAGTCAGAGAAATTGAATGGCTATCAACAGGCTTTAGCCGATTATAATATACCCTTCCGGGAGCAACTGATTATCAAGACCAATCTCTCAAGGGAAGGTGGCTATAATGCCTTTTTTCGGGTAATGAAGATTGACGAGCTGCCGGACGGTTTTTTTGTGACCAACGACTTGCTGGCGATCGGTCTGACCGAAGCGATTAAAATGGGCGGCTATTTAATTCCCGGTGATTTTGCGGTAGTGGGCTATGGAGATAGCATTATTTCGGCGGTAATTAATCCGGCTTTAACTGTGGTAGCCGAACCATTGCAGCAATTAGGAAGACTGGCCGCCGAGTATATCATCAAATTGATCAATGATCAAGCGATCGAAGAAGTGATCAGGGTGCTGGAACCGGAGTTAATAATACGGGAATCTTCAAGCCCGTAAATATAAAAAAACAAAATTAAGGAGGAAGGCTAATGGCCAGTGTAACTTTAACCAATGTTACCAAGCGATTTGATGAAGTTGTTGCCGTAGATAATGTTAATTTGGAGATCAAGGACAAGGAATTTCTAGTATTGGTTGGACCTTCGGGTTGTGGTAAATCAACCACGCTTAGAATGGTGGCCGGACTAGAGGAAATTACCAGTGGGAATATTGAAATTGGCAAGAGGATTGTGAATGATGTACCACCTAAAGACCGAGATATAGCGATGGTTTTCCAGAATTATGCCCTTTATCCCCATATGGATGTTTATAATAATATGGCTTTTGGTTTAAAACTACGTAAATTTCCCAAAGATGAAATTGACCGTCGGGTCAAGGAGGCCGCTCAAATATTAGAGATCGAACAGTTGCTGGACCGCCGCCCCAAACAACTCTCCGGTGGTCAACGGCAGCGTGTGGCCCTGGGTAGGGCGATTGTCCGGGAACCGAAAGTTTTCCTGATGGATGAGCCTCTTTCCAACCTTGATGCTAAACTACGGGTTCAGATGCGTACTGAGATCAGTAAGCTCCATGATAAATTACAGACAACGGTAATTTATGTAACCCATGACCAGACAGAAGCGATGACAATGGGTGATCGAATTGTTGTACTCAGGGATGGTGTGATCCAGCAGGTAGCTGATCCGTTAAACCTTTACAATCAGCCCAATAATATGTTTGTGGCCGGGTTTATCGGGACTCCGCCGATGAACTTCCTTGATGCTACCCTGGTCGAAGATGGCGGCAAGTATTTTCTCGATGGGGCCGGTTCTTTTAAGATTGCAATCCCGGAAGACCTGGCTAAGAAAACCCCGGAACTAAAGGAATATCTTGGGCGGGGAGTAGTCTTTGGGGTTCGTCCCGAAGACCTCAGTGATGCCAGTCTGGCCGAAAAAGAAGTAACTGAATATAATTCATTTATGGCCGGGGTTGAGGTTGTAGAGCCGATGGGTTCAGAGATCTATCTTTATCTGACACTTGATGACCATTCAATGATTGCCCGGGTTGAACCCAATTCCACCGCTAAGGTTGGCGATAATGTTAAACTACGGGTCGAGACAGAGAAAATTCATGTCTTTGATGCCGAGACTGAAGAGATTATTTTCTAAAGGTTTGATTGACACGGGGAGCGGCCATTTCCGGCCGCTTTTTTATTTGAATAAACGGTTAAATATCCCTGTTTTTTGTGTTTTTTCCGAGTATTCCAGGGAGGTAACATAGCCCTCTACTTTGATACTACCATCATCCAGGTTCAGATTGATAATATTGAGTTCACTACCCTTAACAAACAGGTTTCCCTGAGTAGTCTGCAGGATAACTTTATTCTCATTAAATGAGACTACTTCTAAAACCCCTTTCATTTCCAGTGATTTACGGTCTTTTAGTGAAAAGCTGTGGGTTTTGTTAGTGTTTTTTTCGTTCCGGTTGTTGTCCATTCCAGTTCCCCCCTTTCTGTTCTTCTGCTTCGAACAAGTGAATCCGGCAAGAAAGCCGCTGATCGTCTATTTAATAATTATTAAGCCGGTCCGGTAATTATGAACGCTTTGTAAAAATCAGCTTATTTAGCAGGAAAACCCACTTACTTGAAGAATAATAGATATGGTAAATAAAATTATCCCGGAAAGTTTTAGCACCATCTTGGGTCTCCCGGCATATACTATAGATGCTCGATTAATTTTAGCGGGGAGGCGGGAGAATGGGATTGTTGCTGGAGCAAGTAACAACTTTTTTAATTATGTTTGGCTTTGGTATTTTTCTGGGGATACTCTTTGACCTCTATCGGCGGGTGATCCGCAAGCTAAGACCGGGCAAGACCTGGATCAGTTTGGCTGATCTGCTCTTTACTTTATTGACCGGTCTGGCCGGCTTTGCCCTGTTAATTTTCGCAAACTGGGGGGAACTCCGTTTTTATATCCTGTTGTCGATCTTACTGGGGTTTGTTTTTTATTATTATCTGAGCAAATTAATTAAAATTGGTAATCATTAAAGGGGGTACTTAGATGCGGATCAGGGTAAGGGATATATTGGCTTCCCGCTTATTTAAAGTTCTAATTATTTTTATACTAATTTTTACTGCTTACCGCTTTTATCTCAATCAACGTGAGATTAACCGTCTGGAGCGAGAGATTGAACAACTGATTGCTGAGGTAAACCTGGCCGAAGAGAAACAAGCCCAATTACAGGAGGAGATTGAACATATCAATGATCTGGAGTATATTGAGCGGATTGCCCGGAAAGAGCTAGGATTAGTAAAACCGGGTGAGTTGTTAATAATCCCGGTTGAGCAGGAGGAGTAAGCGGGAGCGAATAAATATTGATAATTCAAGTCTGGAGAAAGTAGGGATTATATGAACGAAGAATTGATTGCCGCAATTAGTGCCGAATTGAAAATTAAAAAAGCAGCAGTTACCGGGGCGGTTCAACTCCTTGATCAAGGAAATACCGTTCCCTTTATTGCCAGATATCGGAAAGAACTTACCGGTGGCCTCGATGAAAACCAGCTCAGGGTTATTGAGGAAAGGGTTGAGTATTTAAGAAATCTGGAAAAGAGGAAGGAAGAAGTAATCCGCCTGATTGCCGAACAGGATAAAATGACCGGAGAACTGGAGGAAAAAATCAGACAAGCTAGGATCCGCCAGGAGGTTGAAGACCTTTATCTCCCTTACCGCCAGAAACGACTGACCAGGGCCACCAAAGCTAAAGAAAAGGGGTTAGAACCACTGGCTGTGCTAATCTGGGAACAGGAATTAACCGATGGCAATCTGGAAGAATTGGCGGCCGGCTATTTAAACCCGGAACTGGAATTGGGTGACAGTAGTGATGTTTATCAAGGGGCCAGGGATATTATTGCCGAGCGAATTGCGGATGATGCCGAAATTAGAAAAGGGGTACGCCGTTTAAGCCAACAAACCGGGGTACTGGCAAGCAAATTACGGGATGGGGAGTTAGATCCTGAGCATAAATACCAGATCTATTATCAATACACGGAAGCGGTCGGGCAAATTCCGCCCCATCGGGTACTGGCGATTAACCGTGGTGAGAAGGAAGAGGTTTTACAGGTCAAATTGAGAACAGCGGAGGCAGAGATTTTTCAACTGATCGAAAAAAAGGTAATAACTAAGCAAAAGGGTATTTTTGCGGAGCAGCTCGGGCTGGCCCTGGAAGATGCTTATAAAAGGTTAATTGCCCCTTCGATCGAGCGGGAGATTAGAAATAATTTGACGGAAAAAGCTGAAGAACATGCGATTGAGGTTTTTTCGCGCAATTTGCGGGCTTTATTATTACAACCACCTTTACGGGGACATGTGGTTATCGGTATTGATCCCGGCTTTAGAACCGGTTCAAAGGTATGTGTTGTTGATCCGACCGGTAAAGTATTGGAGACCGGTACGATTTATCCCCACCCTCCCCAAAAAGAAATGGAAAAAGCTAAAAAAGTAGTCCAGGCCTTAATCACAAAATACCAAGTGCGGTCAATTGCGATTGGTAACGGAACAGCTTCCCGGGAGACGGAGTTTTTTATTGCCGAGCTGATCCGGGAGCTGGCAAACGGGGTTAACTATACGATTGTTAATGAAGCAGGTGCTTCGGTTTATTCTGCTTCCAAGCTTGCCAGTCAGGAATTCCCGGAGCTGGACGTTTCGATCCGGGGAGCAATTTCGATCGCCCGCCGACTACAGGATCCCCTGGCTGAACTGGTTAAGATCGAACCGCGCTCGATCGGGGTAGGTCTTTATCAGCATGATGTCAATCCTACTCGTCTGGAAGAATCTTTAAAAAAGGTTGTTGAATCAGCGGTTAATTATGTCGGGGTAGACTTGAATACAGCATCATATTCCTTACTACAGTATATCTCCGGGATTAATAGCAGTGTTGCTAAAAATATTGTTAAACACAGAGAGGAGCAGGGAGCGTTCAGGAGCAGGGAAGAATTAAAGGCGGTACACCGTTTAGGCGGAAAAACCTTTACCCAGGCCGCCGGTTTTTTACGATTGGCCAGTGTTGACGACCCCCTGGCCATGACTCCGATCCATCCCGAATCATATCCGGCGACCGAACTGTTAATCCGTGATCTGGGTTTTTGCGGCCAGGATCTGGTAAATCAGGAGCAATTGAAAAAACTCCGCCATAGTCTGGAACAGGTAAAGACGAAGGAAAAGGCCACAGAATTAGCGCTTGGTCTGCCGACCCTGCTTGATATAATTGCTGCCCTGAAACAACCCGGGCGTGACCCCAGAGATCAACTGCCCAAACCCTTGTTTAGAACTGATGTTTTAAAACTGGAGGACCTGAAACCGGATATGATTTTACAGGGTACGGTCCGCAATGTGGTCGACTTTGGCGCTTTTGTCGATATTGGGGTGAAAGAAGATGGGTTGGTCCATATCTCACAATTAAGTGATCGTTATGTCCAAAACCCGTTGGAACTGGTTCAGGTTGGTGATGTAGTAAGTGTCCGAATACTGGAGGTAGAAGCCCAAAGAAAGAGAATTGCTTTAAGTATGAAGCTATAATATTATTTGACAAGAGAACAGCTCTAGGATATAATAAAGGTAATATTAATAACTTGAGGAGGAATTTTTTTAGCATGTCCATTGAGGTTGGAAGTATTATTGAAGGTAAAATTACCGGAATTACCAAATTTGGTGCTTTCGTAGAATTGCCGGGTGGAGATACAGGCCTAATACACATATCAGAAGTCGCCAATACCTATGTTAAAGACATTAACAAGTATTTAAAAGAGGATGATCAGGTTAAAGTAAAGGTAATTAAAGTCGGTGATGACGGGAAAATCGGTTTATCAATTAAACAACTGGAGAACCCGACTGAGCGACGGGAGTATGTCCCCAAGATGTCTTTTGAAGATCAAATGTCCAAATTCATGAAAGAAAGTGGTGAACGGCTTCAGGACATCAAGAGCCGGGAGATGAAACGCAGCGGTAATACAAGATAATTTGAGTCATCACATCCTCTTTGTCGGGGGATGTTTTTTGGTCCAGGGGTGTTGGCGGATGAACGACTTTAAGCTTGACGGGATCAGTGTTGAGCAAAGAGAGATCATTAAAGGGCAAATCGGACGAGAACCGGATAATCTCCTCGGTATTCTTCGTTATTGCCCTTTTAATCAACCGGCAGTTTTGCTGACCCACCCTTATCGTCCGGGGAAAGGGGTTTTTCCGACCAGCTATTGGTTAAGTTGTCCTTATCTGGTCAGAGCGGTATCACGGTTGGAGGCCGGCGGAATGATTAAAGAGCTTAGCGAACTCCTTCAGCAGGATCAGGAATTTAGGGCTAAACTGGCCCGCTCCCACCAGGCTTATGCGAAATTAAGATATTCCCTCTTAACTAAGGAAGAACGGGCACTTATTACCAATAATTTTCCCAACTTGCTCGGTGTTTTGCAAGATTCCGGGGTGGGCGGGATCGTTGAGCAGCAAGGAATAAAATGTCTTCATGCCCATTTGGCCGATCACCTGATTACCGGGGAAAATCCAGTGGGGAAATTGGTCTGGGCCCGGCTGAACTGGCCGGAGCAATGTCAGATTTGTCAGAACGGAGCTGATCGCGGTGAAACTGGGTGCGATTGATGTAGGAACCAACTCCTGTCGGATGCTGGTCATGGAATATAGTGGGGGAAGATATACTGAATTAGCCCGGAGCCAGGAGATTACTCGATTGGGGGCCGGGGTTGATCAAAACCGCTTTTTGGGCAGACAAGCAGTCGAAAGAACGGTGGCAGTAATCAAAAGCTTTACAAGGATGATGGCCCAATACCAGCCAACGGAAATAAATATTGTTGGAACCAGTGCCCTGCGGGATGTGAAAAATCCCCAATTGTTAAGCAACCGGCTGGAGGAAGAAACCGGGAAGAGGATCAAGGTGATCAGCGGTGCAGAAGAAGCCGGTTTGATTTATCAGGGGGTTAATTTAAATTTAGCGGAAGGCGATTATTTAATTATTGATATAGGCGGCGGGAGTACTGAACTGATCTGGTCGGACACTGCCGGGATTAATTATAAAAGTTTGGACATGGGGGCTCTCCGGATGACCGAAAGATATCTGGAAAACCCCCAATTGCCATTAACTCAACAGGAACTTGCCGTGATGCAAAAAGGGATTAGGGCTGAGTTGGGCGTGGTTCCGGAAGTAAACGGGGAGACAATGGCTTTAGTGGGCACCGGCGGGACAGTCACTACGCTGGCGGCAATTGATCTGCAGATGGAAGCTTACGATAGTAAGCGGATTGATCGGTATTGCTTGACCCGGGCCCGGATTGCAGAGATTTTAAGTTGCTTAAGCCGACTCTCCGCCCGGGAAAGGAGTGGGATTCCCGGGTTACAAAAAGGGCGGGAAGAGATCATCATTGCCGGTACGGTTATTCTGGCTGAGATCATGACAACTTTTGGTTTTAAGGAAATGACGATTAGTGAACAGGGGATTTTACTTGGGTTAATCAGAGAGCTTGTTAATAGCTTGTAAACCTACTTGTCTGCTAAATTTGTCTTGTTAATGTAAATTTTTTGATGGAAGCGGAGGTACAACAATGAGTCAGAACATAAGAAGATATCTATTAGCTACATTTACATTCAGTTGGATTTTTTGGGGGATTATTATAATTGCCAATCAATTTGATCTTCTTCATTATGGAACACCTTTGTCAATGGTATTTTTTATTTTTGGAGGACTTATGCCAATGATATGTGGTATATGGGTAAAAAAGAAATACAGTACCAAAGATGATTTTAAGGCTTTTACTAAAAGTATTATAAACCCCAGACATCATCTATTTTGGTATATTATAGTTATCGGTTTAGCCTTTATATTTACTTTTTTACCAACACTTTTTGGCGGGGCCAAAATGATCCAACCCTTATATATGGCATTATTGGTGTTTCCAATTATGATAATTGGGGGTGGTTTAGAAGAAATCGGCTGGCGAGGGTTTTTACAACCGGCTTTACAAAAAAAGTTTTCACCTTTAAATAGCACTTTAATTCTAGGCATTTTTTGGGCTGTTTGGCATCTTCCTTTGTGGTTTATTCCAGGGTCTAGCCAATCCAGTTGGAGCTTTCTAAATTATCTTATTACGGTCATTGCATTATCATTGTTATTAGCAGCAATTTACTCGATGACGAAAAGCATATTTCTATGTATAATTTTTCACGCGTTTATAAATTCGTTTTGGTCGGTATTTATACCTTTTTTTAAGTTATTACCAGCTTTTGTTTCAATTATCTTTGCACTTGTCATCTTTTTTATAGCCCAGAGTAAACTTAAACAGTCTTTCCCTTAGGAGTAAAGGATCAGGAATTTACTTATATAATTTAAACTATTAGATTATTTTCGAAGATTATGTGCTCTTATAGCATAATTTTTAGAAAACTCCTCTCCCTTCTTCGACAGATAAAATCAGCTAGTTAAGTTATAATGTGGTTATATCTAGCAAAAAATAGGAAGGGGAGCTGATCGTGGGGCAAGCCAGTTATTTTATTCTGGAACGACAGGGGATTAAAAAAAAGAAAGATAAAGAGATTATCTTCAGATATGACTACATTGTTTTAACTCTACTGGGCTTTTTATTGGGACGAGCTGAATTATTTGTCGGGCTTTTCCCCCTGACCTTGGTTTATTGGATTATGGTCAGCCGTACAAACAGGTTTTTGCTGGGATTGGTAACACTGGCAATCTCGATCGGACTGGTCTGGAGCGGGGATTACTATAATTTAAAATATATGCTGGCCGGGCTAATGGCCCTTTTACTCGAGGGAACCATCTTTAAAAAGAAGGAGCAATTGAGTTTTATCCTGCTGGTTTCGCTTGCTTATTTGCTGCTGGCCCTGCTCGTCAATTATAGTGAACAGGCTTTATTACATCATTATCTCCTGTCAGGGGGAGAGGCAGTTTTTATTTATTTAATAGCGAAACTGAGTCAGGAAGGACTGGAACAGTTAGTAGATTGGCCGCGGAATTTAACTACTTTGGCTCTGCTGACCTTATTTTTAATTAGTAATGGTCTTTTGATCGGCCTGGCCAATTTAGGTTTTATTCCCACGGTGGTTTTAAGGATGATCATGTTAGTATTAATTATGGGGATTGCAAATACCTTGGGTTTAAGTTATAGTGTGCTGACAGCAGTTTTATACGGGTTAGTGCTGGTTAGCACGGGTATAATCCCGTTGTTGACGATGGTTAGATTTGTCATCGTCGCCCTGACCTGTAGTCTCTTTTATCAGAAGAATAAGGTGCTAATGATCGTTGGCCTGATTCTGTCCGGTCTTTTATATTCCGGTTTTTCCCCTACGATCTATGATCTCAAGGATACGATGATTGAACTGGGGATGGCCGGACTCCTTTTTCTCCTGCTTCCCGGTAAACTATGGACTTATCTTTTTACCGGATTAAAGGGGACGACAAATCGAGTGGAGGCACTAGCTGTCTCGGCCGAAATAGATTTTTCCACCCGGATCAGAGAGCATTTGGTGGTACTGGCCAGGGTTTTTGAGGAATTAAGCCTGACCTTTAAAGAGGTGTTGCCAGTGGAAAAGGAACAGCACCGGATCGGGGACTTTATCTTTATCTTTAAAAATAAGGCTTGTAGTCAGTGTCAGCGGAAAAGGATTTGCTGGCAACAGGAACGTAGCAGGCTCTATCAAGGGCTTAAGGCCCTAATTAACGCCGGTCAAAAGCAGGGTAATCTCGATCCGGAAATTATTCAGCAACACCTGGGCGGACAGTGTCCCTATACAAATAGAATTGTAGCCGGTGCTAAAGCCGGTTTTGAGCTCTTTCAGGTCAATAATTTTTGGCGGGATCGCTGTAATGATAAACAGGAGATCGTCTCCGAACAATTGCAAGGGGTCAGCCAGATCATCAAACAATTCGCTGATTCTGATTTTGCCTTAAATCGTAACCCTTCTCTGGCCAGTGTACGGCAGAAGGCCTTATCCAGTCAAATTGAATTGTACCGGATTGAAGGCAATTCAGCGCTTAATTCCGCCGGCTTGAATTTTACAGTAGAAATGGAACCGTGTTCTGATCATCAACCCTGTCAGGAACAGATGCTGGCAATCCTCAATGCCGAATATCGGACTGATTTCCGGGTAGTTTCCAAACAGTGTGGCCACATATTAAAAGATCAACCCTGCCGCATAACTTACGGACCGGTCGGCCCATATAGACTGCTCCTGTCCAGCCGACAGAAAGCATCGGCCGGCGCTAGTATTTCCGGTGATAGTTTTCTTTATAAACCATTGGGCGACGGGAAAGACCTGATTGTTCTTTCCGACGGGATGGGCGTAGGTAAAAAGGCGGCAATGGAGAGCAGTGTGGCGATCAAATTGTTGGAAAGGATTATTGACAGCGGCTTTGACCAGAAGCTGGCAATTAAAACAATCAACTCGGCCCTTTATTTGAGGAATCAGGAGGAGAGTTTTACCACACTGGATATCGGGATCTTTGATACTTTTACCGGACGGATTACCTTCAATAAGATCGGTGCTGTCTCCAGTTATATAAAGCGGGGTTGGGAAGTAATTGAGGTTGATTCTTCTTCTTTGCCGGCCGGCATCCTGGATCGAATTGATATAAGTTCACAAGAAGTCATGCTGGAAGATGGTGATTTTGTGATCATGTTTACCGACGGAGTGCTTGATTCCCGTTACCGTCAGTCCGATCAGGAAGGTTGGTTCCGACAGTTGTTGCAGAATTCCTCGTTTGATCACCCGCAGGAACTGGCCGAATACATAATGGAAGTAATTATGACTAATAATACTAATATTAAAGATGATCTGACCATTATTGTTTTTAAAATAGAAGAAATTGAAAAAAAAAGAAGGAGATTTAAGGGGAACTCTAGAATAAATTAGAGGGGATTGCAAGCAGGACATTTCAGGTCAATTAAAGGGGAATTTTAGCTTGAGTTTAGTCAATCAGTTTAGAGAATATCTGCAAGAACAAAAATTAGTTGAGCATGGTGATCGAATTATTCTGGGAGTGTCTGGTGGTCCCGATTCTTTGACCATGCTTGATTTATTTGTTAAAATAAAAGATGAGTATCAACTGGAATTAATCGTCTTTCACTTAAACCACATGTTCCGGAAGGAGGCCCAGGCTGAGGCCGATTTTGTGGTCGGAAAAGCCCAAGAGTATAATTTACCGGAAATTATTGAAGCCTTTGATCTCCCCCAATACATCAAAAAAGAGGGTTTGTCGCCGGAAGAGGCGGCCCGCCGGGTCAGGTTTAAATTATTAAAAAAATGGGTGGAGCGAGCCAGGGCCGATAAGGTCGCTTTGGCCCATCATCGTGACGACCTGGTGGAAACGGTTTTTTTAAACCTGCTCCGGGGAACCGGTTTAAAGGGCTTAGCCGGGATTAAGCCGATTTCCGAATGGGAAGGGTTTACGCTAATTCACCCTTTATTGCCGATTAAGCGGCAGCAGATTGAAGAATATTGTCAAAAAAAGACCTTAAATCCTCGGTTAGATTCCACTAATTTGGAAATAATTTATACTAGAAATAAGATTAGACACCGGCTGCTCCCCTATCTGGAAAAGGAATTTAATCCGGCTTTGAAAGAAGTAGTTAGTAGAATGGCGGAAATTGTCCGGGCTGAAGATAACTTTTTATCATCTTTGGCCGGGGAAAAACTCCGCTCAGTTATGCTGGAAGAATCAAGTCGCCAGATTATCCTTTCCCTGGCAGGTCTCCAGGGTTTGGCAACCGTATTAAGAAACCGGGTAATCAAGGCTGTATTAGCCAGGCTGAAAGGTAATAATATCGACCTGTACTATCCGTCTTACCGGGCAATCGATCAGCTTATTACCAGAGGTAGTACCGGAAAGTTTATTGGACTGAAAGGCAATATTCGCATTAAGCGCTCCTATGATCGGCTAATTATTGAGAAGGGTTTACCGGCGGAAAGAACGATGGAGTTTTTGTTGGAGATGCCTTTGGCCGGTGAATTAGTTTTGCCGGTCGGGAAAAAAATAAGCTCGGAAGTGAGACCAATTTTTCACGACTGGTTAAAAGAAGCCGGCAAACAGCGGGCTTGTATCTGTGATTTTGAGTTAATTGAGCTACCCTTGCTGGTCAGAAATAGGAGAAAGGGAGACCGATTTATTCCTTACGGGATGAAGGGTGAAAAAAAAATAAAAGATTTTTTTATTGACCAAAAGGTTCCGGTAGAAGAAAGGGATTCGATCCCACTGGTAACTGACGGTAGGGGTAAGATCATCTGGGTAGCCGGTTTGCGGATGGATGATCGTTATCGAGTAACAGCTCGGACCGAGCGGGTTTTAAAACTAGCTATAATCGATCTGGAGGGGATTTAGGTGGTTCAAGGAAATATTTTTCAAGATGATATTGCCGAGGTAATTATTGAAGAAGAAGTCCTACAGCAAAGGATTAAAGAATTAGGGGCGGAGATTTCGGCCAGTTATGATGAGCGTGACGATATTATCATGGTTTGTATTTTAAGGGGTGCGATTATCTTTATGGCTGACCTGGCCAGACAGATCAATCTTTCCATCAAGTTTGATTTTATGGATGTATCAAGCTATGGGCAGGATACGAATAGTTCGGGAGTAGTTAGAATAATTAAAGACCTGGAGGAAAATATTGAAAACCGGCATGTCTTGATTGTGGAGGATATTATTGATACCGGATTAACCCTCAAGCATGTCATTGAGATGCTGAAAACCCGTAATCCGGCCAGTATTAAGGTTGTCACCTTGCTGGATAAGCCGGAACGGCGAGTCGAAAAACAACTGGCCGTCGATTTTAACGGGTTTGAAATTCCGGATAAATTTGTCGTTGGTTATGGGCTGGATTATGGTGAAATATATCGAAATCTTCCCTATATTGCTGTTTTAAAGGAAGAGCGTTATTCCTAATCAAGGCCAGTGAAATCAGTGGCCCTGCTTGTTGTCAAAAATAAAAACTTATGATATAATATGGTATTGTATATGATTTAGTTTCCTGAGGGGAGGTTTTTTTGTTTTGAATAATTTTGTTAAGAATTTAGGATTTTATTTAATATTAATTGTACTTTCAATTTTGGTAGCTCAATTTTTTATGCAGCAAGCACCTAATGTAATTAAAAACTTTGATTATAGCGATCTTCTCACCCAGGTCGAGAGAGGTAAAATAAATGAAGTAACGATCATCGGCAGTGAGAAAATCGAAGGTAAATACAATGGGCAAATATTTTCAATAGATATTACACCCCCTTTGTTAGCGGATGTTCTTCCTGAGCTAAAAGCGGCCGGGGTACAAATTATTACCAAACCACAGCCGACTGCTCCCTGGTGGATGAGTATTCTTGGTTATATTCTGCCAATTGTTATTCTGATTGGGGCCTGGATTTTTATCATGCAACGGATGCAGGGCGGCGGGAGTCAGGTAATGTCTTTCGGTAAGAGTAAAGCCCGCCTTAGTGAAAACGGTAATAAAATTACTTTTAGTGATGTCGCCAATTATGAAGAGGTCAAAGAAGAGTTGCAGGAGGTCGTGGAATTTTTAAAAGACCCGCGTAAATTTACCAAAATGGGTGCCAAAATCCCGAAAGGGGTGCTGTTAGTAGGCCCGCCCGGCACCGGAAAAACACTACTGGCCAGGGCTGTTGCCGGTGAAGCCGGAGTACCGTTCTTTTTTATCAGTGGCTCCGATTTTGTTGAGATGTTTGTTGGGGTTGGTGCTTCCCGGGTAAGAGACCTTTTTGAGCAGGGCAAGAAAAATTCACCCTGTATTATTTTTGTTGATGAATTAGATGCAGTTGGTCGTCAGCGGGGGGCCGGTTTAGGCGGTGGTCATGATGAACGGGAACAGACCTTAAACCAGTTATTGGTTGAGATGGACGGGTTTGAGACCAATGAGGGTATTATAATCATGGCAGCGACCAACCGACCAGATGTGCTGGACCCGGCCCTGCTTCGACCGGGAAGATTTGATCGGCAGATTATTGTCGATAAACCTGATGTCAGGGGCAGAAGCGGAATAATCAAGATCCATATGCGCAATAAACCGATCTCTGATGATGTCAATGCCGAGGTTTTGGCGAAACGAACCCCGGGTTTTACCGGGGCAGATATGGAGAATCTGGCCAATGAGGCAGCTATCCTGGCTGTCCGACGAAGAAAAGAAGCGATCAGTATGAAGGAATTTGATGATGCGATCGACCGGGTGATTGCCGGTCCGGCCCGGAAAAGCCATGTAATGTCCGAGAAAGAGCGCAATTTAGTAGCTTATCATGAAACAGGGCATGCCCTGGTCGGTGATTTGCTTAAATATGCCGATAAAACCCATAAAGTATCAATTGTCCCCAGAGGTAGAGCCGGCGGGATGCGCTGGGCAATCCCGGAAGATGACAAAAATTTTATGAGTAAGAAGGAACTGCTCGATCAAGTTGTCGTTTTATTGGGTGGTCGAGCGGCCGAGGCGATCTTCCTGGATGATATTAGTACCGGTGCTCAGAATGACCTGGAAATGGCTACCCAGTTAGTGCGGGCAATGATTACCGAGTACGGAATGAGCGATAAACTGGGCCCACTGACCCTCGGTCATAAACATGATGAGCAGATCTTCCTGGGCCGGGATATTTCGCGCCAGCGCAACTATAGTGAAGAAATAGCGGCCGAGATCGATCGTGAAGTTAGTGCAATTATGCGTGATTGTTACCAACGGGCCGAAGAGATTCTGAAAAATAACACGGCTAAGGTAGAGCGGATCGTCCGTGCACTCAAAGAGAGAGAGACCCTTGATTCAAGCCAGCTGGAGAAACTGATTAAGGGAGAACCACTGGCTTTACCGGAAGAAGAAAGCGAAACCCCGGAAATAGCTCCGGTAAGCCCTCAACAGCTTAATTTAAAGGAGGAGCAGAGCGAGGAAGAAGCCAGTCAGCCGGCTCCCAAAAATGACGATCAATAATTTTCCAATAGAAGAGTGACCAGTCCGAGCCGGACTGGTTTTCCTTTTCCCGGTAAATTTCCGGTTCAGGCAGGAATTTTAGCCGGAATGGAGAATAGATTATACGGAAGGTGAAAAAAATGAGCAGATTATTGGCCGAGCAAAGGGGTAGGGCTTTCCGGAAGCTGACCCTATCAGCAATAATTAATCGACAAATAAGCAGAGATACTCAGAGGCCGTGCAGTCGCCTCTTTTTTTATGCAATTAAAGGATTAAAGAAAGACTGAGGCCGGAAAGGGGTAAAAGACATCATGGTTGTTTTAACAGGAAATACCCTCTCGATCGATCAGGTAAAAAGGGTAGCCCGGGGGCAGGAAGAGGTAAGCCTGGCTACAACTGCGGCACAAAAGGTCAGCCAGTCCCGTAAAATGGTGGAGCGACTGGTGGCGGAAAACCGGGTAGTCTATGGGATCACAACCGGTTTTGGTAAGTTCAGTGATACCAGAATATCCCCGGCGGAAGCTACCCGTTTGCAAGAAAACCTTTTGAAGAGCCATGCGGCCGGGACCGGGGCACCATTACCGGAAGAAGTAGTTAGAGCGATGATGTTGCTCCGGGTCAATGCCCTGGCCAAAGGACACTCCGGGATTAAGCGCTCAACACTGGAGTTATTAATCCAGATGCTTAACCGCGGGGTTGTCCCCTGGATTCCTGAACAGGGGTCAGTAGGCGCCAGTGGCGATCTAGTACCCCTGGCCCATATGGCTCTGTCGTTGCTGGGAGAGGGTCAGGCCTATTATCAGGACCAATTAATCAGCAGTCAACTCGCCCTGGAGCGGGCCGGTCTGAAACCGGTTCAACTGGCCAGTAAGGAGGGACTGGCCTTGATCAACGGGACACAGATGATGACCGCCCTGGGAGTTCTGGCGATCATTGATAGTGAAAACCTGGCCGGCCATGCCGATCTGGCCCTGGCCCTGACTATGGAGGCCTTACAGGGGATATTGTCTCCGTTTAATCCGCTGATCCATGCGGTAAGACCCCATCCGGGTCAGGCGGTGGTAGCCCGAAATATCAGCGGGCTCTGTCAGGGTAGTAAACTGGTGCTGGAACAACGAGTCGATCGAGTCCAGGATGCCTATTCATTAAGGTGTGCCCCCCAGGTGCACGGGGCTTCCCGTGATAGTATCGTCCATGTCAAAGGGATTATTGCCCGGGAAATTAACTCGGCTACTGATAATCCACTGCTTTTTCCGGCGGAAGGACTGGTTATCTCCGGTGGCAACTTCCACGGACAACCCCTGGCCCTGGGTCTGGACTATCTGGCGATGGCTTTAAGTGAACTGGGTAATATTGCCGAACGGAGGATGGCCCGGCTGGTTGATGCTTCGTTAAATAACGGACTGGAGATGTTTTTAACTAAATACGGTGGGCTTAATTCCGGGTATATGATTCCTCAGTATACAGCAGCTTCGCTTGTTTCCGAGAATAAAGTCCTGGCCGGCCCGGCTTCAATTGATTCGATCCCTACTTCCGCCAATCAGGAAGACCATGTGAGCATGGGTTCAATTAGTGCCAGGAAAGTGAGGAAAATTATTGATAATTTGGAGAACATCTTAGCGATTGAAATTATTGCTGCGGTACAAGGGATTGATCTGAGAACGGATCAACCGATCAAAACACTGGGGACGGGCAGCAAAATAATCTACCAGAGAGTCAGGGAGGTGGTCGAGCCGTTGGGAGAAGACCGGATTATCTATCCTGAGCTAAAAGTAATTAAAGAGATGATCCATCGTGGTGAGTTAGTCCAAGCAGTTGCTGGGCTGATTGATTAAAATAAGTCAAATTTTAAGGGGGGAAGATCATTGGCTGGGAAAATAGTAGAAGCTGTTCCGAATATTAGTGAAGGGAGAAACACCACAACGATTAAGCAGGTAGCCGATGCCGTCAGGTCGGTCGAGGGGGTTAGGTTGCTCGATGTTAATAGTGACCGTGACCATAATCGGACTGTCTATACTTTGATCGGAGAACTGGCAAGGGTTGAGGAGGCTAGTTTCCGATTGTTTGAGCAGTCGCTGCAGTTAATCAATATGGAAGAACAAAGCGGAGCCCATCCAAGAATTGGGGCGGTAGATGTAATGCCCTTCGTTCCGGTGCAAGGGGTCGAGATGGAGGAGTGTGTTGCTGCTGCGCAAAGGCTAGGGGAGAGACTGGCCGAAGCATTCGAGTTGCCGATTTATCTCTATGGGGAAGCGGCCCAGCTTCCGGAAAGAAAGAATCTGGCCTATATCCGTAAAGGTCAGTACGAAGTCCTCAAAACAGAGATAAATCTTCCGGCCCGCCGACCGGATCTGGGTCCGACCAGGATGCATCAGACCGCCGGGGCTAGTATTATCGGGGCCAGGATGCCTTTGATTGCCTTTAATGTTAATTTAAATACCAACCGAAAAGGGATCGCCGATCAGATCGCCCGGGCTGTCCGGGAGAGCAGCGGTGGGTTTAAAAATGTCAAAGCAATGGGTGTTTATCTGGAAGACCGGGACCTGGTACAGGTTTCAATGAACCTGGAAAATTACCTTTCCACCCCAATTTACCGGGTTTTCAATTGTATTAAAGAGGAAGCAAAGCATTACGGAGTAAGTGTGCTGGAAAGTGAAATTGTCGGGCTGCTTCCCCAGCAGGCCTTATTGGATGTCGCTAACTACTATCTGCGGGTGGCTCAATTTGAGACAAGGCAGGTTATGGAGAATCACCTTTATGAGTAGCTGTGATTTATATATTGATCAGATCAAACAGTTGGTGACAGTAAAGGGGTTCAGTCAACAGGCAGCCCGGGGTGCAAGCCAGCAGGAAATCGGTTTGATCGAAGATGGAGCGGTAGCGATCCGGCAGGGGGTAATTATCGCCGCCGGCCCTAAAAAGGAACTGGAAAGAGCCGGTTGGAAAAGTGGGGCCGGGCGTTACCTTAATGCCGGGGGGATGATTGCTTTGCCCGGCTTTATCGACCCCCATACCCATCTGGTCTTTGCCGGAAGCCGGGAAGAGGAATTTGTGGCCCGGCTCCGCGGTGAGGATTATTTGAGTATTCTCGAACAGGGGGGAGGGATCCTCCATACGGTCCGGGCAACCCGTTCGGCCAGTGCGGAAGAACTCTTCCGGGCGGGGAAAAAATGGGCATTACGGTTAAGCGAGATGGGTACTACCACTTTAGAAGCGAAAAGTGGCTATGGGCTGGATTTTGTTACTGAACTCAAACAGTTGAAGGTGATCAGGGAGTTGAATCAGTCCTTACCGTTGGAGTTGGTTCCGACATACTTAGGTGCCCATGCCTGGCCCGAAGAATATCAGGCCGACCACCCCGGTTATCTCCAATTTATCATTAAAAGGGTTTTGCCGGAGATTGCCCGCCTTAAATTAGCTGAATTTTGTGATGTTTTTTGCGAAAAAGGGGTTTTTTCCCGGCAGGCCAGCAAGTTGTTGCTGGAAGAAGCGAGCAAATTAGGGTTAAAACCCAAACTCCATGCTGATGAAATAAATAATCTGGAGGGAGCTGAACTGGCGGCAGAAGTTGGCGCAGTCTCAGCCGATCATCTGGTCGCTGTTTCGGAAAAAGGGCTCAAAGCAATGGCGGCAGCAGGGGTGATCGCCGTTCTTCTCCCCGGTACTAGTTTCATCTTGCAGAAGGGTCATTATGCTCCGGCCAGGCAGATGATCGGAGCAGGAGTACCGGTAGCCCTGGCTTCAGATTTTAATCCCGGTAGTTCACCAGTGGGGTCAATGGCTCTAATTGTCAGTCTGGCCGTAATTAAGATGGGGTTGGCCGTGGAAGAGGCGATTACTGCGGTCACGATCAATGCTGCTCACGCCCTGGACCGGGGTGAACGGTTAGGAAGTATTGAACCGGGTAAGCAGGCCGACCTGATTCTGCTCGAGCTTGATGATTACCGCCAAATCCCCTATTACTTTGGTTTTAATACCGTTAAAGTGGTGATTAAAAAGGGTCGATTAATAAAAGGAGGGTAAAAATGGCCGATGTTGATTTTGTGGAAGTGCAGTTAAGTGAGCAATTACCGGAAAAGCCGTTATTTCAGGACGGAATCCGGCGAGCTCCCCGGCGCAATCATAATCTTAGTGAACGGGAAATAGGGCTGGCCCTGAGCAATGCCCTGCGTTATCTTCCCCCTAAGTTACACCCGGTCTTAGCCCCGGAGTTTTTGACCGAACTAAAGACCAGGGGGAGGATTTATGCCTACCGCTACCGTCCCCGGGCTCAGATCAAAGCCCGTCCGATTGAAGAATATCAGGGGAATACCCTGGCCGGTAAGGCGCTCCAATTAATGATCGATAATAATTTGGATTTTAAGGTGGCTCTATATCCATATGAACTGGTTACCTATGGGGAGACCGGCCAGGTTTGCCAAAACTGGCTGCAATACCAATTGATTAAAAAGTACTTGCAGGTAATGACTGAACAACAGACCTTGGTAGTCCAGTCAGGTCATCCCCTGGGATTATTCCCGTCCCGACCGGAAGCTCCGCGGGTTATTGTTACCAATGGACTAATGATCGGTAGTTTTGATAATCAAGAGATGTTTGACCGGGCGGCTGCGCTGGGAGTAGCCAATTACGGTCAGATGACAGCCGGTGGGTGGATGTATATTGGACCACAGGGGATCGTCCATGGGACCTATCTTACGCTGCTTAATGCCGGTCGGTTATTTCTGGGGATACCGGAAGATCAAGATCTAAAGGGCCAGTTGTTTATCAGTTCAGGACTGGGCGGGATGAGTGGGGCTCAGGCTAAAGCGATCGAGATTGCCGGTGGGATCGGGATTATTGCCGAGGTTGATCATTCCAGGATTCAGACCCGCTTTGAACAGGGTTGGGTCAGTAAAGTCTCATCAGACCTGGCGGAGATCTTTGCCTGGGTGGCGGAATACCGTCAGAAAAAAGAAGCAATTTCGATTGCCTACGCGGGGAATATCGTTGATTTGCTCGAATATGTACTAAAGCACCGGATCAAGGTAGAACTCCTTTCTGATCAGACTTCCTGTCATGCCGTCTATGATGGGGGCTATACCCCGGTTAAGCATAGTTTTGCCGAAGGGCGGGCCTTGCTGGCTGAAGATCCGGAGGGTTTTAAAAGAGAGGTCGATCAATCGCTGCGGCGCCATTTTGAATTACTGAAACAACTGGTGGAACGGGGGACCTATTTCTGGGACTATGGTAATAGTTTTATGAAAGCAGTCTTTGATGCCGGAGTGAAAGAAATAGCCCGTAATGGCCGGGATACTAGTCAGGGCTTTATCTTCCCTTCCTATGTAGAGGATATTATGGGACCGATTTGTTTTGATTATGGGTATGGTCCCTTCCGCTGGGTATGTTTAAGTGGGAAAGAGGAAGACTTGGCCAGGACGGACCGGCTTGCCATCGAATCGATCGATCCGAACAGAAGTGCCCAGGATCGGGACAATTATTACTGGATCAAGCAGGCAGCTCGGAATAAGTTGGTGGTAGGTTCCCAAGCCAGAATCCTTTATGCCGATGCAGCCAACCGGATTAAAATCGGCTTGCGGTTTAATCAACTGGTCCGTCAGGGTGAGATTGGGCCGGTTATGTTGGGTCGTGATCATCATGATACGGCAGGGACCGATTCCCCCTTCCGGGAAACAGCTAATATTAAGGATGGCAGTAATATCATGGCCGAGATGTCGATCCATTGTTTTGCCGGAAATATTGCCCGGGGGATGACAATGGTAGTGGAGAGTAACGGCGGGGGTGTCGGAATCGGCAAGTGTTTTAACGGGGGTTTTGGTCTGGTATTAGACGGGAGCAGTCGGGTTGACCGGATCATTAAATCAGCGATTGACTGGGATGTCAACGGAGGAGTGGCCCGCCGGGCCTGGGCCCGTAATCCCAATGCGATCCGGACTGCCCGGCAATGGAATCAGCAGCAGGCAGGGAAAGGTCAGATTACCCTACCATACTTGGTTGATCAGCAGTTAATTGAGAAAACTGTTCAAGGAGGTAATTAAGGAGGGATGGTATGAATTTACCGGAATTAAGGATAGACCAATTGCTTGAAAAACTGGCGAGCAGTGCTCCTACCCCCGGGGGAGGAAGTGTAGCGGGGCTGGCGGCGGCTAAGGCGGCCAGTCTGCTCCAGATGGTGGTCGGGCTAACTAAAGGTGATACTTTGCAGCAGCTAATCCCTGAATTAAAGCAAAGTAAAGAGGAGGCCCTGGCCCTGGCCAATGAAGATTCGCAGGCCTTCGAAAAAGTAATGCGCGCCTACCGCTTAGCCAAGAATACCGATGAGGAGATCAAAGAGCGCCGGGGGCAGATCCAGTCGGCCTTAAAAGCAGCGACAATTATTCCGTTGCAAACGATGCGCGTGGGGTTGAAATTGCTTAAAATTGCTACTCCAGTGGTAGAGCAGGGAAATCCTAATGCGATCTCTGATGTCGGGGTAGCCGGCTTATTAGCCTATTCAGCGATCAAAGGCGGTTATTATAATGTTTTGATTAACCTCCAGTCAATTAAAGACCAGTCAATGGTCGATTCAACCGAACAAGAAGCAACTCAAATCTTTCATCAGGCTGATCATCTGGCCGGGAAGATTGAAAAACGGATTATCAACGAGCTAACCGGGAATAAAATTGATTAAAGGATTTACTTTGCTTATTCTTTATGTTACATTAAAGATGTCTGTACAAATAACAAATAATTAAGGGGGGATATACTTTGAAGACAGATATTGAGATTGCCCAGGCAGCCAAGATGAAACCGATTACGGAAATTGCCGAACTGGTCGGACTAAGCGATGATGACCTTGAGTTATATGGTAATTATAAAGCTAAAGTAAAGCTGGATGTGCTGACCAGACTGCAAAATGCGGAAAAAAGCAAACTCGTACTGGTAACGGCGATTACACCGACCCCGGCCGGTGAGGGTAAGACTACGACAACTGTTGGTCTGGGTCAGGCTTTGAATAAACTGGGAAAAAAGGCGGTGATTGCCCTTAGAGAACCGTCACTCGGACCGACCATGGGTGTAAAAGGCGGGGCAGCCGGCGGGGGGTATGCCCAGGTAATTCCGATGGAAGATATCAATCTCCATTTTACCGGGGATCTCCATGCGATCGGTGTGGCCCATAACCTTTTATCAGCGGCGCTCGATAACCATATTAAACAAGGGAATCAACTGGCGATTGATCCTACTCAGGTCAGGTGGCCGCGGGTAGTTGATATGAACGATCGGGCTTTACGCAATATTGTGGTGGGTCTGGGAGGTAAAGCCCATGGGACTCCACGCGAGGATCATTTTATGATCACAGTTGCTTCAGAGATCATGGCCATTTTATGTCTGGCTAATGATCTAATGGAACTCAAAGAGAAGATCAAGGCGATAGTAGTTGGCTATACATATGCGGGTGAAGCAGTGACAGCTGGTGATTTAAAAGTAGCGGGAGCGATGACGGCTTTGCTGAAAGATGCTTTAAAACCAAATCTGGTCCAAACCCTGGAAAATACTCCGGCTTTTATCCACGGCGGTCCTTTTGCCAATATTGCGCACGGCTGTAATAGTATAATGGCGACTAAGATGGCAATGCGGCTGGGAGAGATTACCGTTACTGAAGCCGGCTTTGGTGCTGATCTGGGTGCCGAGAAGTTTTATCATATAAAATGCCGTTATGCCGGCCTGAAACCGGATGTGACGGTACTGGTAGCTACGATCAGAGCATTAAAGATGCACGGAGGAGTTGGCCGGGATCAATTGACCGAAGAAAATCTGGAGGCTTTAAGTATTGGTATTGCCAACCTGGAGAAACACGTTGAGAATATCCAGAAATTTGGTGTCCCGCTGGTAGTAGCAATCAATCGTTTCCCCCAGGATACAATGGCCGAACTGGAGTTGGTCCGGGAAAAATGTGAGGCAATGCAAGTTAAGGTGGCCCTTTCCGAAGTCTGGGCTAAAGGTGGAGAAGGCGGTCTGGAACTGGCCGAAAAGGTGACTGCCTTACTGGAGGGAGAGCAAAGCAACTTCCGTTTTCTCTATGACCAAACCTTACCGATCAAAGAGAAGATCGAGCTGATTGCCCGCGAGGTTTATGGTGCTGACGGTGTTAATTTCAGCAGTCAGGCCCTCAAACAAATCAAACGCTATACCGAACTGGGTTATGCCCGACTCCCGATCTGTATGGCCAAGACCCAGAGTTCGATTTCGGACGACCCGACACTAAGGGGTCGACCCAGTGGATTTACCGTTTCGGTCCGGGAGATCAATCTTTCAGCCGGGGCCGGTTTTTTAGTACCCTTAACCGGTCCGGTTTTAACAATGCCCGGCCTACCGAAACAACCTGCCGCGGAAGCGATTGATATTGATGCCGACGGTCGGATCTCGGGACTATTTTAATTAACTGTTTTTTATAGTATAATTAGAGTGTACAATAAAAAGTGGCTGAGTAGATACCATGCGTTAATAGTGCTTAGGGATGGGACGTTGCCTTAAGACGAAATGCCAGGAATGGCTGCGGTATGGGTATCGCGTCCGCTGTCACCAAAGAGCTCTTCTCTTTGGTGCTGGTTTCTGCCATGATCCAAAGAGAAGGGAGGTGGAGGAGTTGAAATATTTTTCGACCCGTCGCTTGGTTTATCTATCTTTTCTGATTGGTTTAAGTATTGTTTTGACCAGAGTATTTAGTCTGCGTATTGTAATTGCCGGGGTGGAAGGGATTAGAATCGGTCTGGGGGGGTTACCGATCATCTTTGCCGGGATAGCTTTTGGGCCGTGGGCCGGGGCTGTTGTCGGTGCGATCGCTGATCTCCTGGGGTATTTGATCAATCCGTTAGGACCTTATTTACCCCATTTTACCCTGACCTCACTTCTAACCGGTTTTATCCCGGGGCTAATTATCGCTCTCTTTTACCGGGAGAAGCCCGGCTTGCTCAGATTGCTTTTGGCAATTAGTGTCGGACAGATTATTACTTCAGTCATAATGGTCCCGGTCTTTTTACAGCAGATTTTTGGGATACCACTGGCCGTAACTTTGCTCCCGCGGATAATCAGTCAGGCCTTAACGATACCGGTTTACGCATATTTATGTAACGCTTTATTGAAATATGACTTATTTAAGCTGGTCTGCCAACCAGTTAAAAACTGAATTATAGTTGGGCCCCTGCTTGAAGTCAGGGGCTTTCAGTTTACTTCAACAAATTCAAATTATTTGACAAGACTAAAAATTTATGGTATTATCGAAGTGGGTTAACCCACTATCCCATACTGGATAGGTGGAATTAAAATGAATCTTAATGTTAATAAAAACACAATAGTACCGGTTTTTTATCAAATCCAGGAGCAAATCCGCAAGAAAATTGAGAGAGAGAAGCTTAAGCCGGGGACACAGCTTCCGACCGAAAGGGAGTTAGAGGCCCAACTGGGGGTTAGCCGGGTTACGATCCGGAAAGCAATCCGGGGTTTAATTACGGAAGGCTATTGTACTAAAAGAGCCGGGAAAGGTATTTTTATTGCTGATAAAAAAATTAAAACAGATGTCCATTCCCTGGAAGGAACAACCAGTTTATTTGCCGGTCTGGGGAAAGAATTAGAAACTAGGCTTATCTCCAGAAAAGTAATTAATCCAGATGCCCGGATGATCAAATACCTGCAATTATCCGCTGTTGAGCCGGAAGAAGTCCTGGTTTTAAAAAGGTTGAGATTAGTCGATGATGAGCCCTATATTCTGGAGACAACCTATCTTCCGCTCTGTATTTTCCCGGGAATGCCCAACGGTGATTTTAACGGTTCGCTTTATCAAATGATGGATGAGCAATATGGGATCAAACCACACCATGCCAGCGGAATCTTTAATGTAATGATGTCGACCGAGGAGGACTCTAAATTACTTAATGTCCAATTAAATACAGCGCTGTTGGTCAAAGAAGTTACGGTGTATACGGCTACGAATTTACCAATCGAGATCAATAAATCGGTTTTTAGAAGTGATAAATTCAAGTTTATCGTTAATTCTGCCTTAAAAGAATAGCATTAGAGGAAGGAGTAAGTAATGGCTCGCGTAATTGGGATTGGTGATAATGTCGTTGATAAATATCTGGATCTAAATACGATGTTTCCGGGGGGTAATGCCTTAAATTTTGCGGTTTATGCCCGAAAATTAGGACATGAGGCTGCTTATATCGGGGTTTTTGGAAATGACCAGGCCGCTGAACATATCCGCGCGGTCTTAAATGAACTGGGGGTTGAGCTGTCATCTTGTCGGACTTACCCGGGTGAGAACGGTTATGCCGAAGTTAATCTGGTTAAGGGAGAGCGGGTTTTTGTCGGGGGGAACAAAGGGGGAGTAGCCAAAGACAATCCACTGCAGCTGACCCCGGATGACCTTACTTATATCAGTGGTTTTGATCTTATGCATAGTAGTTGTTACAGCCTATTGGAAGATCAACTGTTTAAATTGCAACAATTGGAAATTCCGCTTTCTTTTGATTTTTCGGATCGAATTAGTGATGATTACCTGGAAGAAGTATGTCCTTTTCTTGACTTTGCTTTTTTATCCGGTAGTGGGCTATCGGCCGACCAGATTAAGGAGAAATTAGTTAAAGCAGTCGGTTGTGGCTGTCAATTAGCCCTGGCGACCAGGGGCAGTGCCGGCGTAATCATGCTGGCCGAAGGACAATTTTATCAACAGCCGGCGTACCCAATTGACCCTCTTGATACCCTGGGAGCGGGCGATTCCTTTATTACCTACTTTTTACTGCAGATTGTTACACGGAGTTGGAATAAGCCGGATGGATTGACCAGGGTATTAAGGGAAGCTGCCAAATATGCGGCCGATACCTGTTTAGTCCAGGGGGCTTTTGGCTATGGGCGGGAGATTCACCCGAAGTAATTTTTTTTAGTTATAGTGGGATATCCCGCTATCCCATTTGAAAAGGGGGTGATTACCAGTTTTTAAAGCAGTTGTGGAGAAGAGCTAATAAATAAAAGAGGAGGAGTAAAGAAGTGAAAAAGATTTTAACCGGTTTTTTCGTATTAAGTCTTTTGTTAACTCTGTTTTCGGGTATGGTAGCGGCCGAGGTGCAACTTAAGTTTTTACACCGGTGGACTCAGGAACCTTACTACAGCTTTTTCGAAGAGGTAGCTGCCGATTTTGAGAAGCTAAATCCCAATGTTAAAGTTGATGTCCAGGCAATATCCAATGACCCTTTTAAAGAAAAGATTAAGATTATCCTGGGGACAGAGCAAGGACCAGATGTTTTCTTTAGCTGGCCCGGTGAGTTTACTAACCGCTTTATCCGGGCGGGACAGGTTTATGACTTAACCGATGTGATGGAACAGGGCTGGAAGGATGATTTTGTTTATTCTCAGCTAGAGCCCTTTATTTACAACGGGAAAATTTATGGTTCTCCATTTAGACTTGATGCCAAAGTATTTGTCTATAATACTAAGATTTTCCAGGAAGTTGGCGTAGCGATCCCGGAGACTTTTGAGGATTTATTAAGGGTTTGTGCCGAGCTTAAGCAAGCCGGGATTACTCCGATTGCCTTTGGTAATCAGGCCCCCTGGGCGGTGTCACATTATATTGGTACTTTAAATCAGAAGTGTGTCCCTGATCAGATTAGATTGACCGATATTCAACCGGAAAAGGGAACTTTTACTCATCCCGGTTATGTTGAGGCTTTAAAGAAATATCAGCAGTTAGTCCCCTATTTCAATCAGAATGCTAATGCGATCAAACATGACGAAGCCAGGATCAATCTCTTTAACGGTAAAGCGGCCATGATGTATCTGGAAATAGTGGAGATACCGGAAATTGAACGGTCGGCTCCGGAGGAATTTAAAGCCAATTACGGTATTTTTAAATTTCCGGTAATCGAAGACGGAATGGGTGATCAGGATTATCTGACCGGTTATCCGGAGGGGTTTGTCGTTTCAGCTAATACTAAACATCCGGCCGAGGCAATTGCTTTCTTAAAATATTTAACCGGCAAAGAGGTTGGCAAGAAAGAGGCCCAAGAGCTTGGGTTTATTAATGGGATTAAAAACGTTGTCGATAAAGGTGAAGTAAAGGATTCTATTTACGATTCAACCCAGATCATCCTTGAGGCTAAGAGTCTGGTTAACTGGTTAGATTCTTCCCTGCACGCTAAAATATGGAGTGTTTATGGCCCGGAACTGCAAAAATTAACCGATAATATGACTACTCCCGAAAAGATTATGCAACAAATCGTTAAAACAGCTGAGCGGGTAAGGAGTGAATTCTGAGCATAGTTTGACTGCTACCACGATCGAACAGCCAGCAGTGCTGTTCGGTCGCGGTACTCTAAATAGGGGGATAAGATGAAAAGAGGGAAGTACACCCATTGGTTATTCATTATTCCAGCATTACTCTTTGTATTAATCTTTGTCTATATTCCGATCTTACAGAGTTTTTACTTTAGTTTATTTCGGATGAATAGCTATAGTCCGGAAACGATCTTTGTCGGATTAAGACATTATCGCGATATTTTTGATGATCCGATTTTTTATACCGCTTTAAAAAATAATACCTGGTATGCGGTTATTTCTGTGCTATGCCAGGTTGGAATCGGATTAGTCCTAGCCATAATTTTGGAGAGTAAATTTATTGGCCGGTCGAGAAAATTATTTCGCAATATCTATTTCTTGCCTTCGGTAATTTCGGTAACAGCCGTTGGTCTAATGTGGTATTTCATCTATAACCCTAATATCGGTTTAATTAATTCGCTGATTAGATGGGGTGGAGCTAAAGATTTTAGCTTTGCCTGGCTTGGTCAGCCTAAAACAGCCATATTTGCGATTATTGCGATGAGTCAGTGGCAATATGTCGGCTATATTATGATGTTATTAATTGTAGCTATCCAAAAAATACCGGTTGAGCTGTATGATGCAGCTGAGATCGACGGGGCCGGAGAGGTGAAGAAGGCTTTATTTGTCACCATCCCACAGGTAAAGGAAATGCTACTGGTTACCTCAGTGATTACCGTAATTGGGTCTTTTAAGTTGTTTACCGAAGTCTTCGTTACCACCCGGGGAGGTCCGTATGATACCACTCAGGTCTTAGGCACATATATGTACCGCCATGCCTTTTTCTTTGATGCCATGGGCTATGCCTCGGCCGTTGCCATTATTATTTTTGTAATTACTTTTGTCGCTTCATTGCTGCAAATTAAACTATCTACCCGGAATTAACAGGAAGGGGGAATTAGCGGATGAGCCAAAAAAATTCTGAGCAATTTATTAGAACTTGCTTATTGCTGATCTTAAGCCTGCTCGTGATCGCTATTGTCCTGCCGATGGGCTGGATTGTACTCAGTTCACTCAAGAATAACAATGAGTTTTTTAGCACTCCTTTAAAGCTGCCCGGTCGGTTGCTATATGTAAATTATCAGAATGCCTGGAATTTAGGGCTTTCCCAGTATTTTATTAATAGTGTACTGGTCTCCGGGGTTTCCATTGCACTGACAATTGTATTTGGTTCAGCCTGTGCCTATGGATTGACCAGGTTTTACTTTAAAGGACAGACCGTACTTTTCTATCTGATTTTAGGAGGACTTTTATTATCACCCCAGGTTGCTGTTTTACCCCTTTATCGGATGTTAAATCAATTCGGTATTTATAATACCTATTGGGCGATGATCCTGCCCTATGTTGCTTTCCGCTTACCCTTTGCGATCTTTTTGATCCGCTCTTACTTCATCTCTTTTCCGCGGGAACTGGAAGAATCGGCTTATATCGACGGATGTAATGCTTTAACAACATTTACCAGGATAGTACTGCCGATTAGCAAGCCAATTCTGGCCTCAACAGCGATCGTTACCGGAATTTTTGTCTGGAATGAATTCTTATTTGCCTTAATTTTTATTGAGAATAAGTCCTTAATGACGATTCCGATCGGATTGTCTACTTTCCGGGATGCTTTAACCACTGATTATACCACCATGTTGGCCGGAATAGTAATTGGCTCTCTACCGATTATGATATTATATCTGGCCATGCAGCGGTCTTTTATCAAGGGTTTGACCGCCGGGAGTGTTAAAGGGTAAGTTAATTTAAATAGACCAAATAAAAAATTTATGTAAGGGGGAAATAATCAATGGACCAAAATAAACTAAAGATTTATCAGGAAATGCTGAAAAAAGGGCTGGCCGAACAGCCCAGAATTGAAGAAATTGTCGAGCAGGTATTAAGGAATGAGCTAAAGAATATCTTTTTAGTTGGCTGTGGCGGATCACTGGCCTGTATGTATCCCTGCAAATATATCCTGGAGACCAATTCGCAATTGCCGGTTTATATTTATAATGCTGGTGAATTTAATACAATTAGACCGGTGCAATTCAATCAAAATTCTCTGCTTGTTTTGTCTTCCTACAGTGGTAAAACTCCGGAGACAGTGGCAGCAGCCAATTATGCCGGTGCGATCGGGGCAACTACCATCGGTTTTACCGGTGAAGGTGATTCTCCCCTTGGACAGGCGGTAGATTATGTCTTCACCAATCAAGCTGAGACCGGGGTGACTGCTTCCAAGATTGTTTTGCTTTATCAGATTGTCTTTAATTTAATTAAACGGACTGATAACTTCCAGCAATATGACCAGATAATGGCCGCACTCGCTACTTTGCCGGAAAGTCTTGTTCAGATCAAGCAGCAGGTTGAGGAGCGGGCCCGCCAATTTGCTAAAGACTATCAAGATCAACAATTTTTTATGATCCTGGGAGCTGGTCCCTGTTGGGGAGAAACATATTCTTATGCCACCTGTATCCTGGAAGAAATGCAATGGATCCCTGCCCAGCCCGTTCATGCCGGAGAGTTTTTCCACGGCTCATTTGAGATTGTCCGGGACGATACCAATATCATCATTTTTAAAGGCGAAGACAAAAGTAGACCAGTAACCGAGCGGGCCGAAACCTTTTCTAAAAAATACTCTCAGCGGGTGACGGTGATCGATACAAAAGATTATGAGTTACCCGGGGTACCGGCAGAGCTGAGGGGATATATGTCACCACTGGTCCTTTCCGCCGTAATGGATCTCTTTTCCCATTACCTGGCTACCGCAAGGAACCATCCCCTAAGTACTAGAAAATACATGGGTAAGGTAGATTATTAGAATGATACAACTCGAGAAAACCCGCTCCGGGTTTTCTCGAGTTATAGTGGGTGCCTAAGCTTGTTTATCCTCAATGCACTTTTCTCCGTAATAACACCACCCTAAAGAAGTAGAGAAAGCAAAGAAGATAATACCGATTCCGATTACTATTTCCCTGTTTATTTGTCAAATATGGACTTCAAAAGGCTTGACAAAAATAAATAAAGGCGGTATCATTGGATTGTTATCATAATATTTAATTTTGGATTACTGTTATAATTGAGGGGGCATCTTATGGTGATTAAAGGGAATTTATTATCGGAAATTGAACGATTAAAAAAGGAGCGGAATGCAATCATTCTGGCCCATAATTACCAGATTGACCAGGTGCAGGACCTGGCCGATTTTGTCGGTGACTCTTTTAAGTTGAGCCAGCAGGCAGCAGCAACCGATGCCGAGCTGATTGTTTTTTGCGGGGTAATATTTATGGCGGAAAGTGCTAAGATCCTTTCTCCCGATAAAACGGTTTTATTACCGGAAAAAATGGCTGATTGTCCGATGGCTAATATGGTCGATGTACCCTCTTTAAAGGAAATGAAAAAACGCTATCCGGAAGCGGCGGTAGTAGCTTATGTTAATTCACCGGCCGCAGTTAAGGCGGAGAGCGATATTTGTTGTACTTCGTCAAATGCCCGGCAAGTAGTGGAATCGCTTCCCCAGGAACAGATTATCTTTTTGCCGGATCAAAACCTGGGACAATATGTCGCCAGCCAGACGACTAAGGAGCTGATCATCTGGGAAGGATACTGTTCGACCCATGCCCGGGTGCGGCCGGAAGAAGTAAAAAAGGCTAAAGCCGCCCATCCGCAAGCCCCGTTGTTAATCCATCCCGAGTGTACCCCGGAAGTGCTGGCCCTGGCTGATTATATCGGCAGTACGGCCGGTATCTTGGACTATGCCCGGGAGAGTAAAGCCAGCACTTTTTTGATCGGAACAGAGATGGGGATTATTCACCGTTTGCAAAAAGAGAATCCGGATAAACGCTTTTATCTATTAAGTCCGGGTTTGATCTGTCCGAATATGAAGAAAACTACACTGGAAAAGGTCTATCTTTCGCTGAAAGAGCTGATTACGGAGATTGAATTGCCGGCTGAAATTAGAGAAAAGGCTTACCGGGCGATGAGTAGAATGTTACAAATTAGCTGAAATGGGACTAAATACCGGGTGATATAATTGCTACAAGATCTAGAATATATTAAAACCGATTTTCTGGTGGTCGGCACTGGGATTGCCGGTCTATATACAGCTTTAAATCTTAGTTCCCTGGGACAGGTTATTATTTTGACTAAAGAACAGATCGAAGACAGTAATACCCAGTATGCCCAGGGGGGAATTGCTGCTGTTCTTGATCAGGGAGATTCCTGGGAACTCCATCTGGAGGATACCCTGCAGGCCGGGGCTGGACTCTGTGACTACCGAGCTGTCCAGGTTCTTGTTCAGAACGGACCGGACCGGGTCAGGGAGTTGATTAAACTCGGCACTAATTTTGATCATATTGAAGGAACTCTGGATTTGACCAGAGAAGGTGCCCATAGTAAACGCAGAATACTCCACGCCAGGGGTGACGCTACCGGAGTGGAGATTCGGGAAGCCCTAACCAGGGTAATCCAGCGCAATAATAATGTTATCGTTCGGGAAGACTCGTTTATGATTGATTTAGTTTTAGACGGCGGCCCTTTGACCAGAAAGGTAGCCGGAGTAGTGGTCTTTGATCAGCGCCGGCATTGTTATCAGATCTACCTGGCCCGGGTAGTGGTTTTAGCCAGTGGAGGTTGTGGGCAGATTTATGCTAATACCAGCAACCCTGATGTGACTACTGGCGATGGAATCGCTGCTGCCTATAGAGCCGGTGCTACTTTAATTGATATGGAATTTATGCAATTCCATCCGACAACACTTTACAATCCAACCGGTCCTTCTTTTTTAATCTCGGAAAGTGTCCGCGGGGAGGGCGGGATTTTACTTAATAAAAAGAAAGAACGCTTTATGCCTAATTACCATCCTCAAGCCGAACTGGCCCCGCGGGATATTGTTGCCCGCTCAATTCTCAAAGAAGCCGAAAAAGACGGGATGCCCTATGTTTGGCTGGATGTTACCGCCTGTAAACCCGGGTTTGTGGAAAAAAGGTTTCCCACTATTTATCAGACACTACTCCAGTACGGGCATGATCTCAGCCAAGAGCTGATCCCGGTTATTCCGGCTGCCCATTATATGATGGGCGGTGTTAGAACCGATATTGATGGTCAGACCGATGTGGAGCGGCTTTATGCCTGTGGTGAGGTTGCCTGCAACGGAGTGCATGGTGCGAACAGACTGGCCAGTAATTCTTTGCTGGATGGACTGGTTTTCGGCCATCGCATTTATGAGGCAATTCGAGCGAGACGATCCACCCTTAATATGATCGATAACTATAACTCTCTGCTCATTCCTCCGCTCAAACCGAATGGTCAGGCTTCACCCTTAATCAAAGAAATTGGGAACCGATTAAGACAGGAGATGGATAAAAAAGTCGGTATGATCAGGAAGAGCGAACAACTGGAAACGATGATCCGCTGGTCACAACAACAATGGCAAGGCTTAAATAATTATCCGGTTAGTGATCAAGAGAGCTGGGAGTTGGCAAATATGTTGCAAATTTCCGAGATGATCGCCAGGGCAGCCCTGTTACGCGAGGAGAGCAGAGGAGGTCATTATCGCAGTGACTTTCCGGTTAAGGAAGCTCATTGGTCCAAGACCCATATTATTTTTAATCTAGATTATCCGGAGGGAAAGCAAGATGTGTTGGAATAAAGAGTTGATTCAAGAAATAATTAAGCAAGCCCGCAGGGAAGATCTGGCCTGGGGCGATATTACTACTGATAATTTGATTGAGTCCGGCCGGAAGAGTGAGGGGATTATCCTGGCCAAAGAAAAAGGAATGATAGCGGGTTTGCCGGTAGCTGAACTTGTTTTTCAGCAATATGACCCCAGAATTGAATACCTCCCTTGCTGTGAGGATGGCCAGACGATTACAGCCGGTCAGGAATTGGTTAAGCTGAGTGGGCCTACCGCCGCGATTCTGAGAGGAGAGCGAGTGGCCCTTAATTTTTTGCAGCGTTTATCGGGAATAGCGACTCAGACCAATCATTATGTAAAACTGCTCCGGGATTACCCGGTGCGAGTGGTTGATACCAGGAAAACTACCCCGACCTTACGTGTTTTGGAAAAATATGCGGTGCGAGTAGGGGGTGGGTATAACCATCGGATGTCGCTGGCTGATGCCGTTTTGATCAAGGATAACCATATTAAGGCCGCCGGGGGCATTGCTAACGCTATTTCAATTCTGAAGAAACGGCTGCCCCATACTGTTAAAATCGAGATCGAAGTCCAAGACCTACCCGGGGTAGAGGAAGCTCTGGCCGCCGGGGCGGAGATAATTATGCTCGATAATATGGGGATTGAGGAGATGAAAAAAGCAGTCCGACTGATTGCCGGAAAGGCGATTGTTGAAGCTTCCGGCGGGATTACCGATCAGACGGTTAGAGAAGTGGCGGCGACCGGTGTAGATATTATCTCGGTTGGCGCCTTGACCCACCATATTAGAGCATTGGATCTCAGTCTTAATTTATTATAAGGTTTAAAGAAGGGATGTAATCCATGAAAGATATTGAGCGGGCTAGAGAAATACTGGAGACTGAGCGAGCGGCACTGGTGATCGTTAATCAGGACCAGCTGCTTTTTAGTAGTAGCGAGCGGGGGATCAAACCCCTTTATCTGGCCATAACCCAGTTGGGAAGCAGCTTGCGGGGGGCCAGTATCGCTGATCGGGTGGTTGGCCGGGCCGCAGCGCTCCTCTGTCAGCATGTCGGAATTAAAGAGCTCTATAGCGGGGTAATCTCACAAAGTGCGCTGGAGATTTTAGCCCGGGGAGAGGTAGCCTTTAGCTATGGTCGGAGTTGTCCTTATATCAAAAATAGAGAGCAAACCGATCTGTGTCCGATTGAAAAGATGGCTCAGGATCTTGATAATGCTGAAATACTGCTGGGCAGAATCGGAGAGTTTTTAAAAAAAATAGCGGAAAAAGCTTAAATTGCTCGATAATAATAAAACCCCGGATTAACCGGGGTTTTAAACGTCTCAAGAGGCTTGTTTTAATATGCTTTATCCGGTTTTCGACCGATTCGGGCAAAGACCAGGGTCGAATGACCGTTACGGATTACTTCAATTTTAATCGTATCGCCAATTTCTTTCAGGTCAATCATCTTTTTGACATCATTTAGTTTAACTATTTCCTGATCGTCAATCCGGGTGATGATGTCATTGGGCTGGAGACCGGCTTTCTCTGCAGGGCTATCCGGAACAACTTTTTTAACGATTACCCCATCTAAACTGGGTAAGCCGTAGTATTGCTGGTATTGTTCCTTCAGCTTCGCACTTAGTTCTTGATAATAAAAGCCGAGCCAGGGTCGGATAATTTCACCTTTTTCCTTCAGGTCTTTAACGATGTCTTTTACCTCATTAACCGGGATGGCAAAACCGATTCCTTGCCCCTGGGTACTAACCGCCGTATTGATCCCGATAACTTCACCGCTAATATTTAAAAGTGGTCCACCGCTATTACCGGGGTTGATCGCAGCATCGGTCTGGATTAAATTAGGATAAGTTCGGGATTCTTCCTGGGAAGGGATCGAGATCTGCCGTCCCAACGCACTGATCACGCCGGTACTGACGGTATGGGCAAAACCAAAGGGATTGCCAATTGCAATCGCCCAGTCCCCCGGCCGGATCTGATCAGAGTCGCCCATCTGAAGGGTTGCCAGCTTTTGGTCGACATTAACTTTTAAAACCGCCAGGTCTAGCTCAAAATCGGCCCAGGCAATCTCTGCCGTAACCGGTGCTTCAAAACCGTTGATCGTTACCTCAATTTTTTCCGCATTATGAACGACGTGTTCATTTGTTACGATATAACCGTCTTCCGATACGATAAAACCAGAACCAAAACCCTCGGTGATTCGCTGTCTTTGGGGTACTTCAAACTGCTCCCCGAAGAAATAGCGGAAAAAGGGATCATCAAAAAAGGGATAGGGGGATTGATTGCTTTCAATTTTAATCTCGGAGGTAATCAAAACGATTGCCGGGTCGGCCTTTTCTGCTATATCGGCAAATACGTTGTGGGCAGTAACAATCAGCTCTTTTGTCTGTTCCTCCTGGGTAAGAGAGCTGTTGTCGGCCCTGGAATGGGGTGCTACTGTATCTAGTGACCCAATGGTTGTTCCAATCAGTAAAGCAACCATTGCAATCAAAATATAAGAGGCAAGCCTCTTCTTGGAAAATCTCATTTTTTAACCACCTTTCTTATTTTTAAGTAAAATGACTTTACTTTACTTATTCAATTATAATAGAATAGAGAAAAGTAATCAATTAAAAAAGGGTTAGAAAAAGATTAAAATTAGATTAAAACGAGGAAGGAGTAAGGGTGGTTGAATAAGCTTACAGTCAAACTGCTACAGTTATTATATCAGCATCGGGATGATTACCTTTCCGGGGAAGGAATAAGTAAAAAGCTGGGAGTGTCCCGGACAGCCATCTGGAAACAGATCAATCAGCTTAGAGCACAGGGATATAAGATTGATTCGGTCAGCCGAAGGGGTTACCGATTAATCAAGAAAGCGGTCGGTATTAACGCGGAGGAGGTTTATCTGGGATTGGAGACAGAGTTGTTGGGACAGGAGATCAGGGTTTTTCCCAGCCTGGGTTCGACCAATGAGCAAGTAAAAGAACTGGCGCGGGAAGGTGCCGGTGAGGGGATAGTAGTGATTGCCGAAGAACAGACTAGCGGTAAGGGGAGACGAGGTCGGAAATGGCATGCCCCTCCCGGGACCGGCCTCTGGTTTTCGCTATTAGTTAAACCGCAGCTCCAGCCAAACCAGGCCCCCTTTTTAACAATAATTGCCGCACTGGCAGTTTATCAAGCGATTGAGCAACTGCTCCCGGGAGGTGACCTGATAATTAAGTGGCCCAATGATCTCCTGCTCGGCGGCAAAAAAATATGTGGAATTTTATCAGAGTTAAATGCCGATATGGGTGGAATTAATTATGCCGTTATCGGGATCGGGGTTAATGTCAATCAGACTGATTTCCCGGACGATCTGGTCGAGATAGCCACTTCGCTTCAGCGTTACTTTAATCAACCGGTGGATCGGACAGTCCTTTTACAGGTTATTCTTAAGTGGCTGGAGGAGTATTACCGTCGACTGGTCGCGGGAGATTGGGCGGGGATATTAGCTGCCTGGAAGGAACACTTAGCGATCGAAGGTAAAAGGGTCCAGATCATTAGTGGTGAGCAGACCTATTGGGGCCGGGTTATTGAGCTGTCTTCCCAGGGGGAGCTGGTAATTAAGGATGAACAGGGGGTAATCCATACTTTCTGGTCCGGGGATGTTTCTTTGCGTAATAATGAAAATGGAAATAATTAAGAAGGGATGAAGTGATGATGATTCTTACCATTGATGTCGGAAATACCAATACTGTTCTGGGGATTTTTGAGCAGGGAAAGTTGCTCAAAGACTGGCGAATTAGCACTGATCATGATAAAACCTCCGATGAGTATGGGGTCTTACTTGATAATTTATTTGATTTTGCCGGGTTTAAAATTGAGGAGATCAAAGGGGTTATTATTTCCAGTGTCGTGCCACCGGTGGTGATGGTTTTGAAAGAAGCCAGCACTAAGTATTTGGAGCTGGAGCCAATGTTGATCGGACCGGGGATCAAGACCGGGATGAATATTAAAATGGATGATCCCCGCGAAGTAGGGGCTGACCGGATTGTAAATGCAGTCGCGGCCTATCGGAAATATGGCGGACCGCTAATTATTGTTGATTTTGGTACAGCGACCACCTTTTGTGCCGTCTCCCCAAATGGTGACTATGTGGGGGGAGCGATCGCTCCGGGGATTAGTATTTCGACTGAGGCCCTGTTTCGTCAGGCCGCCAAATTACCGCGGATTGAACTGAAGAGACCGGAGACAGCTATCGGTAAGAATACTATCGACGGGATGTGTTCCGGTATTGTTTATGGCTTTGTCGGCCAGGTCGAAGGATTGGTCAGGCGCTTTAAACAAGAACTGGGTCCTGCGACCAAAGTGATCGGCACCGGGGGACTGGTTAACTTAATTGCCGGGGAGACTAGCGCGATCGATCTGGTTGAACCCTTATTAACCCTGGAAGGCTTAAACTATATCGGCACTATTAATGGTATTACGGAAAAAGCAGGGGGGTAAAACAATGCAGATCGGGAATTTAATGATTGAAACCCCGGTTTTTTTAGCCCCGATGGCCGGGATTAGTGACTATCCCTATCGCCAGCTGATCCGGGAAATGGGCGGTCAGCTCCTTTATACGGAAATGATCAGTAGTAAAGGGCTGGTTTATGGGAATGAAAGAAGCAGGGAGTTAATTGATTTTAATCGTCGGGAAAAGGGTTTGATTGCCGTTCAAATTTTTGGTGAGGACCCGGTTTTTATGCGGGAGGCTGCCGCTATTCTCGCCGTGGAATATCAACCGGATCTAATTGACCTAAATATGGGCTGTCCGATGCCCAAGATCGTTAAAAGCGGCTCGGGTTCAGCTTTGCTGCAAGACGCCAAAAGAGCCGGTGAGATTATGGCAGCAGTCGTTAATGCTGTTAAGCTGCCGGTAACAGTTAAAATAAGGGCCGGTTGGGACCGGAGTCGGCTCAATGCGGTAGAGATAGCGCAGCTAGCCGAGGAAAAAGGAGTCAAGGCAGTTGCCGTTCACGCCAGGACCCGTGATCAATTTTATCTGGGAAAAGCAGACTGGCAGATTATTCAACTGGTCAAAGAAAAAGTCAATATTCCGGTAATCGGGAATGGTGATATTTTTTCTCCCGAAGATGCCGGGGCGATGATTACCGGTACCGGTTGTGATGCGGTTATGATCGGACGGGCTGTGCGCGGGAACCCCTGGTTGATTCACCGGACGAGTCATTTTCTGCAAACAGGTGAAGTTTTAGCTGAACCGGATTGTCCGGAGCGGATTAAAACAGCCTTATCCCACCTGGAAGGAGCGGTAGCCTACTTTGGTGAGCGGTTGGGAATACCCCGGATGAGAAAGCATCTCGCTTGGTATTTAAAGGGTCTGCCCCACTCTACTTCGATTAAAGAGCGGATCTTTCAACTTAATCAATATCAACAAGTGGCCGCTCTTTTAAAGGAATATCTCCACATGATAACAGGGCCGGCCGAGCGCTAACTGCTTGTAATCTTTACTTGATTAGATTTAACATCATGTCACCGGCCTGATCCATCGAATGGGGACCCAGGATCAGGATTAGATCATCAGGGGCTACAGTGCATAAGGCTTTTTTTAAAGCCGGTTCTAATTCAGGATAATGCCGGTAATTAATATTATGTGTTTTTAAAGTGTCCAGGAATACTTCCTCTTCTTGCCAGGAAACCAGGTCAATTGGTTTAACTACATCAGTACAGTTGGAAGTGAATAAGTGGTAGTTTTCCAGCGTAGCTAGATTCTGACTGATCGTTTCTGCGTTTTTTTCATTAATCTTGGTACCCCGATTTCCCCGCAGTGAGTTAACTACAATCAGCTTCTGGTAATTCATTTTTTTTACGGCATTAAAGACAGCGGTATAGCTGCCCGGATTATGGGCGCAATCATCAATAATCGTGAATTTGTCATTATAGATCTGCTGAAATCTCCGCCAGACCCCGGGAAAGGTTTCAAAAAATTCCTGAATCCTTTCGATTTCAACTCCGTAAAAAAGGGCGATCGTAGTTGCAACCAGTGCATTATAAATGTTATGATCACCGGGCATTTTCATTCTAATCGGGAATTGGCAGGGCGGAACAGGGCTTAGCCCGTTACCCCGGAGCGTTTTATTTAATTGATAGGTAAATTGACTGCCCATCTGCCATTTCGATATATCTTTTGCCTTGATTTCCACATTATTAATAATCCCGTAATTGATCTGATACCTGGAAATTTGTCCAAAGGAGCTTAAATAAGGGTCATCACCGTTGATAATTACTAACTGACAGTTATTACACTCTAAAAAACTCCGTTTAACCTGAATATATTCGTTCAGATTAGGGTGGAGGTCAACGTGATCTAAACTGATGTTGGTTCCAACCTTAACGGCGAACTGGCAGCCGGCAATCCGTTTTAACTCTATCCCGTGGGAAGAAACCTCCATACAGACATGTTGCAGTTTGTTTCCGATCATTTCCCGCAGTAATTTCTGCAATTTTACCGGGGGAGGTGTAGTTAGATCACCGCTTTCCGTCCTTTGACCGGTATCTACTTTTACCGTTCCGATTAAGCCGGACTTTTTTTGGTCAGCTTTGTAATTTAATAGTTGGTAGATCATATGAGTAGTAGTAGTTTTTCCGTTGGTACCGGTCACCCCAATCAGGTTTAATTGCAAAGACGGATAATCATAAAAGCGGGCGGCCAGATTCCCCAGCAAGGAACGACTATCTTTCACTTTAACTACCGGAATTTCCTGCGGGGTTTTTAGTTCTTTTTCGGTAAAAATGACCTGGGCTCCGTTATCGATTGCATCATCTATGTATTTATTACCATCCTGGTGAAATCCGGCGATGGCTACAAAGGCATAACCGGGTTTGACTTGGCGGGAATCACAGGTGATCCCGACAAATTCCGGTATTTTACTTAGCTCTTTAATCTCTTCCATATAATTACCTCCAACTTAGTTCTCTTAATATAAATATTATCTTCTTGCTCATATTATACCGCCTTCTGATCATTCTGATACTAAAAAAGGGCTTAAACCCCTTGACATTAAAAAAAAATGTGATAAAATATGTGTGTACATAATTGTGCACAATGGTGGGGTGTTCCGATGGATTTTTACCGGATTGGGAATAAGATCGTCTATAATAAACAGATTGAAAGGCTCTTTAGGCGGGCTATGTCTTTGCGGGAAAAAGGCTATTCCCAGTCAAAAGTGGCTAAGGAGTTGGGAGTGGAACGGAGTTTTATCTCCCGCCTGGAGAGTATTAGTGAGGTCAGAAAAGGTAAAAAAATAGCCTTGTTAGGCTTTCCGGTTAAAAATAAAGAGGAATTGATCGAACTCGGTAATAAATACGGACTGGATTATGTTTTCTTATTGACCGAAAAGGAGCGCTGGGAATTTATTGAGCATAAAAGCGGTCTCCAACTATTTAATCAGATTATGGAAATAATAGTTAAGTTAAAGGAATTTGACTTGATCATTTTTCTTGGTTCTGATATGAGGTTGGATTTGATCGATTCTTTATTAGCAGGGGAAATAATCGGGGTTGAACTGGGCGAATCACCCCTGACTGAAGATAAATATGTTGAGCCGAAAAAAGTGGAGGAGATAATTCAGGCCTTTATTTAAGTAATGGAAAAGGAGCTGCTCATTTTGAAAAAAGTTATCAGTATTAGCCTTGGTTCAAGTGAAAGGGATCATCAGGTTGAAACAGAAATCCTGGGAGAACATTTTATCATCGAAAGGATCGGGACTGATGGTGATAAAGCAAGGGCCCGGCAACTATTTACTCAAATGGACGGGGAGTATGATGCCTTTGGCTTGGGCGGGATTGATCTTTATATATATTCCGGGAATAGGCGCTTTACTTTCCGGGATGCCAAAAAATTGATCAGGGGTGTGCATAAAACCCCTGTTGTTGACGGGAGTGGACTGAAAAATACCCTGGAACGAAAGGTGATTAGATTTATTCACCAGGAAATGGGGATTAACCTGGCCGAAAAAAGGGTTTTAATGGTTTCAGGGGTTGATCGTTTTGGGATGGCTGAGACTTTTTGTGAACTGGGCAGTCAGGTTATCTTTGGTGATCTAATCTTTGCCCTGGGGATAACAATCCCCCTTCATTCCTTAAAGGCTTTGGATCGGGTGGCCCGGATCTTTGCCCCGATCGTAACGCAGCTACCTTTTGAACTGGTTTACCCAACCGGCAACAAAGAGCGGAAGGAATATGAGGAGCGGGAAAAATTCGTCCGCTATTACCAGCAGGCAGAGATTATTGCCGGCGATTTTCACTTGATTAAAAAGTATATGCCGGCTGATCTTGCCGGTAAAATCATTATTACCAATACCGTTACTACTGATAATCTTGAGGATATGCGGCAACGCGGGGTCAAAATGGTTGTAACAACTACTCCTGAATTGAATGGACGTTCTTTTGGGACTAATGTAATCGAAGGAGTTTTGATTTCGCTGGCCGGAAAAGGCCCTGAGGAAATGACTAGTGCAGATTACAATCGGTTACTCAATGAGATGAATTTTACCCCCCGGGTAATTAATTTTGATCAAAAGGTAGCTGGATAGAGGAGGTAAAAGATGACAAAGTTTGCGTTTATTATCCACCCGCTTGCTCTGGATGATTTCACCAGAAAATATAGTTGGGCCCAGAAACTGCCGGAACAGCTAATGAAAAAGTTTACAAAGGTATTACCGGCCTTTAAAGCTGCCCATATTACCGGGATTAAGTCGGTGTTGGGCAAGGAAATAGAAGGTTATTTTATCGCCTGTCCCCTTACTTCACAACAGATGATGACTTTGCCTGTTCGTAAAGTAATTAAGAAGATCATTAAAGCCGGAAAAAAAGCGGAAGAGCTGGGCGCCCAGGTGGTAGGGTTGGGGGCTTTTACTTCGGTTGTCGGCGATAAAGGGATTTCAGTGGCGGACGGGCTGAAGGTCCCGGTCACTACCGGGAATAGCTATACTGTGGCTACAGCGGTTGAAGGGACTAAACTGGCGGTAAAGAAAATGGACTATAAGCTGGAAGAGGAAGTATTTACGGTGGTCGGGGCGACCGGTTCGATCGGCCGGGCAGTCAGTTTGATTATTGCCAAAGAGGTAAAGACACTACAATTGGTGGCCCGCGATCAGCAGAAATTAAGGGAACTGGTCGAGGAAATTGCGGCGATTAATCCCGGTCTGGCGATCAGTACCAGCACTGATCTTAAAGATATCATCAAGCGGTCGCGGATTATCATCTCTGCTTCCAGCGCAGTCAATGCTTTGATCGACCCCGATCATCTCTTGCCCGGGACGATTGTCTGTGATGTGGCGCGTCCCCGCGATGTGGCGGTGAAGATTGGCCAACAGAGGGATGATGTGCTGGTGATTGAAGGGGGGATTGTCGAGGTGCCCGGTTCGGTTAACTTTAATTTGGATTTTGGTTATCCCCCGGGGACATCATATGCCTGTATGGCTGAGACGATGATGCTGGCCCTGGAAAACCGTTTTGAAGATTATAGTCTAGGTTCTGAGATAGAATTGGACAAGGTTGAAGAAACGATTCAATTTGCCCAAAAACATGGATTTAAACTAGCCGGACTAAGGAGCTTTGAGCGGGCTCTTTCCGACCACGAGATTGAGCAGATTAAAGAGCGGGCCCGGGAAAACTTTCTGGCTAGTTGTTGATTTAATTCCTATTTAGCGCAGTCATGAGCAGGGTGTTTTGCTTGAACACGCCTTGACAAATTTTTGCTATTAACTTATAATAATTTATAATTGGAATATACATATTAGTGTCAAGAAGGGAATGATAGTCTTGACACTTATTTTCTACGTGGGTAAATAATTAGTAAAGGAGTCGAAATTATGGCTGAAGAGATTTTATTGACTCAGGAAGGCTATGACAAGTTAGAAAAGGAACTTGATAATTTAGTTTACGTTAAACGCCGGGAAGTAGCCAAGCGAATTAAAACTGCCCGGGAATTTGGTGATATTAGTGAAAATTCCGAATATGATGATGCTAAAAATGAACAGGCCTTTATTGAAGGCCGGATTAAAGAGATTGAAAATATGCTCCGTAATGCCAGGATCGTTACTGATGATGAAATAACCGGAGAGACGGTTAATCTTGGTACTACGGTTGAATTAAAAGATAAAGAAACTCAAGAGGAGTTTGCCTATACAATTGTGGGGTCAGCCGAAGCAGATCCCCTCAATTTTAAGATATCGAATGAGTCCCCGATCGGTAAAGCGATCCTCGGGCATAGCGTTGGTGATGTGGTTAAAGTTGAGGTTCCTTCCGGACTGATGGAATATGAGATTCTTTCGATTGAGAAAACAAGAAAAAAGGAGTAGGGTAAGATGAAGCTGGAAAATCAGGAAGAGACCAATGATTTAATACTACAAAGATATGAAAAATTACAACAACTTACTGAAAAGGGGATTAATCCATACGGTAATAAATTTGAAGTAACAACCAATACCGCTGAGATTGAGACCGGTTTTACCGAACTGGAAGGAAGAACAGTTAAGTTGGCCGGTAGAATTATGGCGATCCGGACCCACGGTAAAGCCAGTTTTGCCGATCTAATGGATATGACCGGCCGGATCCAATTATATGTGAAGATTGATCAAGTCGGTGCCGAAGAATATCATACTTTTAGTGAGCTGGATATTGGCGATGTTATCGGGGTTCAAGGGACGGTTTTTAAAACCCGCCGTGGTCAGATTTCAGTTATGGTAGATTTTTTTAATTTCCTGGCTAAATCGTTAAGACCATTACCGGAAAAATGGCATGGTTTAAAAGACAAGGATTTGCGGTACCGGCAACGCTACCTTGACCTGATTGTAAATCCGGCGGTCAAGGAGACCTTTATTTTAAGGAGTAGAATAATCCAAGAGATGCGCAATTATTTAGTAGCACAAGGTTTTCTGGAAGTTGAGACACCGATGATGCATCCGATTCCCGGTGGGACAAGTGCTCGACCCTTTATCACACATCATAATTCTTTAGACCTTGATTTATATATGCGAATTGCCCCGGAATTATATTTGAAGCGCTTAATTGTCGGTGGATTTGAAAAGGTTTTTGAAATAAATCGTAATTTTCGCAATGAGGGTATGTCAATCCGACATAATCCCGAGTTTACGATGATGGAGCTTTACCAAGCCCATGCCGACTATCATGATATCATGGCATTAACAGAGAATATGATCGCCGATATTACCCGGAAAGTGCTGGGAACTACCCGAATTGCTTATCAAGGGCAAGCGATTGATCTGACTCCCCCTTGGCGAAGGTTAACGATGGTTGAGGCAGTTAAGGAATATACCGGAATAGATTTTAATCAAATAAAATCAGCCGAGCAAGCCAGGACTGCGGCACAAGCGATCGGTGTTAAGGTTAAAAAAGGACTGGAAATAGGCAAGGTTTTAAATGAGTTATTTGAAGAAAAGGTCGAAAAAGAGCTGATTCAACCGACTTTTATCATGGATTATCCGATTGTAATATCTCCCCTGGCTAGAAAAATTGAGGGTAATACTGATTTTGCTTATCGGTTTGAACCCTTTATATATGGTTGGGAGATCGGCAATGCTTTCACTGAGTTAAACGACCCGATTGATCAAAAAAATCGATTTGAAGCACAGGTAAAAGAGCGGGAAGAAGGGGATGATGAGGCCCATATGATGGATGAAGATTATTTGCGGGCTCTGGAATACGGCATGCCACCGACCGGGGGTCTGGGTATCGGAATTGACCGCCTGGTCATGATATTGACTAATTCTCCATCGATCAGGGATGTAATCCTCTTCCCGACTATGCGTCCCGAACAGCTTTAAAGGAGGTAAATGTGGTGAGGCTTACCCGTGAGCTGGCCCAAAAGATTGTTGAAAACACGATGAGTGTGCTGGGTAAAAATATTAATATTATGAATCATGATGGTGTAATCATTGGTAGTGGTAATAAAAAAAGAATTAATACATATCATGAGGTAGCCTCAATTGTACTTACTACCGGAAAACCTACCTTTATTAAACAAGGTGATGTCAGTCAATTTAAAGGGGTTAAGGCCGGGATCAATCTGCCGATTAAATTTAACGAAAAAATTATTGGAGTTGTAGGGATTACCGGGAATGTAGATGAAGTATCCGGTTATGGTCAGATTGTCAAGAATATGGTTGAGTTAATTCTCCAACGGGAATTTCTGCAACAGGAGATCGGATTGGAAAATAAGGTTAGAGAGGATTTTTATCAACAGTTATTAAGTGATAGTATTAAGGACCGTGATTTATTGCATGATCGGACTAATTTATTGAAAATAAGCAACAATACTAACCGGGCTGTTTATGTAATTAGTGCTAAGCCTTTTCATAATAAAGAAATAAATGGACGATTGCATAATTCCCGTTTTTCCTTTCTCAACGAAGAAGATATTTTTTTAATTAGGGGGGAATTTGTTGTTTTAATTAAAACCCTTAACTCAACCAAAGACCTTACCCGGCCACCGGAAATTTTCAAGATCGCTAACCATATTGAGAAAGTTTTTCAGGATAAATTTACTGTAACTATTGGCATTGGACCAATCTTTAATCAGCTTGAACGGTTATACTTATCCTACCAGGGGGCTAAGCATGCCCTACGGGTCGGGGAAAAAATATATCATTTAAAACCTAAAAACATATTTTACATCAATCAGCTCGGGTATGATTACTTTTTGCCCTGTATCGAACAATCAGCCATTGATTATTATCTAAATAATTTTTATGACCAAAATATAATTGATCTTTTTGTTGATACCGAGATCGGAATAGTTCTGGAAGCACTGGCCGAGAATGACTTAAATATCAGCAAGGCCGCCGAACAGTTATTTATTCACCGTAATACCCTGTTATATCGATTAAAGAAAATAGAGGAGAAAACCGGACTCGATCCGAAAAAAGCAATTAATTTATTTTCACTACTTTTTGCTTATAATCTCTATCTATATTCCAGCTAAGATTATCTTGTGCATTTTGGTTAAAAAATACCCATTTTTAGGGTGTTTTTTTGTTGATTTTATATATTGTTTGCCTCAATTTGATGTTATAAACTGAAAAAAACATGGGCTGCCGATCGGAAGTGAGTCGGGTTTTTCATTTAGTATTATTTAATAAAGGATTTTAACTAATTATGTTTAAGTCTTATGGGTAGAAGAATTTTCTAGGGGGGGATTAGATGAGTGCTCTATTTGCTACTGAATATAGCAGGGCATTGCAGTTGGGTATTGAGAAGATTAATAATAATACGGGAACTGCGGTAGCGTTTCATTCGGTTTTAGATGGCTTTTTACGACTTGATCAAAACAAGATTGAAAAAATAATTGAAGCAGCCGGGCTTGATCAAACTATCTTGGCGGAGGAGATACCGCCAGAGATCCATACACCCCTTGATTTTGTAAAAGGTTTACTCTTTAGCTTAAAACATGGTAAAGCCCTTCAATTGATGGTCAGGAGTGCAGATACTTTCCGTTGGATGAAAGAATATGCCTGTTATGATCAGTTGCGGTTAGGCGGGACTTCGGCTAATATGGCTTCAACCCTCTGCCAGCTTGGATTATCAAAAGTTATTGTTTATGCCAATCCTCTGACCCGACAGTTGGCCGAATTATTTCCCCCGGTTGATAATTTATATGTTTTTACCGAAAGGGATGGAGCCCGCAGATTAAGCCATCCGCAGCAAGCATGGAAAAATGAAGGAATCTTTGCGGTACACTGGATCTTTGATTTTCCGGCCGGACTGTGCGTAAAAGTGGGGGATGAAGTATTTACTACTCCGCGGGCTAACCGTTTTATTGCAGCCTGGAATCCGATTAATAACCAATTAGAGCTTGATCCCACTTTTACTAAAGGTGTTCTGGAACATGCCCGGGGGATCTCCCATTTCCTTTTATCGGGTTACCATATCATCTCGGAATCTTATCCGGATGGTACTACATTTGAGGATTATATTAAACCAACGGTTAAATTTGTTGATCAATTAAAAGCAGCTAATCAACAGATCAAGATCCATCTTGAACTGGCCTCGATTGCCAGTTCAGCGCTCAGGAAATACCTTGTTCAACAAGTATTACCCAGAGTAGATAGTGTCGGCATTAATGAAATAGAGTTGGCGGTGCTGCTTAATGACCTGGGAGAAGATGGTATTGCTCAAGATATTATGGATAATAAGATTGAAAGTTTTTTTGAAGGGGCGGTAAGAGTGGTCGAAAAGACCAAAATCTCCCGTTTTCATGGTCACAACCTGGGCTATTATCTGGTAATTACTGATAAGGCTTACGCCAGTCCGGAGGAAGTAAAAAATGGTTTATTTTTTGCCGCAACTGTTGCTGCCGCCAGAACAAAAGACGGCTACCTAACACAGCAAAACTGGCGAAACGGTCTTAACGTACCAATAAAAGAGCGGGATTTAAGAGAGATGGCAAGATTGGATAATTATTTACAGGCAAAGGGATATCAAAAGAGAGGTGATTTGAGCTGGGAGTCTGCTCACCACTGGATTGTTGCTATTCCGGCCCGGGTGGTTGACCAACCCGTTTTGACGGTTGGATTGGGCGATATTATTTCTGCTTCAGCTTTTTTAACTACTTAGTTTCAATATAATAATTATAAAAGGAGTCTGGGATAACATGAATGATCTAATGGGCAAGTATAACCTGGCTGATTATAAGTTTATAGTTTCCGATTTTTTCCCCCAGGAACTGTACGAACAGATAACTGAATTACGGATTCATCAACAGGAAGCGGTAATCGCACATGCTAAAAAAAGACAACAAAGAAAGAAATTAGCTCCCGAAGGCCGGTTAAATATTTTAGCAGCTGATCACCCGGCCAGAAATGTTACCATGACCGCAGATAATCCTCTCGGAATCGGCAATCGCTATGACTATCTGGGACGAATATTGCGGGTTATTACTGATCCGGAAATCGATGGTTTAATGGCAACATCGGATCTAATCGAAGATGTCTTCTGTGTCGATTATCTCTACACCTTATCTGGCCGGAATAGTTTTTTAGATCGAAAACTATTGATTGCCAGTGCCAATCGAAGCGGATTAAACGGCTATAGCTATGAGATGTTTGATCTTACCACCTCAACTACCCCGGAGCAGGTAATAGAACTAGGCCTTGACGGAATTAAATACTTAGTCCGCTTTGATCTGGCCGACCGGGATTCAATTGAAACGATGATTTATATCGCCCGGGAAATGAATAAATGTATTGACCTTGGCTTGCCGATTTTCTTGGAGCCGCTACCTGGTCGGAATCTTAAAGACGGGGGTTTTGAACTGGATAAAACAGCAGCTGCCTTAATCAAAGTAGCCGGGATTGCCTCGGCAATGGGGAAAACAAGTTTTAATACCTGGTTAAAACTCCCCTATACGGAAGATTATCAACAGGTCTCACTGGCGACGACCCTTCCTATTTTAATGCTGGGTGGGAATAGTCAAGGCAATCCGATACCGATCTTGGTTGATTTTGCTGAGGGAATGAAAGCGGGAAAAAATATTCGGGGGACACTGGTCGGGCGAAATGTGGTTTTTCCAGGTGATGATGACCCATTAGCGGTGGCGTTAGCAGTTAATAAAATTACCCATAATGATTACTCGGTCGAAGAAGCTCTGCAGTATTTGAGCCAACAACGGGGTAAAGAAATGGACTTACTCCAAGCTTTGATTTAAAGCGGTAAAGTCTGTGTGTTCTTACTTTAATTATATTTAAGAAAGGGGAGTTTAAGGATGAAAGAAAATATGTACGCCTATATTAACCCAGGTGTAATCCATTTTATGGCTTATCCTTCTACCATCAAAGGAGAGGGACCGATCTTGGAGACTTTAGAGAAGATCGCAGTCGATGATTTCTTTGGCGCAATTGAACTTACCTGGATCAAAGACCAGGCAACCAGAGAAGAAGCTAAAAAATTACTTGAGGCAAGTCATCTGGACGTTTATTACGGGGCACAGCCCAGATTACTTACTACGGGATTAGACCTAAATTCATTTAACCCCGAAGAAAGGAAAAAAGCAGTTGCTACCATCAAAGAAGGTGTTGATGAAGCGATTGAATTAGGAGCAAAAGCGATTGCTTTCTTAAGCGGTAAAAACGTTGAAGGTGAAAGAAAAGCCGAGGCCATCGACCTGTTGGTTGATTCCCTCAATCAGATTTGCGCCTATGCCCGGTCCCGGAAAAAAGATCTGGGAGTTGTGCTGGAAATATTTGATTATGATGTTGATAAATGTTCACTGGTCGGCCCGGTTGCGGTAGCCAGGGAAGTTGCCGAAAGGGTCACTGTCGAATATGATAATTTTGGCTTAATGGTTGATTTAAGTCATCTCCCCCTTTTAAGGGAGAGTGCTGAGGAGTCCATTATTCCGATCAAAGATTACCTTGTTCACATCCATATCGGTAACGGAGTAATGGAGCGAGAACACCCGGCTTATGGAGATTCCCATCCCCGTTTTGGCCTGACCGGCGGGGCCAATGATGTCGATGAATTAGTTGAATTCCTGCGGGTTTTAATTGATATCGGCTATTTAGACGGTAAGGAAGCCAAAACAGTCAGTTTTGAAGTTAAGCCGTTAGCCGGGGAATCTTCTGAGGTTATTCTGGCCAATGCCAAAAGAACTTTGCGAAAGGCCTGGGCCAAACTATAAGTGAGGTAATCTGATGATCAAAGAAATAGGGATTAATAGTCGAGCAAGAGTTGAGATGATCAACCTAACCGTCAAGATCGAGGAAATGGTTGCCGGGGCTGGGTTTGAGCAGGGAACAGTAATAATCTATACTCCCCATACGACGGCTGCCTTGACTATTAATGAAAGCGCCGATCCCGATGTTCAAAAGGATCTGATCAATAAAATAAACAAAGTAATTCCCTTTGATGATCAATACCGGCATTTTGAAGGGAATTCGGCTGCTCATATCAAAAGCAGTCTTATTGGGGCAAGTGAGCATGTAATCATTAATCAGGGTAAGCCCTTATTAGGTCGATGGCAGGCAATTTATTTCTGTGAGTTTGATGGACCGCGCAAGAGAAAGGTATATGTAAAAATGCTCCAAGGATAAGACTTGAAACGGCAGAACAATTGACAGAATAAAGCTGTTAGGATAAAATATAAGGGAATTAAGTGAAAAAGCAAAGATTGGAATTAGTAGAAGTGTTCCGGAATACCCAGAGAGCCGGGATTGGTGAAATCCGGTTGTTCCTGCACTTTGAACCCGGCCATAAGCTGCTGCCTTTTTAAGGTATGACGTTTTCCCTCCGTTACCGGGGTAATTGGTGATAACCAATGATTAAGTGGTTTAGTTTTTAACTAAACAATTAGAGTGGTACCGCGAATAACCTTCGTCTCTATCAGGAGACGGGGGTTTTTTTAATATAAGGGGGTTTTTAATTATGGGTAAGCAAAAACAAGGAAGTAATTACGTTGAAGAGATTACAAAGATGGAGCAGGACTTTTCGCAATGGTACACTGATGTAGTTTTAAAAGCAGAATTAGCCGACTATGGAATGGTTAAAGGCTGTATGGCCATTAAACCTTATGGTTTCCAAATTTGGGAACAGATTAGAGCAGGTCTCAATGAACGGTTGATGGCAACTGGTCATCAAAATGTCTATTTACCTATTTTAATTCCGGAAAGTTTATTGAACAAGGAAAAGGAGCATGTTGAGGGGTTTGCACCGGAAGTAGCCTGGGTGACAATTGGTGGAGAAAAAGAGTTAGAGGAAAGACTTTGTATCCGACCAACTTCCGAGACATTGTTTTCGACCATGTTTGCCAAATGGGTAAATTCATGGCGGGACCTACCTTTACTCTATAACCAGTGGGGTAATGTTGTTCGTTGGGAAAAGTCGACCAGACCTTTTTTGAGAACAGCTGAGTTCCTTTGGCAGGAAGGACATACGGTTCATGCGACCGCAGAAGAGAGTGCAGCGGAAACACAGAAGATATTGAATTTATATAGTGATTATGCAGAGAAGGTATTAGCGATCCCGGTTATAAAGGGTAGGAAAACCGAGCAAGAGAAGTTTGCCGGAGCAGTTAACACCTATACCATTGAAGCGATGATGCATGATGGTCAAGCACTACAGGCCGGGACATCGCATAACTTTGGTCAGAATTTTTCTATTCCTTTTGAGATTAAATATCAAAACAAGGCGGGAAAGATGGAATACTGCTGGCAGACTTCCTGGGGAGTTACTACCAGGTTGATCGGGGGAATAATCATGGTTCATGGTGATAACCGAGGCTTAGTTTTACCGCCCAGAGTCGCTCCTGTTCAGGTGATACTGGTACCCATTGCCGGTCATAAAACCGGTGTGCTCAAGAAATGTCAGGAAGTACTGCAAGAATTGAGGAATCTTTATCGCGTTATCATTGATGACCGGGACAATTATTCGCCCGGATGGAAGTTTAACCAATGGGAAATGAAGGGAGTACCGCTCAGGTTAGAAATTGGTCCCCGGGATATTATCCATGAGCAGGTCGTACTGGTCAGAAGGGATACAGGAGAAAAAGAGGTGGTCAAGATCGAGCAATTAAAAGAGCAAATCGGTAGTAAACTAGCTGATATCCAAAATTCACTTTTTCAAAAGGCTTTGGAAAAAAGAGAAAAGAGAACTTATCGAGCAGAGCAGCTCAAGGACTTTAAAAAAATTATTGCCAAAGAAACCGGCTTTATCAAGGGGATGCTCTGTGGGAACAAAGAATGTGAGGAAAAGATGAAGGAAATAACCAGGACCACTGTCCGCTGTATACCTTTTGAACAGGAAAAGCTCTCCGAGCGATGTATATGTTGTGGCGGAGCAGCCGGCGAGATGGCGATTTTTGCCCGGGCCTATTAATTTTGTAAAAAAAAAGGGAAAAAGGGTTGACAGTGGAGAGGAAAGGTGATAATATAAACGATGTCGCCTCTAGAGAAGAGGAGCAAAGGGCAGGAGAAAAAAAGCCCTTGACAAAGGAAAAACGAGATGATAAGATAGGAACTGCTCTTAAGCAAGAAA
>JAKSCG010000245.1 GCA_022360715.1 Halanaerobiales bacterium
AACATGTTTTTTTAATTTCTGATCGTGGATTAGAAAGTATCGGTGTTGTAAAGAAAATTCAGGATATTATCGAAGCTGGAGGAATCAATTGTACAACTTACCTAGAAGTAATACCGAATCCTACAGTAGATATCGTAAATGAAGCTACTGAACTGTATAAAGAATGTGGAGCTACAAGCATTGTTGCCATTGGCGGAGGAAGTTCCATGGATGTAGCAAAAGCCGTAGGGGTTCTTGTTAATTATGGTGGAAGCATTACAGAATATGAAGGAAATCATAAAGTCCCAGGACCAATTGTGACGATGATAGCAATTCCTACAACAGCAGGAACAGGAAGTGAAGTAACAGCTTCAGCTGTAATCACTGATGAAGCTAGAAATTATAAGCTGTCAGTATTCAGCTATGAAATTCTTCCTAAATATGCAGTTTTGGATCCAGAGCTTATTATGACAGCACCGGAATCAATTGCTTCTTCTTGTGGTGTTGATGCGCTGATTCATGCAATAGAAGCATATATATCAACAAATGCTTCACCGTTTTCAGATGCAATGGCTGAAAAAGCAATGGAATTAATTGGTGCAAATATTCGTCGTTTTGTAGCAGACAGAAAAGATGAAGAAGCTGCATGTGCAATGATGGCAGGATGTAATTTTGCAGGAATAGCATTTGCATGGGCAAGACTAGGGAATGTACATGCTATGAGCCATCCAGTAAGTTCATATTTCCATGTTCCACATGGTGTTGCAAATTCCATACTTCTTCCAACAATTATTGAGTATAATGCCCTTGCTGATAATGGACGTTACGAAGTGATTTATAATTATATACGTGAAGGCAATGAAATACTAGATGGTTTTAAACCAGAGATGCTTGTAAAAGAAATTAAAAAATTGAATGCAGATTTAGGAATTCCAGAATCACTTTCAGAAGTAGGAGTAAAAGAAGAGATGATTGAGGATATGGCAAAGGATGCCATGAAGAGCGGTAATATTCCAGCAAACCCAAGACAATCGAATTTGAAAGATATTATAGAACTCTACAAGAAAGCATTATAAAAGAGGCTCGTTATAAAAGACATCTTAGATATATAGGAAATTTCCCAATATTTGAGATGTTTTTTTGCCCCATAGGTTGATAAAAAAAAGACAAATAAGTATGAAAGAGGGGATAAGAAAATGGATAATATCAT
>JAKSCG010000041.1 GCA_022360715.1 Halanaerobiales bacterium
TAAAGATTAACAATTATTACTTTATCAAAAAATAAATATACTTTTTTAGTTTCCAAAGTTGTCACCATCCATCAGCCCTTTATCAACTACATATATTTCCCATAATTTAGCATATTTAATAAAAACATAATATGAATACATTAGACTAAGAATAAATCCATGGATACCTTCTTTAAACCCGTTTCTTAAAAAAAACATACTGATAAATCTCCATAAAGGATTAATCATTAAATCTAATTTCCTAAATTTTTCTCTCTGCAGATAAAAATCTTCAGCAGCCAATGATGTATAGTAATTTGTTTTATTGATAAAACTTGTAATGCTTTTGTAAGTATAATGTTCAATGGCTCCTGATGCTTTCTTGATTTTTCCATTTATTTTTATTTTTTCATGTACTTTGTTTTTAAAAATACCTTTCCTGGTCTTAAAAAGTCTTAAATGATAATCCGGGTACCAACCACACTGTTTAATCCATTTACCAAGAAAATAATTTTTAAAGGGAATTTTATATCCCACGTGTTCTGAGTCCATTATTTCGTTCATTATTTCTATTTTTAGTTCCCCGGAAACACGCTCATCAGCATCAATTACTAAAACCCAATCACTCTCTACCTTTTCCAGGGCGTAGTTTCTTTGAGCAGCAAAATCATCAAACTTTCTTAAATATATTTTCTCAGTGTATTCACGGCTGATTGCTACCGTTTGATCCTCGCTATAGGAATCAACTAGCACGATTTCGTCACACCAGTTAATACTCTCCAGACATTCCCTGATATTTTCTTCCTCATTCTGGGTAATGATTAGTGCAGCAATACTACTCATGCCAGACCCCCAATTCTTTAACTGCTCCGATTATGTCCTCAACCTTAATATCCCGCATACAGCGGTGGTGACCCAGTGGGCATTGGTGTTCTCCGCAGGGGCGACACTCAATACCTGTCTTGATAATTCGGTGTTTTTCTCCCAGTGGACGATATTTAACCTCGTCTGATGGTCCAAAAATGGTAATTGTCGGTGTCCCTACAGCTGCTGCCACATGGACCGGACCACTGTCATTACTAATAACTAAATCACACCTGGCTAAAAGGGCAATCAATTCTTTTAAACTGGTTTGACCGGCCGCAATAATCGCTGCACTATCCATCAAAGCAACTATTTTTTTTATTTCCCACAGATCAGAACAACTGCCGGTAAAGACTACCCTCACTCCGCTTCGATTTAGGCGGTCAGCCAGCTGAGCAAAACCCTGAGCAGTCCATCTTTTGGTTGGCCAGGTCCCCCCCGTATTGAGGGCAATTAACCGCTCATTATCCTTTATCCCCCACTTTTCCAGTAATTGAGCAATCCCAATTCTGGCTGCAACCGGTACTTCCATTGTCGGCAAGGTATGTTCAATACTCAACCCGATTTCCGTAAGGAAGTCAAGATAGATATCGACCATGTGTTGAGCCTTCGGTTGCTTTAACTCCTGATCTAGGAAAATCCCCCGGCCTTTTCCTCCATAACCAATCGCATATTCCGGATTAATAAGTTTAAGGAGTAGTGCGGTCCGCCAATTACCATGAATATTTAATCCCAAGTTATACTTATGATGACTAAGTTTCCGGGCAAAACTCAGGCTCTCTCTAATTCCCCATTTTTTGTTATAGCTAAAGAGATTATCCAAATAGGGATTATCTATCATTATATCATAGAATACACTATTTACGACCAGGTCGATTGTCCCATCCGGAAAATTACTTCTTAAACCTTTGATAAACGGTAAAGCAAAGATTAAATCTCCCAGATAGAGCAGATCAATTACGATAATCCGGGTTGATTTTTTAAACAAACGGTTCATACTGTTTCACCCCTAACAGCTGCTGTGCAGACTTTAATACCTGTTCAGTCGTAATATTGCTCATACATTCCAGCTGATAAGGGCAGTCCCTTTTCCAGCAATTGATACAGGATAAATTTTGATCCTGTAAGACTATATGTTCAGCCCCATAGGGACCAAATTCCAGGGGATTAGTCGGCCCCATAATTGCAATTACCGGTATGTTTACTGCTACCGCCATATGCATTGGGCCAGTATCCCCCCCAATGTAAAGCTTTGCCCGCTGATACAGTTCAGCCAATTCTCTTAAATTAACTAAGCCGGCAAAATTGAAGACCCCTTGCCCGGACTGCTCAATTATTTGCTCAATTCCTGCTCGCTCACCGGAGGCTCCGGTAAAAATAACCTGATAATTCAGTTCTTTAACCAGCCTTGCGGCCAGTTCTTGATAGCGCTCCATCAACCAGTTCTTTGTTTTCCAGTTGGTATAGGGATTAATTACTACAAATCCTTTCTCTTCTACCCCCTGTTCAATCAACAAGTGAGTTATCTTAGCTCGCTCAACCGGACCGGTTTTCAGTCCAAATTCGATCTTTCCGTACTCGAACCCTAGAGCCTGTTCAGCCAAATATAAATGACGCTCAATCTTATGTTTTATTTCCAACGGTATCTTAATTTTATGATTGTAGAAAAAAGTGCTTCCTTCTCGAGCATCAGCCCGACCATAACGGGCAGCAGCCCTGGTCATTCCTACCGGTAAAGCACTTTTCAGGATACCGTGCAGGTCGATTACTAAATCAAACTGAGCTGACTTTAATTCCTTGAAAAACCGCCAGATCAACCTGAACGCTGCCCATTTGCTGCTTTGAGCCGTTTTTGTCCAGCGTTGTCTGGGCATAATAATGATTTTATCCAAATAAGGGTTTAAACTTACTAATTCCGCAAACTTATCCTCGACTAACCAACTGATTTCAGCGGTTGGATACCTATTGCGGAGCGACCATACTACCGGCAGGGCATGAATAATATCCCCGATGGCACTTAAACGCACCAAGAGTATTTTTAAACGATCCCTTAAAAGAAATTTTATCTGAGCGAGGTTCTTTGGCAATGCTCCTTTATTTGATTCAATCAGCTTTTTAGCCCTGCGACCGATCTCCCTTAATTCGGTTTGGTGATTTAGATAATATGTTAACTGATCGGCCAGCCCTTTGGCATTATCGATCTGGATTAAGGCTTTTCCGGACAGGAAATAATTCAGCTCTTCTTTGAAATTAAACATGAAGGGACCGACCAGGATAGCCTTACCATAAGCAGCCGGTTCAAGGATATTGTGCCCCCCTCTTGGGATCAGACTTCCTCCCACAAAAACCACTGTAGCTACTTGATAGAAACCGGCCAACTCACCGATGGTATCAAGCAGGACTACAGTTTGCTCGGCTAACTCTCCTTTGATTCCAGACCACTTTACAGTCGAAATACCTTGATTTACAAAGATTTTTTGTATCTCCTCTACCCGCTCGATATATCGCGGGGCAATAATCAACAGCAACTCCGGAAACTCTTTTTTCAATTTGCAATAAACCTCAAGCAACTGTTCTTCCTCATTATGATGAGTACTGCCAGCCACCAGCACCGGTCTATCCGTTGTTATCTTAAGTTTATCTATAATCTCTTTCGGATCAAGATAGTTCAGTTGTCGGTCATACTTAACATTTCCGGTAACTAGCACCTTGTTTTTCGGCGCACCCAAAGCGATAATCCTTTCGGCATCAAGTTCAGACTGCATACAGAAGAAATCGATCATTAATAATATTTTTTTAAGAAATAGCCGCAGATATTGATAATTTTTAAAACTCCGATCCCCGATCCGACCACTGGCCAACATTACTTTAGTCTTTTGGCGATGGGCTTCCCGGATCAAATTTGGCCATAACTCTGTCTCAATCAGAATCAATATTTGTGGATTAAATAATTTTAATACCTTTTTGATTATAAAGGATATGTCAACTGGTAATAAAATAATTGCCTCCACATTTTTTATACTTTCCCGGGCAATCTCTCTGCCGGTTAAGGTAATCGTTGAAAGTACAATCGAATAATCAGGATAATCCTTTTTTAATTCTTCCAGCAATTGTTTGCTGACTAGGGCTTCTCCTACTGAGGCTGCATGGAGCCAGATCGTTTTTTTATTAATAAAATTAGCTAATAAATCTTTATTAAGCAAGCCCAATCTCTCCGGCCATTCATCACGTTGACCTTTGATTATCTTGAATAAAATCACCGGAGAATACAGGCATAAAATAATGATTATCAACAGGTTATATAGCAGATACAATTATCCCACTCCCACTTAACCGGAATTCTTCCAGCGGCGATGCAACCACAGCCATTGTTCCGGGTATTCCCTGATTACTTCCTCGCTCAAACTAGTCAGCTCCTGTAAGAGTTGGTGCTGTTCTTTTTCGGTAGCGCTTTTCTTAATGGCATAAGGCTGATATATTTTGATGCGATGGCAGCGCCACCCTTCTCTAATAATGTAAGCTGGTACAATAACTGCTCCGGTTCGGACGGCAAGTTGAACCGCACCGGGATAAGTTGGTGTGGTCCGTCCAAAGAAATTAACCGACCAACCCATTGTTCCGGCGTTCTGATCACCGGCAATACAGAGAATCTCTCTATTCTTTAATACCTTAAAAGCCCCCCGGACCGACATGCCAAGCGGAATTAGTCTCATCCCCGCCAATTCCCGGATTTGATTAATCCGGTCATTAAAATAAGGATTATTCTGGGTTTGAGCCAGTACATGCAAGGAATATCCCTGCAAGGCCAAATCTACCCCCAACAATTCCCAATTGCCAAAATGCGCTGTATAAATAATTATCCCCTGTCCACCGGTCAAAGCCTGATCTAAAATATCCTTATTTTCAATATGAATATTATTGAGCAAGTCTTCCTTTTTTACATGAGATAGCATGGTAAATTCAACTAAACTGAGTCCCAGGTGGTGGCATGATTTTTTAGTTAACTCTCTGGCTGCCTGGTCTGAAAGCTCGGGAAAGGCCATTTTAAGGTTGTTAATCCCAATCTCTCTCCGCTTTTTTATCCCATAAAAAACCAGATTACCCAATGCAATACCAATCAGATAACGCAGCCGATCCGGGATTATTCGGATAGTAAAAGAAAAAATCTGATAAAGTAGATATAAGAAAATATTTATTCCACCCACCGCCTTTTCCGACTAAAAAATCTTGGCCTTTAATAAGTCCTGAATATTAAGCATCCCAACCGGTTTTCCCTGCTCAATTACCGGTAAGTCTTTTATTTCTCGGTCTTCCATTAATTTTACCGCCTCATTGGCCAGTTTGTCCAGTGTTATTGTCGTGGGGTTTTTACTCATAACCTCCCGAACCGGCTTGTTCAGAAAATCTGTTGATTTTTCCAGTAGTCGACGAATATCTCCGTCCGTGATGATCCCGACCAGTAATCCTTCTTGATTAACAATAGAAGTAGAACCCATTTTAGAAGAAGTCATCACAAAAAGTGCATTTTTAACACTACTATGCTCACTGATCACGGGATTTTCATTTCTGATATCAAGCACATCCCTGACTAAAGTTAGGAGACGCCTCCCCAGACTACCACCGGGATGAAAAAGGGCAAAGTCTTTGATCGTAAACCCTTTAAGGGTAGAAAGGGCAATTGCCAGTGAATCCCCTAAAGCCATGGTGGCAGTAGTACTAGCCGTGGGTGCTAAACCATATGGACAGGCTTCAACTTCTACTCCGGCAAAAAGGGAAAAATCTGATAGTCGGGCCAGCGAAGAACCTTGAGCACCGGTAAAGGAAACCAGACTGGGTCCGATTCTTTTGATCGAGGGGATCAGCCGCAAAACCTCTTCTGATTCACCGCTATTAGAGATAGCGATCACGACATCTTCCTCCGTAATCATTCCCAGGTCTCCGTGTAAGGCTTCACCGGCATGGACAAAAAAAGCCGGCGTCCCGGTGCTGGAGAAAGTCGCTGCCATTTTTTGAGCAATCAGGCCGGACTTGCCTACCCCGGTAAAAATAACTCGACCGCTACTGCTAATGATCAGTTTAATTATACTGACAAAATCAGCATTGATTGAATTCTTTAGGTTTACTACTGACTGGGCTTCCACCTCTAAAACCCGGCGGGCTTCGGCCAAGCAATTATCGATCATCGTCCTGGTCAATAATTCTTTACCGTGCATCAAATTACCTCCCTTTTACGATCTGATCAATATTCAACGCCAACTTTAATAGCCTTTCCAGCTGATCTAATTGCACCATATTCGGACCATCACTTAAGGCCTGGTCAGGATTATCATGAACCTCAATAAAAACGGCATCTACCCCGGCGCCAAGAGCTGCTCTGGTCAAAGTAGGGACAAATTCTCGCTCCCCACCGGATCTGTCCCCGCCGGCACCGGGTAATTGTACACTATGGGTAGCATCAAAAACTACCGGATAACCGGTATTTCTCATAATCGGTAAAGAACGCATGTCTACCACCAGGTTATTATAACCGAAACTGACCCCTCTCTCTGTCAACAGGATTCGCTTATTTCCAGTACTTTCAACCTTTTCTACCACCTTTTGGATATCATGTGGAGCCAGAAATTGACCCTTTTTAATATTAACTATTTTACCGGTCTTTCCGGCAGCAAGCAAGAGATCAGTCTGTCTGGATAAAAAGGCCGGAACCTGGATAATATCGACTACCTCAGCCACAACAGCTGCCTGTTCGCTTTGATGGATATCGGTTAAAACAGGAACAGCCAGTTCCTCCTTGAGCTGGGCCAGCCGAGCTAATCCTTCGGTCAAACCCGGTCCCCGAAAGGAATTAATCGACGAACGATTGGCCTTATCGTAAGATGCTTTAAAAATATAAGGAATACCCAGTCTGGTAGTAATCTCCTTAATCTTTGCCCCAATCTTTAATACCCTCTCCTGATCTTCCAGCACACAGGGTCCGGCGATCAGAACAAAGGGTTGCTGTTGTTCACCAAAAACTATTTGCTTATTAATCCTTACTTTTCTTACCATTTTTAACATTGATCTACCTACTTTCCAGTATTCTTTCAACCCTGGCTATATCCGCAGGGGTGTCAACCCCGATCGGGTTATATTCCGTCTCAACAACTCTAATCCGATAGCCATTTTCCAGGGCTCGTAGTTGTTCTAAGGATTCGCTTTTTTCTAAGGGGGTGGGAGGTAACTCAGCATATTTTAACAAAAAATCCCGTTGATAGACATAAAGTCCAATATGTTTATAATAATCAGTTGCTTGTTTTCGGCGAAAGGGAATCGGTGACCGGGAAAAATATAAGGCAAAATCATCTTGATCGGTAACAACCTTTACCACATTGTGGTCATTTACCTCCCTTTGCTCGGTAATCCTTTTTTTCAGTGTTCCCATCACCAGATCTTGCTCCTGCCAAAAGGGTTGAATCGCTGCCTCAATTATTTCAGGGATGATTAACGGTTCATCACCCTGAATATTAACGACCAGATCACAGGATAGATTACGGACAACCTCGGCTATTCGATCTGTTCCGGATCTGTGTTGAACCGAAGTCATTACCGCTTCTCCCCCAAATTCTCTGGCATACCGATAAATTCTTTGATCATCAGTAGCAATAATAACCCGGTCTAGCTGAGCCAGAATGGCCTGCTGATAGACATGCTGAATCATCGGTTTACCTTTGATTGCAGCCAGGGCTTTTCCCGGAAATCTGGTTGAAGCATAACGAGCCGGTATAATTGCAATAATCTTCATCAAGACCCCTCCTTAGCTCAGTTTTTCAAGTGCGGTTAACTCCCCCTCCAGTTCAACTTCTATTCCGAGGATACCTAGTCTACACCCACTTCCGAGTAAGTGTTGGAGCATTACTTGATTGATTTTAACCGCATCCTTCTCCGTAGTTATTAACCAGCTGAGTCGATTCTCCCTGGCTCGTTCGATTAAATCTAAAAAGTCCTGTTCCCGGTAACGGTAATGGTCTGGAAAAGAGCAGTATTCAATGATTTTAGCCCCTAGCTCGTCCAGGGTACCCCTCAATGAAGCGGGATTACCGAGTCCGGAAAAAGCCAGAACAGCTTCTCCCCTGATCATCGTTGGATTAAAATACTGAGCACCGTTAAAATCCAACTCCCTGATATACTCCGCTCGATACCTGCTTGTTAATAATTGGGCTTTCTTGTTATATTCACGTAGTTTATCTTTAATTTCTTTGATTATTTCTGTGCTAACCTGGTTAGCTCTGGAAATAATCAAAACATCAGCCCTTTTTAAAGCAGTTAGGGGTTCCCGTAAAAACCCCCTAGGAATTAAATGAAAATACCCGAAGGGGTTAATCGCATCAATAACAACAATATCTAAGTCCCTTTTTAACCGCCAGTGCTGGAAACCATCATCCAGTAAGAGAACCTGGGGAGCAAACCTTTCCAGGGCCAGTTGACCGGCCTGCCAGCGGTCCTTCCCGGTAACAACCGGTATTCCCGGCAAAAAACCGGCCAGCATATAAGCTTCATCTCCGACCATTTCCCTTTCCAGCAACAGCTTAGAACGGTCAGCAACAACCACCGGTTTACTACTAGTCGCACCATATCCCCGACTAACTACTACTACCTCTTTCCCCTTTTGTCGTAATTCTTCAGCCAGATATTTAACCAGGGGTGTTTTACCACTTCCGCCACTGACAATATTTCCGACACTGATCACCTGACAGCTTAAATCCCTGGACTTAATTAACCCTTGCTGATATAGAAAGGTTCTAATCTTGACCAATAACCTAAAGAGTTGCTCTAAGATCAGTAAAAAAAAACGGGTTAAACTGGCCGGTAGATTGGACCTTTGACCAGTAATCACCGATATCAAATAGCTGATCATTCTCTCAGCTGACAAATTCACCCACCAGCCTTTCCGGACCCGGCCAGCAGCTGAGCTGCCCTGGCCTCAGTTTTATTCAGCGCCTTTTCCAGGAGAACAGCCCGCTCTTCGAGTGTTTTTTCGGCAGGCAGGCTTAGAGGTTCACCAAAGACCAGAACTGCTCTGGTGCCGGGCAACGGAAAGATTAGACGATCCCAGCTATTAAAGGTTTTCTTTCGTTTAATCGCCACCCCGATCGGCACAATTATACCGGCGGTCTTTTCCTGTAAATAGAGCAAGCCGGGTTTGACCTTATAAATCGGACCGGTCGGACCGTCAGGAGTGATAAAGGGAGTCCCTCCCTTTTTGACTGCTTTGATTAATTCCAGTAGCGCCCTGCTCCCTCCCCGGGTGGAAGAACCACGGATGACTCGATAACCGTATCGCTTTAATACCCTGGTCATGTATTCCCCATCCTGGTGCAGGCTGGAGAGGGCAATATAGCCTAATGACCGGAAATAATATGCCGGCAACCAAAGCTTACCATGCCAGAAGGCATATAAAATAGGAGTATCATCAGCTATTAGCTCAAGCTGCTCCCGGCCGTATACCTCGAGTTTGGTCCAGCGGTTTGAGATAATATTTAATAGATAAGTTAAATTAGGTATTACCCAGTATTTAAAGTTTTTTAGCCACTTAGTCACAACAATTACACCCCTTCATCTTCTTTAAACTGCCCTTGATAAAGGTTATAATAAATCCCCTTCCGGTCAATTAATTCGGCATGGGTTCCCTGCTCAACAATAGTTCCCCGGGAGAGCACCACGATCTTGTCGGCATTAAGAATGGTCGTCAGGCGGTGGGCAATAACAAAAGTAGTCCGATCTTTCATCAATCGTTCCAGGGCTTCCTGAACCAGCGCTTCTGATTCCGCATCTAAGGCCGAGGTAGCTTCATCGAGGATTAAAATTCGGGGGTCCTTTAAGAGCGCCCTGGCAATAGCAATCCGCTGTTTTTGTCCACCGGAAAGCCCCACCCCCCTCTCCCCTACGATAGTGCTATAACCGTCTTTAAATCCGGTCACAAAAAGATGGGCATTAGCTGCTTTGGCCGCTGCTATGATCTCCTCTTCGGTTGCAGCCAGATTACCATAGGCAATATTATCACGAATCGTCCCGCCAAACAGGATCGTCTCCTGGGGGACAATACCGATTTGTTGGCGTAAAGAAGCAAGAAAAAAACCTTTAATATCCTTGCCATCAAGATAAATACTCCCGCTGTCCGGATCATAAAAGCGGGGAATCAAGTCGACCAGGGTAGTCTTACCGGCACCACTGGAACCGACCAGGGCAACAATTTCCCCCGGACTGGCGGTCAGATTGATATTTTTTAGGATTGTCTCTCCCTTTTTATAGGAAAAAAAGACCTGCGCAAACTCGACCCGACCCTTTACCCTTTCCAATCTGATCGCATCAGCTTTTTCTTCAATAATATAATTACTGATATCCATTGTTTCAAAGATCCGTTCACTGGCCGCAAGGGCTTGCTGAATAGTACTGCTCAATCTGGTTAGTGACCTTAAAGGAGCAGTAATAGCCAGCAATAGCGTAAAATAAGCAATCAAAGCCGCTGGTTCCATGCGGCCGCGAAAAACTTCGTACCCCCCATACCAGAGAATAATCGTAAAAGCAATCGCAGCAATAAACTCAATAATCGGGGAGAGAATCGCTCCGTACTGAGCGGTTTTAAGTTTAGCCCGGTAATTGTCTTCATTTTCGAGCGAAAAGCGTTGATACTCATGTTCTTCCCGGCCAAAAGATTTAACAACCCGGATTGCCGAGATAGTTTCTTGGAGCACATCAGATATATCGGCAATTTTAACCTGTACCCTCTTACTCACCATCCTGATCTTTCGATTAAACTTGCCGAGAATATAGGCCATCAGTGGCAGCATAACGATCAAGAGTAAAGTTAACCTGACATTCAAATACAGCAAATAAGCGATCCCCCCGATCATGGTAACTAACTGATAAAATATGCCAACCACGCCGTTGACTATCGCCTGCTGTAGTTTTTCCACATCATTGGTTACCCGGGAAATAATCTCACCGGTTTTATTTTTATTGTAATAACTTAATGATAAACTTTGTAAGTGGGCATATAAATCCCCTCTAATATCCCGGATCGCCTTCTGGGTAACATAAGAAACTAAATATTCTTGCCCATAATAGGCAATCCCTTTTAAAAAATAAACAATAATCATCGAAAGGGCGATCAAGTTTAATGACTGTAGCCCTTCCTGGCCTGAATTAATACTTTGGATAATCGTCTCAATTAGATCTTGGAATACCCTGATAAAAAAAATAGTAAAAAAGGAATGAAATAACATTGAAGTAATTCCAGCGATCAATCTACCCTTATAGGGTAGCAGATATTTAAACATTCTTTTAAATAACGGCAAATCGGGTCAACTCCTAAGAAAATTTTCCTATTATACTTAACTGGGGCATTTAATTAGGTTAATCCCGGTTAACCAGACCATAATAATGGATACCCATACCAGATATTTCATGATCAACATCAAGCCCGGGGATACCAATTTTACCATAGAGGGCTACGGCCAGATGTTTTCCTTTGCTGACAATCCCGATTTTAATCCCCGCCCCGGAGATACTTGTCATTGGGCTATTAAAATCAACCATCGCCCTTTCGACACAACGGGTCAGTACCCGCTGATCCTGAATCGACTCAGTAATAACCTGACCTTTAATCGCGGCACCGAGGCAATTCCGTAGGATCTTATTTTTGAACTCTTCACCCTTTCCACCGGCTCTAGTTATCACCGGTTTATACCCTTCCAATTTAAAGGAGTCAATTATCTGCTCATCATGTTTATCATCTACAATGGCGAGGATAGTTGCTACTTTTCCTAAAGACTGTTCACCTTCAATATTAATAAAATCACTAACCTTAAAATCTTTCAAATCCATTAATTCCACTCCTTATAACTTAAATATAAGCCCTTATAAATATTCTCCACAAAAACCACTGTAATAAACCGACATTAAAAGTTTACCCTTGATGGAAAGGAGTTATTTATGCTGACCCAAATTCAACCCGATGTTTATTTAATATTCAACAAAAATACTAATTTTCCTGCAATTATTTAAAAATCTATTCCTTATTCTGGTGGGATTTGCACCGGCAAGTATTTATTTGCTACTATAGATAAAAAAACATCTTGCTCCAGGATTGGAACAAGATGTTTTTTCAATCTAAGCTTAGTTGATATCAATAATTTTTTTCTGGCCCTTTTCCGGTTTCTTTTTTGGTAGAACAAGTTCCAGGATTCCGTCTTGATATTCGGCCTTTATTTCGTCCTGGTTAATATTTTCGACATAAAATCCTCGTTGGAAACTACCTGTTTTTCGCTCTTTCCGGATATAATTCTCCCCTTCTTCTGTATTCTCTTGATTATTGGTTACGGCAATGGTTAGGTAATTATCATTTACTTCCAGACAAATATTGTCTTTTTTTATCCCTGGTAATTCCGCCTGAATAATATACTCATTCTCATTTTCTTTGACATCAGTTTTAAAATTTACATTGGCCAGATCCAGAGCATCATTAAAGAAATTGGAAAACATACAAGCTAACGGGTCATCATGTTCAACAATACTACTTCTCCGCCGGCGAAAAGGAACAAGATCAAACATTAAAGCCACCTCCATAAGATATTTAATTTGTTAATTATTATTATAAAAGAAAGGTCATAGATAGTCAAAGTAAAATACTCTTCTAATTATTCTATATTTTGGTGATAAGTAATGCTAGATTTAATTAGCTGGATAAAGCTTAAAATATTAAGGTCAAAGTAGGTCAAAGTTTATTTTGATAAAACCCCCACAATCTTGTAGGGGTTAATGTTTTTATATTTAATTGTCCGGAAGGATGTCATGCTAAAGACCACTGGCATCAATACTTTAATCTGACTTTAATTTATCTCTTATCTCGCGTTGTTTCTGCCAGGCATGGAGGCCAAGGGCAACTCCGATAACTCCGTAGGCAGCAAATACCCGGAAGTACTCACCGACTTGCGGATCACCCAACAGGACTTGACCGGTTAGTGGTGCAATAATAAAGAGGGTATGGAAAAGTACTGTCCCCAAAAGGGCCTGCCCGATCGTAGCCCGGGTAACACTGGCCCCGCCAATTAGCAGCGCAGCTACCGCAAAAAGTCCGACCTGAACATGACTACCGTAAGTATTCAGTGTGCCGATGTTCTGTAGAAAAATCAGTTGGGCCCAGCCGGCCAGCACAGTTGAGATAACCACCGATAATATCCTGGTTTTCTCAACATTAATACCCATTATTTCTGAGATATGGTTATTCTGTCCCACACTGCGAAATTCCTGACCCATTTTGGTTTTAGTAAAAAACTTCAAACCCAGACAGAGCAGGATAATCAGCAAGAAAGTAGCTAGCGGAACATAGGGCATAAATGTAATCTGGCCGAAGATCATTTCAGCAATCCCCTTTAACCATCCATTGAAATCAATAATTCCGGTGAAGGCACGATCAAGGGCATATTTAATTGCTTTAAGATCAACTGTGTTCCTGACCCCTACTCCGGTAGAAAGCATCAAGGTCTTATTCTTGATCGGGATAATCGTTCCCATAAAGTATAGAAAAAATAGTTGATAGAGACCATTGGCAAAAAAACCAAGGATTAAACTAGTAATCATCTCCCGACCCCGGGCTTTATTTAAAATAATTCCAGCTAGCCATCCAAAGAAAAGGGCGATTGGAGTGGTGATTATAAAGGCAACAAATAAACCTAACCCACCGGTTATTTCCCAATGGGTAATTGCCACCAGCGCCATTTGTCCGGCCATCGCTCCCAGCACAATGCCAAAATTAAGACCCATTCCAGCCATAACCGGGATGATCAGGGACAGCACCATAAACGAGTTCCGGAAAATTCTGGTGAAAATGGAGGTGAGCAGGAACGGAATCGGTATATTAGCCATCATCATCCCAAATAGACAGGTTATCGTAAAAATTATCGGGACTATATTTCTTTGCAGGATCTTGAAGAGCCGATCCTTTATTCTATTGGTCTCATTAACTTTTAACCCTTTATCTTCGCTTAGTTTAATTCCTTCATTCATCATCATTCACTCCCTACTGACCTGGTTAGGGCATAGAGGATCATCCCATTACCGATAATTATGCGGGCAATCTCAGCCATATTTCCCTGGATGATCAGATTAGTTACTGGCATCGCCACAACCAGTAGTGACTGGAAAAGAAAGGTGCCGATAAATACGTGGGTAATCGTAGCCTTATTGATTGATGCTCCCCCGATCAAGATAGCGGCCACTGCCGGAAAAGCCATAAAGAGGGGAGCCGTATAAAGCTGCAAAAATCCATAACTTTGAGCATAGACCAGAATTCCAATTGCGCCCAAAACAGTGGAAATTGTATTGCCAATTATCCTGGTCTGGTTTACATTTATTCCAGAAGAACGGGCAAAACCTGGATTACTTCCCGCTGCCTGCATAGCCAGTCCCGTTTTACTCCGGGCAAACATTTTCACCAGTAGGCTACAGATGATCCAGAAAAGAATCAGTCCGGTGGGAACCCACATCCCAAAGATTTCAAAGGAAAGGAAATTATTTAAAACCTTATCAAAGATACCGTCCAGAGTAATAGTGACCCGCAAACCGGCACCACCATAAGGCCAGATCATTTTGGGACTGTATAGGGGGGCCAGTAACCAGAAAATACACATACCGGAGGCGATCGAAAAGCCGGCATAGGTACCAACTGTCATCTCCTGTCCTTTAACTTTATTTAATAAATATCCATAAATTATTCCGGCCAGAATGGCGAGAGGAATGGCAATCGCCAACGCACTAAAAAAACCGGCAAAACCCTGGTACCCCATCTCGATACTGACTACCGCTCCGACCAGTCCACAGACTATTCCAATTGGTAGGGCAAAGTTTGGCCCAAGGCCCGCCTTGATCGAAGGAACCATCGCCAGCACCAGTATCCCGTTCATTGCTGTCCTAATCAGTACACTACTAAAAAGATCTGGCATATCCATCTCCAGAACAAAGGCCATAATTAATAATAGCAGTAGGAAGGAAGCGATAATCAGCCGGGGATAGCCAATATTATTGATTAGACTGATTGCATTGGACCTCATCTAAGATACCTCCTTGTTTTTATATTCACCGGCCATCATAAGTCCGAATTCAACATCTGAGGCATCGGGTGACAGAATACCTTCCAGTTCACCATTGTAGACGATAGCAATCCGATCGGCGATCATCTTTAACTCAGCCATTTCACTGGAGGTAATAACAATGGTCATACCCCTTTCTTCATTAAGACGAACCAGTAAATCAAGTACGATTTTTTTGGCCCCGACATCAATACCCCGGGTTGGTTCAGAAACAAAGAGTAGTTCGGGATTCATCGTGATAGCCCGGGCAATACAGACCTTCTGCTGATTTCCACCGCTAAGCCTTTGCGTAAGTTGATCCGGACCGGTGCAGCGGATATCCAGATTTTCAATCATTTTAAGGGCATGTTTTCTCAGGATATCATGGTCTTCTAAATTAATAAATTTAAACCTGGCAATTTGTTTTAAAAATTTACCCTGAATCTGCATCGCAGTTAAGCCGATATTCCTTTCAATTGATTCATCGAGCAGAAGGCCGACTCCGCGTCGATCCTCTGAGACAAAGGCTAGTCCCTGCTTTAAGGCTTCAGTCGGGCTATTCAAGCCTATTTTCTGGCCCTGAAAATATATCTCTCCTGTTGATTCGTAAAGTCCCATAATGCCATTTGCTATTCCAATCTTACCCTGACCGGCTAAACCACCAATACCAAGAATTTCACCTTGTTTAATCGTTAAATCCAATCCTTTTACTGCCTCACCGGGCATTTCCACCCGAAGATTTTTAATGCGCATAATTTCTGATCTGGTAAGGAATTCCTCTTGATCGACCTCTTTTTTGACCCTTTCTACCTTACGGCCGACCATCAACCGGGCCAGTTCATGTACAGAAGTATTCTGACGGTTAGGTTGCCCGACTATTTCACCGTCACGGATAACCGTTATTCTATCGGCAACTTTAAGCACTTCATCAAGACGGTGGGAAATGAATAAAATCGAGATACCACTATCAGTAATCTTTTTCATTACCACAAGGAGGGTTTCGGCATCCTCTTCAGTCAGAGCGGCAGTCGGTTCATCAAAGACCATTACTTTAATGTTTTTTTTATCTATTTCCCGGGCAATCTCTACAAACTGCATATAGCTAACCGGCAAGCCGGAGATAAGTTTTGTTTCATCAACAGCCAGTCCAAGACTATCAAGGGCATCACGGGCATCCTGATTCATCTTGTTAAAATTTAATCCTTCCAGTTTTTGACCCAACACTTTGCTGATCAGGTTAGGATTAGTTATCTCCCGGTTAAGTTTGATATTTTCTGTGAGCGTAAACCCCGGTATAAGCATAAATTCCTGATGGACCATGCCAATTCCCAGCGCCATCGCCTCTTCCGGTGAATTAATTGTTACTTCGTTCCCATCAATCAGGATTTGTCCCTTAAATCCTCCGGTTTTGCGGATTACCGGCATTCCGAATAAAATGTTCATTAAAGTCGATTTGCCGGCCCCGTTTTCACCGATCATCGCATGGACTTCTCCCGGGCCAAGTTTAAGATCGATTCCCTTTAAAACTTTGTTTCCATAGTAATCCTTTTCAATACCTTTCATTTCCAAGATTAGATCAACAGACAAGGTTATATCACCCTCTCTTTATAACTTAATTATTATTTCATCTGATAGAATTACCCCGCCTTTTAAATGGCGGGGGCTTCTTGATTATTCTACTAGCATTGGCTTAGTTAATCCTAAAAAACAATTGATTCGGCAACAAACATCAGGAAGTTATCAGCATCTTCATAGGTGCTAAGTTCAATATTACCGGCTACTTCTGATAAAACCTGATACATTGTGTCAAAGTCATAGCCGTCTACTTTCCCTTCAGCAACCAGAACGGCATACTCAGTTCCTGCCCGCAGAATAGCCATATTAGCCGGAATCTTCCAGGTAGCTATTCTTCCTGTTCCACCCTTAGCAGCTACTTTAGCCTTGACTTCATCCAGCAGGTATTCAACATTACCGGCTTTATCAGCGGGGATCTCAATACCCAGCGCACCCGGAATAGCATGATACGGACTGGGGCAGCATTGTTCAGCATAGATCGCCCCTTCATCCAGGACTTTTCTAATCAATGGTTCCTGCATCGAACAATTAGTCGAGAAGAAAGCAGTATTTTCACCATGTTTTGCTACCTGACGTGGTACATCTTCTAAGATAAACTGCTGGGCACCAGGAACACCGGCATCACCGGTCGGGTCGGGAGCAGTTGCTTCGATAAACTCCATCCCCAGTTTTTCACTGGTTTCCTTAAAGATATCGCGCCGCCGTGATAATAATTCATAAGACATATGACGGGGGAACGAATAATGCAGGAATTTTTCAGCACCCATTTTTTGGGCTAACTTAATAATCGTTTCTCCACGTTTTAAGTTATCAGTTTCCAGTACAATGTCGGCTTTTTCAGAGATCATTATCGGGTCTTCATGAGGAATGCCGGCTACAAAAAACATGTCCGGTCTAAATTCCTTAACCCGCTCAATAGCAGCAGAAGTGCCGGGAACGGCCTGGCAAATTACAATTGCTTTTACCGCCGGATCAGCAGCTATACTTACGATTTGAGTAATTGTTGTTTCTTGTTCATCCATAAATTTATCGGGATATGTGCGGTGAATAATAACATCACCACCATATTTTGCAATCATATCCTTAGCGGCCATAAACTCTTCTTCGCCCTGTGAAACAGTGCCGGTCATAATACCTA
>JAKSCG010000189.1 GCA_022360715.1 Halanaerobiales bacterium
CTAATATAGGAATAAAGGGTGAAGAGCTGGAAGAGCGAGTCATCAAAGCCCTGGATATGGCTGGAGTCAGGGAAGAGTTACACAAGACTTCACCCTTCAACTTGAGCGGCGGAGAAATGAGATTAGCAGCCATTGCCGGAGTGCTGGCAATGAAACCTGACTACCTTGTACTGGATGAACCTCTTTCGGGACTCGATCCTGAGAATCAGAAATCCCTGATCCTTAAACTGAAAAAACTTCATCAGGAAGGTATCTCAATTATAATCGTATCCCACAGGATATCTGAGCTTTTATCCTTTGCAGACAGGGTTTTTTTGATGGAAAATGGAAAGATAACATTTGATGGGAGACCAGAAGAATATGTAAATTCCCTTCCATCCACCCTTCCTCAGATTGCAGCCTTAATGAGAGAACTGAGACTGAAGGGCATTGATGTAAGAGATGATATTTTCACTGTAGAGGATGCATTTGATGAAATAATACGCGTTCAAAAGGAACGAATGAGGCAAGATTCATGAGTAATCTTTTTCTGGCTTACATCCCCGGCACATCCCCTATCCACAAACTGGACCCCAGGACAAAAATAGTCGCTGTCATGATAGCCAGCATAATCATATTCATGGCATCCTCTTTTGCAGAAATGGCATTGATAGGAGGAGTTTTTTTGATTTTGCTACTTATTTCCAACGTCTCCTATAAATCAACCCTGGCTTCTGTAAAGCCCATGTTATTGTTCCTGGCAATTATTTTCCTTATGCAGCTATTCCTGACTGAAGGAAAAACAATGTTCTCATTATTTGGCTTCAATGCTACGCTGGAAGGATTAAATACAGGAATACTGTTGACAGCCAGATTTCTTTACCTGCTTATGTTCGCCTCACTTCTCACAGCAACAACCGCACCTTCATTAATTACAGTAGGTATTGAGCGCATGCTTCGCCCCCTGCCACTAAAAAAAACAGGGATATCATCATTTGATCTTGCAACCATGATGACACTGTCTATTCATTTCCTTCCCTTGTTATACGAGCACTTCAGGTACCTAAAGGACGCGCAAATATCCCGTGGTCTTGACTTCAGGAACAGTCCACTTAAAACTATATATTCTCTC
>JAKSCG010000226.1 GCA_022360715.1 Halanaerobiales bacterium
ATAAGATATACCGTTTTCAACACCAAAAAAAACATCTGTAGTTTCGCTGGTGCTGATGTTCTGATTTAAACCAAACCAGGAACTGCCATCGTACAACATGGGTTTATTGTGGCACAAACTAAATATAAACATTCCTTTGGCAGGTACTGCAATATCTGTAGTTAACAGCACAGGCAAGCGGGGAATACCCGATGAACTAACGCTATAGTATTGCATATCTGCCGTAGATGACTGATGCACCCGTACGCCGGCACCATTTGAATATTCGGGACAAGCCTGCTTTGCATCGTCAGCTACCTGCACCCGGTAATAGTTTAGCCCGGCAGAAGCAGTTGATGGTGAATAACCGGCATTGGTTTCTCCAGCAATGTTTGTCCATGGGTCGCTTACCCCATTATCATCCGAAACTTCCCACTGGTATGTAAATGATCCGCTGCCACCAACAGATGTTGCCGTTAATGTTACAGTTGCCCCAATAGCGGCACACTCATCATTTACTGGCTGAATTGTAAATTGTGTATCCTGAAGAAAGTCGTATGTTGCATTTAAATCACCATCAATAGGTGTTGCATAAGTTGCGCCAATAACCTTACCATCAACATCTACCGCAGGGGTGCCTGTGCCATATACGCCATCGCCATCGCCGTCGGTTCCTGCGCCGTACGCTTCATCAACATCAAAACAGCCATCGCCGTCAGAATCTAAATCCAGGCTGTTTTCCGTACCATCATTATCGGTATCTATGCCTACCCCCTCATCCATATCTAAAATACCATCATTATCATCGTCCAGGTCCGAGGTATTAGGAACACCATCATTATCATCATCGGCAATATAATAACCAATGGTGAAATAGCTGGTTCCTGCCGGAAATACCGGATTTGCCGTGTACAGGCTTCCCGAGCTGTTTTGAAGGGTATAAGCCAGGGTACCGCCGTTATTAAAATCACCATCATCATCAACCAAGACGGAGTAATTGCTTACCCCGGCAGGCAAAGAAGGGAAAGTGCTCAGGTTAATCTGCATAAACACATTTCCTACGCCATTAGTGTTCTCAGCTTTCCAGGTTCGGTTTACACCAAAGTTGCTTCCCTTGGGAACAAAAGATGTAACGCTTAAATTATTATGCCCCCATAGAAGAAATTGCCTGTTACTTAATGATGTCCTGGAAAGGTCATCATTCGCCAGCGTAAAGTTATTATCCATAGCCATGGTTATATCTGCCGCATCAGCAGAATCTGTGTTTTTTGAGGATGATATGCTTTGATTAAAGCCGGAAATGGCATCGTTCGCTATACCGGCAATATCATGTTTATAGGTGTTATCGGCTGTCCAAATGGTAGTGCCATCGCTGGCCAGATAGCCTGTAGCTGTAGTTTGGTCAATGGTAATACCATATTTTAAGGCCAGGTACGAATGGATTTTCTGTCGGTCGGTGGCCGTTCGTTCGGCATCGTACATAATAATCTCGGCAATCCAACCGTCAAGCTCAAAATGTGGATTTGTGCTGTTCAACCTTCCTGCTATCACCATATCATAATTACTGTTGGTGAGTGTACCCACCGATGATCTCTCAGCGATATTCAAACCATCCTGGTAGATGGTATACTGATCCGATGTATTCCGGTTAAAAGTGGCCATGGTGGCTTCGTCTTTTATAAAAAGATTCGCATTATCCTGGAGTGTAGCATTCCCAACTTTCATTCGCAAATCATTATCAGGATTATCAAAACCAAGAAAATAGGAAGAATTAGCTACTGAACCATTACCAGTTTTAGTTTTATTCAGGATGGTTTGATAGCTGGAACCATCGGTAGGATCCAACATAAATACTGTATATACTTCCACCCCGTTAGAGGCCAGCAGGTCAATATCCCCGGCAACCAGTATATCATTACTCCCATCAAAACGAAGGACAGGATTATAGTTAAAGTAGTTGGCGGTATACAGGGGTTGCTGGCTGGCATTAGCCTGTGTTGCATTATTGTTTAAATTGG
>JAKSCG010000192.1 GCA_022360715.1 Halanaerobiales bacterium
ATTTTTCAATATAATTTGAGTGAGCATAAAAATCTGCAACATTGTGAAGTATCAGACCAAGTTTAACAGCATTATTTTCATCTAGTTTACCAAAGCTACTCAACTTATTGTTTATCTCCTTCCAGTTTGCCTTTATAGAGTTAATATCTTGATTATTATCAAAATGAATTCCTTTTTCTTCACACGGAAATTGTATTTTTAATTCTTCTCCATTGATATGTAAACTCATGTTGATAGTCGCACTTAAATCAGCTCCTGTATTTCCATAAAATTTTATTATATCTTTTCCATTATTATCTTTTAACGCATATCCTGCCTCACCAAATCCATCACCTCCAACATCAATGTCTGCATCTATATCCAAAATCAATCCATTGCGCTCAATTTCAACGTCTTTACTTAACAACTTATTACCATATGCATTCAAATAAGATTCAACAGTTAAATTCATGACATCTTGAATATTCTCCATGCCACTTAAATCATATTCCAAAAAACTATTATGCATTGGAGTATAACTATAATTCCCTTCAAAATCTCCATTAAAAACAGGAATAATTGATATTTGAGATAAATCAATATTAGCATTTAGAACCTTATTGGAGAAATCTGCATAAATCTTTACTTTATTTCCAAATTCTTTTAAATCGTACATTCCTTTTTCAAAGCTATAACTTGTTGAAAAAAATTCTTTAACCGCCTCTTTTGTTTTTTGCCAATATTCTTTTGTAATTCTTTTTATACTAAGATTTCTTTTTATCTCTTCAATAAATATTTGCTTCAGAGCTTCTGCCGTTGTCGCTTCACCAAGATTTTCAATACCATAATACATTTCTAATTCTTTTATTACCGCATCGGTTGCAAATTCCTGATATTCTTTTTGAGTAACTAGTTCATCTATATTGACTCCATATCGTTCCTTAATAATATCTTGAACTATAACCTCAGTTTGTCTATACAGTTCCTGATCATCTGTAATGGTTGCCAAATCAATATCAGCATCAATATCAATACCTAATTGCATTTTTAATTGCTGTTCAATCTGATATTCGATTATTTGTTCTGGGTTAAAGTTCTCTATGTATTCTTTAGTTTCACAAATAATAGTTCCTCCATCCGCAAGAACTCCCACACTTAATAATAACGCAAAGTATGTATTATCAAATTTAGCATTAGGTTTTAAATTATACATTGCTCCGATTAAAATATCATTATGTATTTCAATAGTATACGCCCCCTCTTCCTCATCATACGCATCAAACAGAATGGTTTCC
>JAKSCG010000162.1 GCA_022360715.1 Halanaerobiales bacterium
ATTTGCACTGGTGGGAGCAACTACACCGGCTAGACACCCCTGACCAAACTTATCCGGTTCTTTTGAGGTTCTCTTTTCAATACCGTAAGAAATCCAGGCTCCCATATCTGCCCCAGCCCCCGGTAGGGCCCCAATAAAAGTTCCAATTATCGCCGATTTTATAAGTGTCCACTTTCTAGGCCAGATTTCACGCAAGGCTTCTTTGAACGACACCTTAATCTTTTCTTTTAAACTGGGCAGCTGTAATCCTTTTTTGTTTTTCACATGTCTTAACACTTCCGATAAGCCAAATAGACCAATCATGGCCGGTATAAAACCGATGCCGCCCATTAGTTCAATATTACCAAAAGTAAAGCGGGGGTAACCGGTAGTAACATCAATACCAATTGTGGCAATAAGCATTCCCAGTGCAGCAGAGATCAATCCCCGCAAGGTGTTGCCTTTGCATAGAATGGCACTGGTGCTTAAGCCAAAAATTCCCAACCAGAAGTACTCAAAATGGGTAAATTGCAGGGCAAACCGGGCCAGAGGAGGAGCTACCAAAATCAGAAATGATACACCAATAAGACCCCCGAGCGCCGAACAGATCAGGTCTAATGTCAGAGCCAGTGACCCTTTCCCTTTTTGGGTTAAGGGAAAACCATCAAGAATGGCCGCCCCTGAAGCAGGAGTTCCCGGTATTCTGAGATAAGTTGCCGGTATATCGCCGGCAAAGATGGCCGAAAAGGCCACACCGAGAATCATGGCCAGACCGGCAATAGGTGACATATAATAACTAATCGGCACTATTAAGGCAACTGCCATGGTGGCTGTTAGCCCGGGGATACCACCAACAAAAATTCCAAAAACCATGGCCAATAACCAAGGGATTAAAACATCCGGTTGTAAAACACTAAGCAATGACATAACTTCACCTCACTAATTCAGAAAGTAATATTGAAAAACCCATCTGGTAATTGAATCTTAAATAATTTTTCAAAAAGCAACATAATTATCAGCGATAAGCTAATCGCCACGAAAAATGATTTGCCTGGGCTTACTTCTAATCGGTATAACAGGACGACCGCAATTAAAGTAGTACCTATGAAAAAGCCCAGTAATTTTATACAAGGAACATATAGGATAATCGACAAGACTAAAATAAAAAAGTTTTGAAACCTCCAGTCCTTTATTAATTCCGTTATCGGAATTTTTCTGTTTTTAAATAAAGGTTTCTTGAGTAAAGCTAATATAATTTCATAAATACCAGATATAATTAAAAAAACGCTAAGAAGTGAGGGGAAAAACTTGGGACCGGGCAGCTTTTGGCCACCTACTCTAAAATCCGGGAAATTTATATTGGCATAAACTAACACAAATAAAGATATTGTGACTAAAACTATCCCGAGTATTAAATTCCCTTGACCGGATTTATTATTACCTTCCATCAATTTTCCTCCTTTAAACAACCCTGCCCTTATATTAAAAGGGCAGGGTTATTATTCAATCATTTAATTTGTATATCCGCCAATCGTTAAAACTTCTTTCCAGATGCTATCCTGGGCTTTAACAAAATCATAAAATTCTTTAGAATCCCTAATTTGAATGCCAAAACCGGTGTTATTCATAAACTCTTGATATTGATCAGATTCAGCAATTTTTTTTGCAGCCTGATAAAGTATTTCGATGATATAAGGTGGGGTCCCTTTAGGTACTGCCAACCCCCTCCAGGTACCTGATGACCAGTTAATGCCCTGTTCTTTCAGGGTGGGAACATCCGGATAGGAGCCACTTCTTTCGTCAGCCATAATAGCTAGTGCTTTAATATTACCTGCTTCAATTTGCGAGGAAGCTTCAGCAAGGCTACAGGTAATAACATCGACATGACCACCAAGCAGTTCAGTTATTGATGGCGCCGCTCCACCAGTCGGGATCCATTTCACTTTTTGTGGGGAAATGCCAATTGAGTTTAACATCCCAACCCGGGATAGATCCCAGATAGTTCCAGCACCTGAGCCTGAAAAATTAAACTCTCCGGCCGGGCTATTTTTAATTGCCTCAATCAAATCATTGGCAGAATCCCATTCGGCATCACCCTTAACCATCAGTCCGGCCGGGTCTTGATTTAATTGAATAACATAATCAAAATTATCGTAATTGAGCGGGGTTAAACCCATCCAATGCATTGTAGCAATTTCCAGGGTTACTAAAGTTACGGTGTATCCATTCGGTGCTGAGTAGGCACCTGCGCCGTGACCCACTGCACCACCACCACCTGTTTTATTAGTAACAGTAACAGGTTGGCCCAACTCTTCTTCCAGCTGCTGAGCAATAAAACGGGCCAATCTGTCAGTTCCTCCCCCCGGCGACCAGGGACAAATAATTGTAAGTGCCTTTTCAGGGTATTTAGCCTGTACACCAACAGTAAATATACCGATCAATAAAGCTGCAATCAACATAAAGGTTAAACTTTTTTTCATTTCTCTTCCTCCTGTGTAGTTTACGTAAACGCCCTTTTCCTTCTCAACACTGCTCTAATATCCAGAATTATTGAATTGCCCACCTCCCTCGATCACTTTCCGTCATCATCACCATAAACAAAACTGAATAGTTTTACTTAGATATTGTTTCATTATTTAAAATAATGTTTAGTATAGTGATTTATTATATTCTTGATAAAACCCAAATATCCTGCCTAAGCAATATATTTTTTTAAATTTAAGCTTAAATATAAAAAATAGATTATCTAATTATTTCTGCTCTTCCGGCCAGAAAATTATTGAGCTCACTCCTGGACGGGAGCATCTCATAAGAAGCAAACCCCATGCAGGCCAAAGCCCCCATCGCTGTCCCCATGGTCAGACAACTTTCCAGACCCTGTTGATCCAAAAGACCGGCAATAAAACCAGCATTAAAAGCATCCCCGGCTCCGATTGAACTTGCCAGCTTAGGCAGTTGGTACGCTTTCGCCTCACGGCTCAAATCTTTCGTATAGGCAATAGCCCCTCTTTTACCCTTTTTAACTACCAGTATTTCTACATCACTATTCAATAACTGCTCAGCAATTTCACTGAGCGATTTTTCCGGAAACAACAACTGTAGTTCGCCAAGATTAGGCATAACTATATTGCTTTTTTTCAGCAAGGGAATTAAAAGAGATCTTGCCCGTGGTATATCAACCAGCTTAAGTCGCACATTAGGATCAAACACAACTTTAATCCCCTTTTCCCGGGCCAGTTCCATTACTTTAACTGTGGCAGCCAGACAGGAAGAATTTAAGACCGGAGTAATCCCGGTTAGATAAAGTATTTTGGTATCCTTGAGCATGGATTCATCAATATACTCCGGACTAAGTCTTTGATAGGCTGAATCATTACGATAATAAACTGATCTACAGTCTTCGATCATATTCCTCTCTAGAAATAACAAACCGGTTTTAACTTGTGGTATTAAACTGACGGAGGATACATCGATCCCTTCGCCTCTGGTTCTCGATAGTACAAATTTTCCGAATTCGTCATTACCCAATAAACTGATCCACCTGGTAAGATAGCCTAATCTTTGCAATCCGATTAATGTATTGGTTTCAGCCCCCCCGGCAAATTTATGAAACCTTTCAGCAGCCCTCAGCCGTCCTACTTTATCCGGAACAAATGTAACCATCGTTTCTCCAACCGAAACTACATCCATCTTTTATACCTCCATCAATCTATTAATCTCTTCCCGTTTGGGCTGACCACTGGTCGAGCCGATCGAAGCACATACTTTGGCTGCAACAGCATTAGCAAATCTTTGCAGATCTTTAGGCTCCAGCTCCTCAAGTATTCCGACAATAGTTGCCGCAGTGAAGGCATCACCTGCTCCTACTGTATCTATTACTTCCGTTTGACATGGTTCGCAATAGGTAATAGAATCAGCAGTTCCCATGAACGAACCCTTCGCACCGAGTTTCAATGCGACAATTTCCGGTCCGCATTTTAAAATATCTTCAACAATTTGTTCAGGCTGACCCGCTAAACCAAGGATTTTTGCTTCTTCAATATTTAGTGTCACCAAATTTGCATATTTTCTAATTGTTTGCCAGGCCACACTATTGAAAAAATCTTTACTCCATAGTGGACTGCGGTAATTTAGATCATAACCGATCTTTATTCCGGCTTTTTGACATTGCTTCAATAGAAAAAAAGATGCCTCCAGTGCTTTTTGGCTAATCGCCTGAGATATACCACTTAAATAAAACAATTTCATCCCCTTTAGGGATACATTCCTGGCATCCTCAATACTATAATTAGCCGCCGCCGAGTCTTTTCTTTTATAGGCAAATTGGTGCTCTTTATTACTATTAAAAAGAGCAAAATAAACCCCGGTAGAATTCGCTTGATCGATAATTACATTGTCAGTTTTCACACCGGCTTCTTGCCAGGCTTGCCAGATATACTTACCCAAAAAATCATCGCCCAGTCTGGTTAAATATGCTACTTGATGCCCTAATTTGGCAATAGCCAGGGCAACATTAGATGTATCTCCACCAATAACCATTTTAAATGGCCAAACTGCTGGCCCTAATTTTTCTTCACCATAAAAACCAATTAGCGGTTCACCAAAACAGGCAACTTCAACCGTATTATTGATTTTATTCATCCATCATTCTCCCCTTTTCTTATTTAAAAAGAAAAATATAATTACTTGATTCCCGTAAAGGACAGTATAAAATATGAGGTAGATTTCTGGAAAAGAAACCGTTTAGCTCTTCTCCAGAAATCCGGTCTTTTTCAAAAAAACAGCCCTTAAATGAGCTTTAAAGCCTTCAGTTCAGTCTTTACTTTATCCCGTAATTTATCATCAATCTCAAGATGGGGTTTACGGGGATAACCGGCATCGATACCCCGCATCTTTAATATTTCGTGCATTATCGGCACTGTCGGCCCGGCTTTAGTTAATTCCCGAATTTTTAAAACCAAGCGCTGACTGGCCATTGCCGCTTCCCGCTCTCCATTTAGATACTGCTCATACATCTTTTCTAATAGTTCAGGAAAAATATTACCCATACCGCAAACCATCCCAATAGCACCGGCATCAAAGGCTCCCATAAAGATTGCTTCTGTTCCGATGATAACATTAAAGTCAGGATATTCGGCTACGGCGTCCTGGAAAAAATAGAAATTAACCAGGTCGAAAGAACTGTCTTTACAACCCCTTAATCCATAATCAGCCAGTCTTTTTAATAACTTTGGCGTAATCGGGTTTTGTGAATAATGGTGATTATTATACACATAAACCGGGAAATCCTCTTCATTGACCGCATCAAGCAATGCGGCAAAGTGGGCAAAAAGGGCGTCTTCTGTTAAACCGGGTGCATAAAAGGGGGCAATTGCCCCAACGCCTGCTGCTCCTGCTGCTTTAGCATGTTCAGCCAATTCAACCGTAGGATGTGTTCCGGCACAACCGACATGGGCGACCACCGGAACTCGACCATTAACCTCATCAAGAATAATTTCTAAAGTCTTTTTCCGCTCATCGGCATTCATTAAAGGACCACAACCATATGTGCCGATTGGATATAATCCTTCAATATAGGGTAATGAAGCCTTTATAATTTCTCTGATTCCTTTTTCGTAAATCTTTCCTTCTCTGGTAAATGATGATAATATCGGCGGTATGATCCCAATATATTCCTTTGCTTTCATTATTCAACTACCTCCATAAAATATTTTTTTAACATTTAATATCTTAACCCATTAAGCTAACAATCCTGAGCACCACCTCCTATTAACGGCCTGACAATATTGATCGGTCTGGTACCAAGTAATACTGCTTTAGCATTTTCAGCAGCAAGACGTCGATTATCTTCTAATGATGCTTCAGAATAATAGGCGGCGTGTGGTGAAATAAGGCAATTATCCAGAGAAAATAAGGGATTATCCCGTGGCTGCCAATTAATATTTTTAGCCGGTTCATCTTCAGTATCATCAAGGCCGGCCGCTGCAATCCATCCTTCTTTTAAGGCTTGATAAAGGGCTTGATTATCGACAAGCTTTCCCCTGGAGCAATTAATTACAACGCTAGTAGGCTTCATCTCCTTTAATGCCGCTTGATCAATAATATGATGGGTACTTTTGTTATATGGACACATCACATTTACCAGATCGGCACTCCTAATTAGATCAGAAAAAGCTACTTTTTCCACACCAAATGAATTAATATAGTTTTGGGAAATAAATGGATCATTGCAGACAACCTTAAAGCCGAGCCCTTTAATCTTCAGGGCAATATTTTGACCTATTTTACCAAATCCAATAATTCCCCAGGTCATATCTCTAAATCTTTGAATCGGTCCTCCGGCATCTTGCCATCGCCAACTCCCGGCTTTGGTAGCTTGATCATACATCGGTAATCTTCTCAATAAAGTTAACCCCATTGCAATACTATGTTCAGCTACTTCTTCGATACAAAAATCAGGAATATTAGTCAAGATCATCCCATTATCATAAACAGCTTTAACATCGACTGTATCAACGCCGATCCCATATCGACAGATCGCTTTACATCTTTCCAGCTGCTCTAATGTTTCTCGTGTAATTTTGGCATATCTGGCCATAATAATATCGGCATCTTTAGCCAGTTCAGCTAAGCCTTCACCGGTTTTGCACTGTAACCCGATTACTTCGGCCCCGATCGGTTCTAAAATACTTTTTTCCAGGTCTAAATTATCATAATCATAATCAGTTACATATACTTTCCACCTGGCCATCTTACATCACTCCCCATCAAAAATTAAGCCAATAACGGCATTATTTCCCCACCATTTTGTAAAACAACCACTTTTGCCTCCGTCCCTTTTAATTTAAAGGCCATGTTAAGCCCTTCCTGTGGAGTTTTAGCATAATTAAACCCTAGTTTTTTAGCAATTGCGGCATCAATTCCCGAACTAACCATAATACATTTGCCTTTGTCCCGGCATACGCGTCCAACATGAGCCAGATGTGCTGCGACTGTTAGATCGTTTATTTCCCCGTTTTCCACCATCTCTTTAACCTGGGAAAAGCCCCTATACCCCTTTTCAATAATCAGCGGGTGCTCTACAGCTACCCCTTCTGTACAGGGGGATACTAGTACCAAAATCCCCCCGTCTTTCAAGGCCAGATCAGCCGAAAAAATACCTTTAGCCGCCTGCCATAATTCCAGATCAGCAGGATAAGAATCGGCGATCACAATATCCCCTTGTTCTGATAGTGGCACCGCAAAAATATCCAGCGATAATTTACATCCGACCTGATGGGCTTTAATCGGGTCACCACATACACAACGGTATATATGGCCTGAACCATCAGGAATAGTATTAATAATATAATTAAGCCCGGCCTCAAGACAGACTTGATCGATTTCTCGCCGGACAGGATTATCCCTCTGACCGATAATGTCGGCTCCATCAAAAAGGGCACTAAGCCAGTGGGTCTGTCCGGTAGTTATTGGGCCACAAATACCTGGCTGCACTATCTTTCCGCCTCCGCTAAAACCAGCTACCCGGTGTGGTACGATCTGTCCAATCCCAATTACAAAATCAGCCGCTCGTATTTCTTTGTTGATCCATATTTCCGTACCCTGGCTAGTCGTAGATAATTTAGTTAATTTTTTTTGTTCACGCCAACAATGGTCCAATACCTGATACCGTTCTACGATTTCCTCACCATATTTGATTCTTTTTTCCTCCCGGCTCAAAGGACGATGGGTTCCGCTGGCCACCAATAGTTTGATCTGTCCGGCCGCTATCCCAGCCGCGGCAAGTTCTTCGAGCACCACTGGCAAGATAAGCTTTGTCGGGGTAATTCTGGTATTATCATCAACTAAGATCAGAATTTGAGCCTTCTTACTAACCATCTCTTTTAAAGGTAAAGCCCCAATCGGGGTAGTCATCCCTGCTCGAATCATCTCAAGATCATTATTGGTAAAAAAATTATTTTGATTAGGTTGAAGCACTGCCAGCAGCCTTTGGTGATGAATATAAACAGGTTCGTATCCTTGATAAGGAAAGGTAATTTTTACTGTTTCCATCCTAATCCTCCGACTCAAAATCTATTATTACTTTAATCGCTTTTTCCGGGTGTTTTTCCGAGAATTCAATAGCTGATTGTACATCCCTAAATGGATATTGAGCAGTTACCAGCTGTTCACTTAAAATCTTACTCCATTTACTCCGCTGAAAAAAATCCAAAACTACGGAAAATTGATGATTTGTCGCCATCCTACTCCCAATTATATCCAGCTCTTTCTTTAGAATAGGCAAATAAGGGAGCCAGACATCAGGTTTTGCCATACCCAGGACTACCAATCTACCTGTTCGGGCCAGAGCTTTAATTGCCAGCTTTGCCGTTTTTTGCACGGCGGCAGCATCAATCAGTACTTCTGGTCCATGGCCTGAACAAAATTCCTTAATTTGTTTAAGGACCTCTTCTTCCTCCCTGGCATTAACATTAATCACCAAGTCAGCCCCGATATTCTTAGCCGCCGCCAACCTGTTTGGCCAAAGGTCAAGCATCGCTACCCTCGCTCCTTTTTCTTTCGCTAAAACCAGAGTAGTAAGCCCGATCGGTCCGGCTCCTAAGATAACTACCTGCTCATTCCGCCCGACACGACCCCGTTCAATCGCTTGAGCCCCAATACTTAATGGTTCAGCCAATACTGCTTCTTGATCAGAAACTTGCTCTGGAACTCGGTAAAGCTGCTCCAGCCCGGCCAGAAAGTATTCGGTCAATCCTCCGTCTACATGCACACTAAGGGTTTTAAGATTTTCACATATATTTTCTCTATTAATCGAACACGCATAGCAGTTTTGACAAGCTATTTTCGGATCAACAACCACCCGATCCCCTGGTTCGATGGAGACCGGACTATTTTGCGGACTAAGATAATTTATTTCCACAACTTCACCTAAAATTTCATGCCCCAGTATACAAGGAGTAACCAATGAAGGTTGTCGGCCACGATAGGCGTGGATATCCGAACCGCAGATGCCGACTTTTTTGGTGCGGATGAGGGCCTGGCCTGGTTCCGGACGAGGCATCGGTCGCTCTTGCCATTCAAAATGTCCTGGTTTAACTAATACAAAAGCCTTAATTAAATTAGTACTGCTCATAAACAACTCCATCCTCCGTCAATAACTAAGGTCTGGCCTGTCATATATCTAGAAGCCTCGGCAGCCAGAAAAATAACCGCCCCAACCTGGTCTTCCGGCGAAGCGATAAATCCCAGCGGGATTTTACTTAATACCTCAGCCCGAAATCCCTGATTGTCTAAAACCTGTCTGGCCAGTTTTGTCATCGTATAGCCGGGTGCAATACAGTTAACATTGATACCATATCCGGCCCATTCTGCTGCCAATGTTCTGGTGTAGTGAATTACTGCTGCTTTACTCATACAATAGGCAGTCCGCCGGGGTAACCCAACAACTCCCAAATGGGATGCCATATTGATAATCTTACCGGACTGTTGAGCGATCATTATTCGTCCGGCCAGCTGTGTCACATGAAAAAGGGCACGATTATTCAATTCAATTATTTGATCCCATTCCTTTAAATCCATCTCCTCTGCTTTAGCCTGGGTACTTGTTCCCGCATTATTTACTAAAATATCAAGCTGTTTATATTCTCTTTTAACTAGCTCAAATAAATTAATAACATCATCTTCACGGGTAATATCTGCTGTTACCGGCAATGCTCGCTGGCCAAGCGCCTCAATCTCTTGCTGGATATGCTCAAGTTCTCTGCCCGTCCGGCTGACCAGAACCAGGTCTGCTCCGGCCTCAGCCAGGCCAACACTAATCGCCGCACCAATTCCCCGGCCAGAACCGGTAACCAGCGCCACTTTGCCTGCCAAACTAAAACTATCCGGAAAAACCCTTTTACTTCCCATAATTTCAGCTCCTTTTCAATCTTATTTTTCGAAAAAGCTTAAGCAAGTTAGGACCAATCGTCACCATAAAAATGGTTAAGATTAAAACCAATGATATCGGCCTGGTAAAAAAGGGAAGAACTGAATAGCTTTTGGCCAGCAGCCCTCGCCGAAAGCTGAGATCGGCCATTGGTCCGAGGATAATTCCCAGGGCCATCGGTGCCGCAGGAATTTTAAGCTGACGCATAATTATGCCCAAAAAACCAAAAACCAACATTACCCCGACATTAAAATTACGTAAATTTACAGCATAAGCACCGATTACTGACAAAACTATCACCACCGGCATAATAATACCTATATTAACCTTTAATACCTTTGAAATTATTTTTGTTAAAAAAGTCCCTTCAATTAGCATGATGATATTGGTTAAAAAAAGCACTCCCACGATAAAATAGATAAAACTAAGGTTTTCGAAAAAGAAGGTAGGGCCAGGTCTAAAGCCATGAAGCTGAATACCCCCTAAAATAACTGCCGAAACGGCACAACCGGGAATGCCTAATGTCAGTAAAGGGATAAACACGCCGGAAGTTGCTGCATTATTAGCTGTTTCAGAAGCGATCACCCCTTCATAACTACCCTGGCCAAACTTATCCTTCTCTTTACTACTCCTTTTGGCCAGACCATAACTTACCCAGGAGGCAATATCAGGCCCTACGCCGGGCAATGCCCCAATTAATGTTCCAACAATCCCTGAGCGCAAAAAAAGTATTGGTTTTTTAAAAAGCATTTTCAGGCTACTAACAAATAGTTGGAACAAGGGAACTTGCTCCTGCTCGGAATCTTCCCGGGAATGACTTAGTGGATTACGGATCGCTTCAAATGCTTCCGCTAGGCCAAATAAACCGATCATTGCCGGCACAAGAGAAATACCCCCCATTAAACTGGTTTGACCGAAAGTATAACGACCAAATCCATGGATCGGATCAAGACCAACACATGAAATCAGCATCCCCATAAAGCCGGCAATTAATCCTTTATAGATCCTGGAAGAAGTAAGATTACTTGACATGAATATTCCGAATATTGCCATCCAAAAATACTCCCAAACACCGAACTTCAAGGCAAAATTAGCCAGAAAAGGACTGGCCAAAATTAAAATGATTAACCCCAAAATCCCGCCCAGGGCCGAGAAAGTTGTGACGATAATACCGGCTTTCGCCCCTTCCCCCCGCCGGGTTAAAGGAAATCCGTCTAAAGCCGTTGCCGCCGAAGAAGGGGTACCCGGAACATTTAGTAAAATAGCAGCTCGTGAACCACCATATATCCCGCCCAAATAGACTGAAACTAATACGACGATTGCATTAACCGGTGATAAGCCGTAAGTCAAAGAAACCAGTAAAGCTACTGCCATCGTAGCAGTTAACCCCGGGAGTGCCCCGACTATTATCCCGAGAAAGGTCCCAAAAACAATGTAAAATAAAGCCGTAGCTGAAAATAGTGCCGTCCAGTCAAACATCTTTTTTTATCACCCCTTTTTCTGATCAGGTTGGCATTGGTAGGTTCAAAACATATCGAAAAGCTAAATAGATCAGAATTGTAATTAAAACTCCCACCCCAGTACATTTGAGCCAATTAATCTTTCCAAATAATTTCAAACTAATTGTTAAAAAAACTACTGTCGCAATCGAAAACCCAAGCAGTGGCGTTAGCCAGTAAATATAAGCTAGCGTTAAAACAGAGATAAACACCAGTCTTTTCCATTCCTCTTTTGCGGAAAATAAAGCAGAAAGTTTCACAACTTGATTCTTCAGCTCTTTCTTTTCCCGAAGATTTATTATTTGAGCAATCACCCACCATAAACTAAGCAAAAGAAGAAGAATATTTAGAATGACCGGAAAAGCACCCGGACTCACCCAAAATTGCCCATATTCAGGCATTTCAATACCCAGTATTAGTAGGTAAAGAAAAAAAATAAGAAAGATAATACCAACAATTATTTCTAGCAATAACACATTAATCACTCCTATCCTTACCAGACCAACATCTATTACCGGTAAGGGGTCCAATAGAAATGGACCCCTTTAGACTTTAGATAACTAGGGACGGGGGATCTCAAACTCTTCCGGACTAATTGGGGCAACACCTAAATCATATAATAACCAGGCATTAACCGAAGTACTAACCGCTACATATTCTTCAGCATCTTCTCCGCTCAGCCCTACTTCCAGAAAATTATTTTCCGCCAAGAATTCTTTAAATTTATTGCTATTTACCGCATAATTATAGGCATTCTGTAATTTGGCAACAACATTAGCCGGGGTTCCTTTGGCTACTGCCATCCCAACCCATCCGCCAAAAGGAACAAACTTGTTAAAACCAGGAAATGCTTTGGTTATCGCCGGAATAAATGGTTCTTGAATATCTTCTGCCCCCATATAAGCTAAGGCAGTTAATTTTTTCCCTTTAATCAGGTCGATCGCTTCAGGCACTCCGCATACTGCAAGGTCTACTTCCTTTTTCAAGGCAGCCAAAGCAGCTGGATGCCCTCCGCCCATCGGTACCAGCATCGGTTGTTTTACGCCATTCTCTTTAGCAAAAAGTGAAATAGCCCTGGTCCAGGCACAACCACTTGCCGCCACCCCAACACTAAGCTGTTTTTCTTTCATTACAGTAGCCAACTCAGCAATGCTTTTAATCGAAGAATCGGGGTGAATTACGAAGACAGCAGGAACTGCCGCCGCTACTCCCAGAATATTCCAGTCCCGCCAGGTCAATTTTGATTGCCCCATAACGGCAATACTGGTAATATCCGTTGGTTCAACCAGGATCGTATAGCCATCATGTGGTGCATCAAAAACATATTGATTCCCGATCGAAGTTGCCCCACCCGGCATATTTTGCGCAGCGATCGGAACACCAAGTTTTTCTTCCATCAATGGTTCTAAGGTGCGTCCGATCTGGTCGGTAGCTCCACCTGGATTAAACGGAATAACCATTAATATCGAGCGTTGTGGCCACTCTGCACTAGCTGAAGCCACACCTGACCAACAGATCAACACTAAAATCACTAATGCTCCGGCCAACCAATTTAACTGTAAACTCTTTAGCATTAATTATCCTCCCTTTTTAACCTTGTTATGTTTTTTCCCGCAAAAATAGTTCGCCAAACTCCAACTAGTCAATTACCTGTTTGTCATCCCTCCTTTAATTAATGAATTTATTTTGTTTAAGTATATTAAACAAAAAATCTAACCTAATTAATAGTTCTACCATCCAATGGTCCTACCTTTAATTAAGCAAAAATTTTATTTCTATTTAATAAAATCGTATCGTTACCCAAAACTCATCTTTTAAAAAACTACCTTAGCTAGTAACATTTTTCTGAGTAGCATTTTGTTGAATATCTTTTTTTATTTCCTGCAAGTGCTCGCGCATACTATCTATTGCCTTAGAAGGTTCTTTCCTGATGATTGACTCTGTAATTCTCTCGTGATAAACCGTGGCCCGCATTAAACTATTTTCAAATCCATAAGTTTTTTTCATTGCACGTAATAAAGGGGTCTGAATCGCCTTTAATAAATCGAATAAAAAGGTATTTTGAGAGGCTTTACAGATACTAAAATGAAATTCGACATCATATTTGGAACATAATTCAACATTATCAATATTATTTTTCATTAATTGCATATTCTTCTGAATTAATGCTATATCTTGTTCGGTCGCTCTTTGGGCGGCAATACCGGCCGCTGATGTTTCAATAGCTTCCCGGGCTTCTAACAAATCCAGAATATCATTAGTCTCCGTTACCGCCATAAACTCAAACGGAGTCGAGATTAGTTTGGCATTTAAATTCTCGTTAATAAAAGTACCATTCCCCTGTCTGGTTTCAATAACACCGAGTAACTTTAAGGCCTTTAATACTTCGCGCAGTGTATTTCTACTAACATTAAGTTGTTTGGATAGCTCTCGCTCTGCCGGAAATTGATCACCCGGTTTTAATTTACCACTCTGAATTAATTGCTGAATCTGTAAAACAATATCATCAAATAATGTCTGTTTTTTAACCTCATCCAGTATTTTCATCTTAACACAACACCCTGCTTTATTAAATATTCAAATTAGTGAACACTATTTATAGGTTATTAATTCCCGATTATTGCCTTTTAACAAATAAAATAATTTTTTGGACCAATGGTCCTACCGTAAATTTTACTATATAGAAACAGTTTTGTCAAGGCCCTAATAAATAAAAAATAATAAGATTGCGGTAGCCAAGCCGGCCAGCATAGGTAAATATAAATACCGATAGCTCTCTTTTAAGGACAGG
>JAKSCG010000243.1 GCA_022360715.1 Halanaerobiales bacterium
AAGCAATGGAAATTTGAACGGCTAATCCGCGAAAGAAACCATGCGTTCGGAAATGAGAGTATCAGGGTAATACCGCCCCTTATCATTAGTAGTTGTACTGTGTACATCAGTTTCCTGAGGCGCCAGAGCCAGCCTAGCCCGAGTCGTTTTCCTCTTCCAATGCACTTGACGCGTACGCCAGAATTGGCGAGAGCACCAGCGAGGTCGTCCTTCCAAGGGAGCACGTACGCGGCCGTCAACTGGAACCTGTCCTGGTCGTGCTGGCTTGCGCCAGCCACTAAGAGGGCCTCGGCGCCACCGAGACCGAGACCCTTGATGGCCCAAAGCACGCGCACTGGCGACTTCACTGAAGTTCTGGACCGAGTCACAGCTGCGATAACCTAGCACGAGATTCGGACTAGTGTTCGAAGATCGGCTGCAGTGTACGGAGGAGTGGGCAGCGAATGTGCGGAATAGCGGGTCTTGTCGACGTCGAGACTCGCCGGTCCCGCGACCTCGGGCTCGTCGTCGGGCGAATGGCTGATGTGCTCGTGCACCGGGGTCCTGATGACAGTGGTGTGTGGTGCGATCCCGACACCGGCGTCGCGCTCGGGCATCGCCGGCTCGCCGTCGTCGATCTCTCGAAGGCTGGCGCCCAACCAATGCAGGACCGGTCAGGCAGATTCCGAATCGTCTATAACGGTGAGGTATACAACCATCCGCAGTTGCGAACGGAGCTTGCCGGCCGGGGGGTCCGATTCAGAGGTAGCTCTGATACCGAAGTGCTTGTCGAATCGATCGCTTGTTGGGGGTTTGACAGAGCGCTGAGGAAGATAAACGGGATGTTCGCGGTGGCTGCTTGGGATTCTGAGAGGCGTGTCCTTCACCTCGCTCGCGACGCCTTAGGCGAGAAGCCGCTCTACTGGTTTGTCAAAGGAGGCCGTTGCGTATTCGCGAGCGAGCTCAAGGCCCTGCGGGAAGTACCTGAGCTTGCGTTAGAGGTCGATGTAGACGCAGTGGCTTTATTCCTCCAGCTGGGATACATCCCCGCCCCTCGGACGATTTACCGAGGAGTGGCAAAGCTCACACCAGGCACGGCGATTGATATCGCCGTCAGCCGATCCGACGTAGTCTTGTGTAAGCAGCGGAGATACTGGTCGCTCCAACACGTCGTTGAGCAGGCGCGGCGTGATCCCTTCCCGGGCACCCCGGACGAAGCGGTGGAAGAGGTCACGCGTCTCTTGAGCGAATCGGTCCGGATCCGACTCGAAGCGGACGTGCCGGTCGGAGCCTTTCTGTCGGGAGGCATTGATTCGTCACTAATCGCA
>JAKSCG010000066.1 GCA_022360715.1 Halanaerobiales bacterium
CGTTGATCTGCGGATCCTGGTTCTGGGTCAGGGGCGTGTCGATGAACCCTGGCGACAGCGAGTTCACACGGATGCCGTCGCCGACATAGGTGATGGCGGCGTTCTTGGACATCATCACGACCGCGCCCTTGGTGGCGTGATAGACATGGCCGCCGGCCACCGCCGCGCTGCCCCAGATCGAGGCGACGTTGATGATCGACCCGGATTTCTGCTTTTGCATCGTCGGGATGACGGCCTTCATTCCTAGCCAGACCCCGGTCTGGTTGACGCCCACCACCTGGTTCCAGCCGTCCAGATCCAGCTCGTGGACGATCTCATAGAAGATGATGCCGGCATTGTTCACCAGAACATCGATCCGGCCATGGTCGGCCAGAACCTGCGACACGACACGATCCCAATGGCCAGGTTCGGTGACGTTCAACTCGACGCCGACGACACCCTGAGGATAGACGCCCGACGGGTTACTGGAACTGCCCGCATAAACCCGGGCGCCTTCCTCTGCAAACCGTTCGACAATTCCGAGACCGATCCCGCGCGAAGCGCCGGTCACGATTGCCACTTTTCCGTCGAGTCTCATGGTCTGTTTCCTCCATCATCACCGGATTCCGGTTTTTGGCATGCCGGTCAGACCGCCGATTCGAGCCGTCCGACCTTCGATAGGGCGCTCAACCCCATTGCCGTTTTCCAGTGCTACAAGCATATCGTAATACGGTATTACGATATTGTAAAGACACAATACGACCCTCCCACTCCGAAATGCGTCAAATCAGGGGCGATTCAGATTAAGCGTCGGCGCGGTCGATCGCCCCGATCCGGCGGCCGTACTCGATGATCGCCAGATCGCCGGCAAGATCGATGTGCTTTTCGCACGCCGCCCATGCCGCCTTCGCGTTGCGGTCGCGTGCCGCGGCGTCGATGATGCTGTTGAGTTCCTGCATGGACAGGTCGATGCGGGCGCTGTCGATGAACGCGTAACGGCGAAAGATCGCGATCCGCGCGTGGATGGTCCTGAGGATTTCACGCAGGACGTCATTTTTGGCGCCGTCCATCAGCGTAGCGTAGAATTCAGCCTTGATCTTCTCCCGGGAATTCACGTCGCCGTGGCGGTATTCCGATTCCAGCCGCTTCTGGATATCCAACAGAGCCTTGACGTCCTCCTTGCTGGCATTCTGCGCAAACAGTTGACCGGCCAGGCCTTCGAGATTGGCGCGGACGACATAGATGGCGCGGATTTCCTCCTCGGTGAG
>JAKSCG010000190.1 GCA_022360715.1 Halanaerobiales bacterium
CCGGCTTGGAAACACCTATATATTCGGCCAGTTCTTCCTGGGTCAGTCCTTTTTGTTTCCGCTTGGTTGCAATAATGCTACCGATCTTGATCTTGTTCATTTGAACACCCCTTTCTTAAAACCATTATAGTTTACAATACCCAGTTCCTCAAGGGAATAACAGTAAACTTTGATTAAAAAAATTAACCATTAGTTAACAGTGTTATTTTTTTGTGCTATTATTTGATTGGCTCAAACAAACTTTGATATATTTATTGATATAATGGTAATTGTATTTTAAATACTAATTTCTGTTTTTGAAAAAATAGGCATTAAGACCCATTTTATATAATTAAAAGGATATATTAGAAATCTATCGAAAAGTATTTTATAGATAGAAAAAAATTGGGAAAGAAAAAAAGGGGTGTTTTAATGAAAAAATATTTTCTTTTAGTTAGTGTAATGATGTTATTATTAGGAATGTTATTAACTGGTTGTGAGCAAGACAAAAAAGGTGATCAAATTGTTTGGAAAGAGTATGCTACTGAGTACTATTCTTTAAAGTATCCTGCCGGATGGAATATATTTAATGAAGATGAATGTGCTTCGTTTTCTAATGTATTTTTTACTCCAAAGGAAGTTGCAAAAACAACAGAAGAAATTCTGGAAGTATTTTTTGGTGTGACTTTTGTTATTGAAAAAGGCCCAGAATTTCCTGAAGAAGATTTTTATGCCGAGATGCTTATTAAAGTAGAGGAAAGAGAGAGAGATCCCGAGTCTAAGGTAATATCTCATGGTAAAACTATTATTGATGGGAAACCTGCTTATAGAATAGAGAGTCAAATTATTCCTGATCCTGCTATTGAATCCTCCTTTGAAGCTAAATTAGTTGAAATATCACTTTACAATATATATAATATAGCTGAATTATATTTCTTAGCTAAAACAGATCAATATGATACTAATATCGGTATAGCCAATGAAATGTTTAAGTCCTTTAAATGGTAATAATAGTATTTAAATTCAAATTATTTACTGTTGGGGAAAGGTGATCAAAATTAAGAAAAAGAATAGAGTTTTATTGGGGCTGTTGGTTATTATATTAATAATCAGCGCAGGATTGGCTGTCTGGTTGTTAAATCCCTATCAGGCAACGGAATATGCCGTTGAGTTGATGCACCGGACTACCAGGGATGTCAAGATTACCGATCAGGGTTGGATAGTCTTTAAACCGGCTGATCACGAGATAGCTACCGGTTTTATTTTTTATCCCGGTGCCCGGGTACAAGCTGAAGCATATACTCCATTGGCTTATCACTTAGCCGGAGCCGGATATCAGGTGATCCTTGTCCCGATGCCGGCCAACCTGGCTATCTTGGGAAGTAATAAAGCCGATCAAGTCTTAGCAACCTATCAGGAGATTGATAACTGGGTGATCGGAGGACACTCCTTAGGAGGGGTGATGGCTGCCCGGTATGCTAAAAATAATCCTGCCCGGATTTCCGGCCTGATTTTACTGGCTTCCTATCCCGCGGAGAGTGATGATTTATCGGCTAGTAATTTAGATGTGCTATCGATCTATGCAACTGAAGACGGCCATGCCACTATTGACCAGATCAAACAGTCTAAAGATTTACTCCCGGAGGATACCGGCTGGGTCGAGATCAAGGGGGGCAATCATTCGCAATTTGGTTATTATGGCTTTCAAACTGGTGATGAGCAGGCTACGATCAGTAGAGCAGAGCAGCAACAACAGATTTTCTCGGCGATTGATCAGTTCTTAATAACGATTACGGAAAAGTAGAAAACTTGATTGCTTGAAATAAATAATCGATCGAGCGGTATTATTTAACCACCTTTTAAGCAAGGGTGGTTTTTTTTATGTTGCGAAAAAAAGTATCATAAGTGGCGGTTACCGAATAAAATGAATAATAAAACTGAGAGGGATTATTAATGAAAGTAATGACTATTTTAGGTACTAGACCAGAAATTATCCGTTTATCATTAATAATTAAAAAATTACATACCAAAGAAATGGAAAGAAGCTGTGAACATATCCTGGTCCATACCGGACAGAATGCTGCTGACTCCTTAAGCAATATTTTTTTCCAGGAGTTAAAGATTAGAGAAGCTGATTACTATTTAGGGGTTAGGACCAACTCATTTGGCGGTCAAGTTAGTCAAATATTAAGCAGAATTGAAGACGTTCTCAAACAGGAAAAGCCGGATAAAGTATTAATTCTGGGTGATACCAACAGTGGTCTGTCAGCTATTATTGCCGAAAGAATGGGGATACCGGTCTTCCATATGGAAGCCGGTAATCGGTGTTTTGATTTAAAAGTCCCCGAAGAGAGTAATCGAAAAATAATTGATACGATTGCTACCTTTAATCTTCCGTATACTCCCGGGAGCAGGGAAAATTTATTATTAGCCGGCATTGAAAAAAAGAGGATATTCCTGACCGGAAACCCGATTTATGAAGTATTAAACCATTACCGGAAGGAAATAGAGCATAGCCAGGTAATCGAGCAATTGGAATTGACCAAAAAGGAGTATATTTTAGTTACAATTCATCGGGCTGAAAATGTTGATCTTAAGGAAAGGTTGACCATTATTATCAATGCAATCAAAGAAGTACAGCAACAAGTCGGGTTGCCGGTAGTTTTTAGTGTTCATCCCAGAACCAAGGATAAAATAAGGAGATTTAAACTTTTAACAGAGAATTCAGCTATTTATTGTAGTGATCCCTTTGGTTTTTTTGATTTTGTTAAATTAGAACAAAATGCTGCTTTAGTGTTAACCGATAGTGGTACGGTTCAGGAAGAGTGTTGCCTGTTTAATGTACCGACTGTAACGGTCCGGGATAGTACTGAAAGACCGGAGACTGTTGAATGCGGGAGTAATCTCGTCTCTGGCATCCAATATCAAAGCATTATTCAGGCTGCCCGGATTATGATCGCGGCTAAGGGCAATTGGGAATACCCGGTGGGTTATACGGTCAAAAATGTTTCGGATCGGGTAATCAATTTACTATTTTGTAACTAGAGGGTGTGAGCTGATGAAAAAAATAATTATTTTTGGTGCGAACGGGATGGCCGGACATATGATCAGTACGGTTCTGAAAGGTAAGGGAAATTATAAAATTATTGATGTTTGTCATACCAAAAAGCTGGATCATAATTCGATTATCCTCGATGTTAGGGTAATCAAAAGGGTAAATAGCCTAATAGAGCAGGAACAACCTGCTCTGCTCATTAATTGTGTCGGGCTTTTAACAGAAGAAGCTAAAAAAGACCCTCCGGCAGCGATCTATATAAATTCCTTTTTTCCCAGATATCTTGAAGATTATTGTAAGAATACGGAGACAAAAATAATCCATTTGAGTACAGACTGTGTGTTTTCCGGGAAAGAAGGTCAATATACTGAAGACTCCGTAAAAGATGGAAAAGACATCTATGGCCAGAGCAAAAGCCTGGGTGAGATAATTAATCGGAAGGATTTGACGATCCGCACCTCAATAATCGGTCCGGAGCTAAAAGATGACGGGGTCGGTTTATTCCACTGGTTGATGAAGCAGCAAGGGGAGATCTTAGGCTTTTCAAATGTCATCTGGACCGGTCTAACGACATTGCAATTAGCACAGTCGCTCGACCGGATGATTGCCGCTAATGTAACTGGATTATATCAATTAGTTCCGTCACATTCTGTCACCAAATATCAACTTTTGAATATTATAAAGCAGATTTTTAATAAGGATATTGTCATCAAAAAAGAAGATAATCCACTTAGTGATAAATCTTTGCTCAATACAAGAACTGATTATCAGGCCAGGATTCCAGATTATCAAGAAATGATCGTTCAGCTGTATCAATTTATGGTGCAAAACGAAAGGATGTATCAACGATATTTACAGCAAGAATAAAATTATAAAAGAGAAGTGGGGCTGTTTAAACATGTTTGAGGAGAAGAGGGTTTTAATTACGGGAGGAACCGGTTCCTGGGGATATGAACTTGTTAAACAATTAATTGCTAAAGAGCCGGCTAAAATAATAATATTCTCCCGGAATGAATTTAGCCAGGTAATAATGAAGCGCAGATTTAACAGTCCTATATTACAATTTGTGATCGGAGATGTAAGAGATTATCATGCTTTAGAAAATGTCACCAAAAATATAGATTATATCTTTCATTTAGCAGCCTTAAAGCATGTCCCGATCTGTGAAAATCAGCCGGACGAAGCAATTAAGACAAATATAGAGGGTGTTGAGAATTTAATCAAGGCGGCAGTCAACAATCGGGTTGCCAAGGTGATCGATGTATCGACCGATAAAGCGGTCCTCCCCTTAAATGTGTATGGGATGACTAAATCCTTGGGTGAACGGCTAATCATTCATGCCAATACCCTATCTGAGACCGGCTTTGTTTGTATCAGGGCCGGCAATGTCCTCGGTACAAATGGTAGTGTCGTCCCTTATTTTATTAAGCAAGCCCAAAGAAATGAGGCAATTACCCTGACCGATCCCGCTATGACCAGATTCTTTTTAACTTTACAAGAAGCCATTAGCTTATTATTTAAGGCCAGTGAAGGCAGTGTTGGGGGAGAGACATTTGTAATGAAGATGCCCGGTTTTAAAATATTCAATATCGCTAAAGTTATTAAGGATGAAATTGGGAATGAGCAAACCGAGATCAAAGTCATTGGGAAAAGGCCGGGCGAAAAAGTTCATGAAGTCTTGATTTCTAAATATGAAGCAGAAAATAGCTTTATCTATGATCAAGAATATTTTGTAATATTATCACAATTAACGATGCCGGACTTAAGTCATTACTACAATCAAAAAGGCCTCAAGCCGATCAAACAGGAAGAATATACTTCTAATGACCATGTCTTAGGATATCAAGAAACAAAAGAGATTTTAAGGCAAGGAGGATTTATTTAAATAATAATTCTACTTTAGCTGTTAAATTATCGAGAGGAGTATACTGATGAGATGTAAGGCTTCGATCATTATTACTTCATTTCAACGGCCGCATTTACTAAAATGGGGACTATTTTCAATAGCCAGACAGAATATTCCTTTTAAAATTGAAACAATAGTGATCAATGATGGGGTGATCGACCAGACAGAACAGCTCTGCAATCAATACAAAAAGGCCCTCAACTTAAAATATATTTTTTCCGGGCAAAGAAATCTTAACGGGGAGATCAAATGGCGGGTGCCGGGATTTGCAATTAACATTAGTGCCAAACAATCGAGTGGGGAAGTATTAATTATATCCTGTGCGGAAATGTTTCATCTTAATGACTGTATTACCAAATTAACGCTGCCGGTAATGGAAAATCCCAAATTAATGGCTATACCCCTGGGTTGGGATGATAATGGCTCTTTTTTAAATCAGCTAAATACTCATCAGGGTAATTATAATATTAACACACTTGCTCAATATGGCAGATTAAATGTCTCGTTACCTTTTTTAATGGCAGTCAGTCGGGAGGAATTTTTCAAAATTGGGGGATATGATGAAGATTTCACCGGAATGGCTTATGATGATGATGATTTTGTAGGGAGATTAAAGTCAGATGGTTGTAGTTATCAGCAGACTGAGGCTAAGACTATTCATTTATACCATCGACATGTGGCTTCATATGATAATCCGGCTCGACATTCCTATAATCATGGTTTGTATCAATCCCTTAAAGGAAAGATCATCCGCAATGAAAATCGAGAATGGGGAAAACTTCCTTAAATTGTAAGGAGGGCTGATTTAATGGATCCTTATGCTATCTTAAGAGAAAAGTATTGGCCGGAAGAACAAATTATTAAAACAATCAGGGCTTCGCTGGAAAAGAATAAACCGCTTTCGATGGTCAGGATTGGTGATGGTGAATGCTATGTCTTGGCTCAGGAAAAGGTTTTGCCGGTCGAGTGGATCAAGCGAAAAATATACTGGGCAAACGACCCGTTATATTGTGGTACAACAATACCCAATTTAGCGGCCAGAGACCGTTGCTTAAAAGCAGTAAGAAATGCTGACCTGGTTGGAGTTTTTGTTAATGAGGAGGTACCGCAAGCTATTTTTAAAACCTATCAGCTTAAAACAAACAATATATTTTACGCCTTTATGAATGTTGGTCTTCCCATGTCCAAGAATTTTGTTCAGTTAATGATCGATTATCCCCCTCTTTTAGTCGGAAGACCTGCTGAAAGTTTTGCCCAATTTTTAGATGAACAATTAGGGATAAAAGTCCGCTGGTTAAACGCAATAGAGTCATACGACGATGTTGATAGTTGTATTAAAACAATGGCTCAAATTCCCCATCGGTGGAGCTTGATTTCCGCCGGGATAAATGCCCTAATCATCGCCGATGAAATGTCCGTTAAATACGGGAAAGTAGCGATAGATTTTGGTCATGCCCCGGACATGGTGCTAAATAATCAACAATATTATTTAGCCAAACCTTAATGTGTAATTACCCCTTTTTACTGAGTCAGTATTAAGGGGTAATTATTGGGTCGGACTTTAAAACCAATTTTTTCCTGCTTTTGGCATATTCAGATGATAAACATGGGCACCTTGAACTGACTTTGTGGTAATTCCCATTCCCCATAGGCGTAATTGCAAGTCTCCGTCTTCTCCTGATTGATTCATAAATTCTTCATTATACCCACTTATTTGCCAAAAAAGTTTTTGCGCTATTGAGAAATTTGCTCCCCACAGACCAACATTAGGATCAGCGTAATGGACAGAGATGACCTGGTTTAATTTATCAAAAGAAGGAACAAAAATAATGTTTCCTTTTAAGAGATGATCTGGTGAAAAAGCAGCATGATAACAGGATAAATAATTGTCTTCCGGCCAACAATCATCATCAAGAAAAACTAATTGATTTGCTTTGGCCATCCTTGCCCCGTTATTGCGAGACTTGGCTACCCTAAAACCAAGATTTTCTTGAGTTGTTAATTGGAATTGGTAAGCAAGTTTATCCACCATTGACTTAATTTCTTTTACTGTCCCATCTGAACTGCCATCATCAGCCACAATTACTTCAAAGTCCTTCATTGTTTGTTGATTTAATTTTAGGAGGAGAGGCAGGATCAGATTTTTGCGATTATATGTTGAAATGATTAGACTTATCTCCATAGTGATTCCTCCATAATTATTTGTCGGTTAATATCAATATACGTAACAGCTGGTCAAAAGGTTAAACTGTGAACTTCACTCTTTGCATAAAATGGCATATTATAATGTATATTGCTGAAAAAAGGGAGTGGTTTATTGATGAACGAATATCAAAAAGGATATCAAAATGGGTTATGGTATGGAAAAGTCAATACCTACGGTAATATTGTGATTGAGGCATTTCCCCCTGATATAATTTTGCCGGGCTATACTATACCGGAATTGCTAAAAATTGCGCTGGCCGCTAAAAAAGATGAAATAGTTAAAATGATTACACCCAGGGAAGTTTATCTATTAATAAATTCCGCTCTAGATGAAAAAAAGGATTTATCACTGGTCCGTCTAGGTGATGGAGAGGGGATTGCCTTAGCCCAGGGACTTTGTAAAACAGAAGAGGAACTAAAAAAATATAATTTTCTTGAATATGCAGGTCTTACTCCACCTGATTATCAGGCCCGGGATGAACTGGCTATTGCGATTAGAACGGCTGATTTAATTGGAATCTCGGCTAATCTGATGGAAGATTTTCAGCCTTTGACCTGTAAAGCGCTGCAACAACATAGTATCAAAATTAAGGATCTAACGATTACAACAGCCAATATTAATCGCTCCCTCTTTCAGGAAGGATATTTTAAAGCAATAATTAAAAAAGAAGGCCTTAAAATTACTCTGGTCGGAAATAAAGCAATTGAGCTGGCCGGGGTCTTAAAAAATTATTGTAATATTACCGGTATTGTTTCTCCAGTTAATGGTGTTAAAGGTATTCCAAGGGTTTTAGAAGAACTTAAAAATCATAATTTTGATTTGCTGTTAGTATCTGCCGGAATTCCAGCTGTTATAATTTGTGCTAAGGCAGCAAAGATCTTTAACTGTGTAGCCCTTGATTTTGGCCATATGGCCGATCAGATTGTCGAGCATAAAACCATAGATTTTAAGCTTTGTTAGGTTTTATTAATGAAGGGAGAATTTTTAATGAAAGATAAACTTTCTATTATAATTACAACTTTTCAAAGGCATCATCTGTTAAAATGGAATTTATCTTCATTGGCCAAGCAAAAGATTCCGTTTAATTTCGAAACTATTGTTGTTAATGATGCGATAGAGGATGAGACTGGAGAGGTTTGTAAAAAATATCAGCAAGAGCTTAATTTAAAATATGTTTTTTCGGGACAGAGAAATCTTGCTGGAGAACTAAAGTGGCGTGTCCCTGGATTTTCAATTAATATTGGAGTTAAACAATCCAGTGGTCAAGTATTAATTATATCTTGCGCCGAGATGTTCCATTTAAATAATACTATCAAAAAATTAGCACTACCAGTATTTAAAAATCCAAAAGTAATTAGTATACCCGCAGGCTGGGATGATAGAGATGGTTCTTTTCTTAACCAGATCAATAATTCCGATGGAAATTTCAATATAAATTTACTTAATAACTATCATAAATTAAATACCCAGCTACCCTTTCTTATGTCAGTGAGCCGACAAGAATTCTTTGCTATCGGTGGCTACGATGAAGATTTTACAGGAGTTGCCTTTGAAGACAATGATTTTGTAGAGAGGCTACATCTTCATGGTTGCAGTTATCTGCAGACTGAAGCCAAAACCATCCACCTCTACCATCCCAGGTTTGTTTATGGTAAAGAAGAAGATCCGGATTTTCTTTATAACAAAAACTTGTACCTATTACGGAAAGGCAAAATACTAAGAAATGAAAATAGAGAATGGGGGAAATTGAATTGTGGCATTTAAAAGAAATACCCAGAGTGGCCTATTTTTACTGGGGTAATGATTCTTTATCTTTTTTAAGGTATTTAACCATTTTTTCTTTTAAAAAACAGAATCCGGATTGGGAAATAAAATTATACCGGCCCAAAATCAAGTTTCGGGGGAGAAAGACCTGGAAAACGATGGAATGTTATGCTCATTTTATTGGTAAGAATTATATTGACCGACTCTTAAATATGGATATAGATGTAGTTGAGGTTGATTTTTGTAATCTGGGATTCAACAATAATGTACCCGAAACCTTTAAAGCTGATTTTTTAAGATGGATACTATTATCGACCCAGGGTGGGATCTGGTCTGATTTTGATATTATCTACTTTAAGCCAATGAAGAGTCTGTACTTTAATAATGACACAAATAAACAGATTAATACAGTAGTCTGTCGCAATATATACCATAGAATAGGTTTTTTATTATCAAGTCCACAAAATGATTTCTATAAATTTGTTGCACAGCAAGCAAAAAGAAAGTTTAACCCAACAGAATACCAAAGTATAGGATCTTGGATACTTAATATTAATTTTCCTGGTATCGGAATAATAGAAAATTTGTTTCCTCATTTAAATATCTTCAACTTAGAGACGGATGTAGTATATCCATTAAATGAAAATACTATCCCAACCATTTTTAAGGTTAATTGTTCTATTATTAAAGAAAAAAGTATAGGAATTCATTGGTATGGGGGACACCCGGAATCTGAAAAATGGGAAAACTGCTTAACAGAAAATAATTTCAGAAATTATGATAATTTTCTTTGCCAGATTATTAATAAAGCAATGGCGGGATAATTTGAATATATGATAATAAATCCGGTTTAATTTTATATTGGAGAAGTCTAGGAAAAGAAAGGAAAACATGAATATAAGCTGGTATGAAAGAGAGCAATTATTAGCCGAAATAACCAAAAAGTTGGAATATGCCGAAGTTATTCTTGATATCGGCTGTGGAATTCGTCCGCAGGAACTAATAAAGCCCAAAGTGCATATATGCTGCGAACCCTTTGGTCAATATATCGACTATTTACAAAAAGAAGTAGAAAAAACAGCTCTCGGTAATTATATTATAATTAAAGCCAAGTGGCAAGAAGCTGTCGAGATCTTTCCCTCTAAATCGGTTGATAGTATTTTTTTGCTTGATGTGATTGAACATTTAAATAAGGAGGTTGGGATAAAGCTATTAAAGCCAACGGAAGATATTGCCCGCCGCCAGATTGTCATTTTTACTACCCTGGGATTTATGCCGCAAGAACATCCGGACCAGAAAGATGCCTGGGGACTTGACGGCGGGGTCTGGCAAACCCACCGCTCCGGCTGGTGGCCGGAAGATTTCGATGAACAGTGGGACATTTTTGGTTGTCGGGATTTTCATACTCATGATAATATGGCCAACCAACTTAAAGTGCCGATGGGGGCTTTTTGGGCTATTAAGACCTACCGCTAAGTTTAAGATAACTCGATCAAATTCTTCTCTGGGTCCAGGAATAAATAGTTCGGCAAAGGGAGTTAATGCCTTTTGGTAGCTATTAGAATATTTATTCCTGGATTGAGAAGCTAAAATTTTGTCGAATTAAAGATAGTCGTTAATTAATTCTAAATATGTTTCAACCCGATTATTCCAGTCATTTTCTTCGGCAACTTTAATCCTTTCTCCGATCAGGGTTTGATCATTTTCGGTTAAAGCCATTTCAATCTTTCTTAAAAAATCCTGATTGTCATCACTAATGTAGATAATCTCCCTAAAAGGTTCCACTTCCGGGATGTTTGTTGAGACGATTGGTTTTCCGGCAGCCAGATATTCCCACATTTTAATCGGATTAGCACTTAAAGTTATTCGATTGACCAGAAAAGGGATTAGACATACATCAAAGTTTTGCAGATATAGCGGTAACTTGTTATATGCTTTTACTCCCAGGAAGATAATATTATTTAAATTAAATAAAGTTGAGTCGATAATACCGTGTTGAGCCGGGCCGATAAAAACAAAGCACCAATTTGGCCGTGAATCTGCTAAAAAATATAATAGGTCTTGATCAATCCATTCGTAATATGCCCCGATGAAACCAATAATCGGTTTGGGTAAGTTTTTGATCGAATTTGGTATACTGGTCTTTATTGTTGAGTTTATTGCTTTAAAATGCTCATAATCAACAGCATTGGGGATGAGATAGGCATTACTATTGCTATTTTTCATTTTCAATAGTAGTTTTTGCGAGGAAGCGATTACCAGGTCGGAATACTGGACCAGTTGTTGTTCAGATTGATAAATATCTTTTTCGGTCCAGGAAAAACTACCAAAGTCATCCAGACAATCATAACAGACAAGTTGATGAGGTATCTTTTTAATATATTCTAAAGAATCGGCTAAGTTGGTTATGATCAGCGGGTCCTTAAAATTTAGTGCTTTTAAAGCATAATTGATTGCAGATAATTTAACGATATTATTAAATTCTTTTATTGAGATACTGGAAGGGATATATCTGCTCTTATTCTCCGGAAGGTAAACGGTATTTAACACCCATAAACGATCATTAATTTGCTGTAAGTGGGTTTTCCACAAATTCTCCTTAGCCAGTTTTTCCTTGATTTCATTATAACAGGCTGATATGGAATGATTGACAAAAAGGACTCGATTATGATTACTGATGCGAGACATCAGTTGTTGGGGACGTTGCCAGATATAATCCCACCTAGTAGAAGAGATGTGAATTATATCTTTATTTATTATCTTTCTTTTTTGGCTTTTTGATTGCTGAACTGCGGCAATAATTTGCTTAATTTTTCGTTTTTTTTCTAGAATTTTAATATCTAAGACTAGTTCAATGTATACATTTAATATATTCGGGAAAATATGGTTGGAAAAATAGAATTGCTTGATGATCTCTTCTTTCGATACTTTGATCAAATAGTCGCTGTCGATTTCTATATCAACCTTTTTCTCCATATTATCTACTGGTGACATCAATGTTTCTTCAATTTCCAGCCAAAAAGATTTAACGGGAATTTCTTTGTCCTCCTTTTCACAGTATAAAATGAAGTAATAATAGCCACTTATTTTCAGCTCATCTTTTTGTAGCTTACTCTGGAGTTCAGAATTAATCAGCTTAAATTTATATATTTTTTCCTTTTTATAATTAAAAAGATATAATTTTTTATAATGTTTGGATTTGCTGGTAATTTGTTTAAGTAATTTATCTTTTTCCATAGCATTCTCCTCATTTTATTCTTTATAATATATGGTATTTATATATTCTTAAGGTATTCATCATCTATTCTTTTTGTTACCTTAAATTTTTGAGGTAGCCGGCGGAATGGATAGTAAAGATAAAAAATAGTTAACCCCAAAAAAATATGCCAATCTTAATTGATTGGCTTTGGGAAGTAATTGAGGTATAAGCATCTATATTATCTCATTAAGGCTTGTCTATGTTTGTCCTTAAGAGGTTACTTATATAATACAATATGAAGATTAAAAAATTATTAGACCAAGATTAGAATTGGATTAAAAATAAGCAAAAAAGTTGCTATTTTTAGGGAGGACGATATCTTTTTATCGAAAGATATAATAATATTATTTGGTCAAAACCAGGATTTAGGGAATTTATCCAGAAGATATATAGCATAATTAGATGACTAATCCTGGAAACTAAAAATTTTTTTAAAGGAGAGATTTAGTTATGATTAAAGAGCTA
>JAKSCG010000070.1 GCA_022360715.1 Halanaerobiales bacterium
ATGGCCCATCCGGTTACCCCAGCGGGCCCCCTCGACCAGATAAGCAGACCGACTCATATTCTCCATTCCCCCGGCTACGACGATATCGGCATCACCGAGCATAATCGCCTGTGCCGCCAGATTGACTGACTTTAAGCCGGAACCGCAGACCATGTTAATACTTGTGGCCGGTACTTCACAGGGAATGCCGGCTGCTAAAGCCGATTGTCGGGCCGGATTCTGACCCAGGCCGGCCTGTAAGATGATCCCCATTAACACCTGATCAACCTTTTCCGGAGTTACTTTAGCCCTGTTTAAGGCTTCTTTAATCACCACTCTGCCCAGTTCGGTTACCGGAATATCTTTTAAAGTCCCGCCATAACAACCAATTGCTGTTCTTACCGCACTGGCAATTACTACCTCCCGCATTGAGTTCAACCCCTTTCTTAAATTAAACAAAATTGCCAAGACCTAAGCAGTATTCAGGATGTAATCCACAAAAATACCCGGTGTGATCACCTCGTTGGGGTTTAAAGTACCAACCGGAACGATCTCTTCAGCCTCAACGATAACCAGCTCAGCTGCCATCGCCATGATCGGATTAAAGTTCTGGGCCGAATAACGATAGACCAGGTTTCCGGCCTGATCGGCCTTCCAGGCTTTCAACAGGGCCAGATCTGCCCCCAGAGGCAGTTCCAGGATATATTCTTTGCCGTCAATTACCTTCTTTTCCTTACCGTCTTCAACGACCGTTCCGATCCCGGTCGGGGTATAAACCCCCCCCAATCCGGCCCCATAAGAACGAATCCTTTCCACCAGGGTACCCTGTGGGACCAGTTCAACCTCAATTTCACCCTGGTTCATCTGCCGTCCGGTCTCACGGTTAGTACCGATATGTGAGGCAATCACCTTTTTTACCCGTTTATTTACAATTAAACTGCCTAGTTTTCGATCAGTAAAACCGGTATCATTACCAATCAAGGTAATTCCCTTAACTTCCTCTTCCAATAGTATATCAATTAGTTGATTAGGTACACCACACTCTAAAAAACCACCAAACATGATTACCTGATTATCCGTAATCTTTGCTTTAATGGCACTACTTCCGACAACTTTATTCATAGTTCACCTCCACCCGTAATTCTTGATTACCCCATATATCCCTTACTTAGTACTATTGCAAAAGTCATACCAAGGTAAGGCAACTTTGCCGGATTTACAAAAACTCAAGGGCTTATTCTAAGCAAATTATATCATCTTACATAAATTTACTCCAATTTATTTTAGTTTAAATAAATTGGAGTAAAATAATAAGTTCTTTATAGTTGATAAAAAGCCAGGGTTTTGCTGATAGTTTGAGCGTTAATCTGTTTTGTGATCAATTCTAACTACCAAAAAGGCCCCGATCAGGTTTAATAATAACATCCCAATAATAGCCAGGATATAGGTTCCGGTCTGGTCAAAAATCCAACCGCCCAGCATTGGTCCGAAAATAGCTGACATCCCGTAAAACAAGAAAATATATGGATATATTTGGGCCACTAAATCGCCAAAACGGGCTTCAACCCGCAAGAAATAAAGAACAAAACAACCCCCAAAAGCAATCCCGGTGATTAATGCCCCCAGATTAAATATTAAGGGTGAACTAACTAAAAGCAATAAAGATGACAAACCCAACAAGGTCAGGGAAACCGGAATAGCAATTCGCCCCACTCGATCAAAAACACTTCCCCAGATGATGCGACCCAGGGCATTCCCGATCGCAAATAAACTAATACTGAGGATGGCATAATTTTCGGCCAGTTGACTGGTCAGGCCAATCACTTTGATATTACTAACAACCATCAAACCACCGAATGTCCCACTAAAGATCCCAATAATTGCCGCTAAAATAACCCTATTTTTTAATAAGTCCATTATGCTTTGCCCTGCTTTTTCTTTCACTACCGGATAATCGGGGGGATTAGTCAATAAAGATGCGGCTATTAAAGCCGGGATTCCGGTCACAATAGCAATATTTCGAAAGATTTCCAAGGTATCTAGTCCCATATTAAGCAAAAAAGAAACATGTCTGGTCAGGAGGATGGCTCCTCCGCCAAACCCTGCCACCGCCAATCCGGTAATTAAACCCTTTTGTTTGGGGAACCATTTAATACAAGTAGTCAACGGGCAAATATAACCAAAACCAATTCCGATTCCGGTGATAATTCCAATTCCAATTAAGATAATATAATAATTCCCTCCGGAAAAAGAGGCGAGCAAAAAACCGGCGGCATAGAAAGTAGCCCCGATGAGCGCCGTAAAACGAGGACCTATTTTATGTAATATTTTGCCGGCAAAGATCATGGTTAAGGTAAAAATAAAGATGGTCAGCCCGAAAATAAAACTACTTTTACTTGTACTAATGTCATACAATTTTTGCAGAGACGGGATAAAAATGCTCCATGCATAAATTCCCCCCAGAATTACTTGTAAGACCAATGAGGCGATCAGAATAATCCATCGTCTTTTCATCGCTTGTCCACTCCTTATAATTGTCGTATTGTCAAAAAATGATGATATTTTTAAACAAAAACAGTTACACGAAGCTAAAAACCTGTTTAAATCTTGAGCAAGGGTCGAACGTATATCCGTTTGGAGGCCCGACCCTGCTCAAGATTTAATAAATATTTGGATACAACCTTACTGCTCGCTAATAATTGGCTCCAGGTCAATCAACCCAGTATAATCAGCTAAATTACCACCGGATAAACAACACTCAATAATTTGCCGACCTAGCGGCATTAAATCACTGTGCAGGTATTGTTTCAGATTTCGTTTGAAAAAACCTTCTAAAATCTCACTCCCCCGGTCATAGGCTTCTTTCCCAACTTCCTCCTGTTTATCGACCTGTAAAAATTCTTTCTCCATCATCTGTCCCTCGATCATTACCTCACCAAGGGCATAACCTAATAGCGATGAACGCGCCGGGAGTAGTTGATTTTCAGTAAACCATGCTCCTCCTCGCCGGGCCAAATACTCCCTGGTAATCCACTGTGGCATGAAACCTACCCGCCAGGCCCCAATGTGCTGATTGGGAATTAAGATATAACGTACTTTTGGCGTCGCTAAAATCTGTTTTAATAATATATTGGCTTGGTCAACTCGTCGACCTGAGGCAAAAGGCCAATAAGAACCAACCCCCTCTGAACTCATTCCTTCAGTATTAATAATACTGGGATTACCATGACCACGGGGCGATACCAATCGCCATAGCCAGGCCAATGCAGGGGTTAATACATGGAATAACCCAATAATCCCGTAACTAGGATTTTCCCTTGTACAGGCGGGGGTGCGTACGCCAAAACTACGGATATCCACGGTAATCGGTCCGTTAATACTATCAGAAACAATCTGACGAGGAATAATCACCCGGGGATTGGGACAGGATTTTCCGGGGGCATCCTCAACATGTTCCCATAATAAAGCGGTACTACCGGGCTTGGCATCAATGTTTAAAAATAATAGTGGCTCTGGTGTATGACATGAAATCTCTTCTAAATGGGGATCGGTTCCATACTTGGTAATTTGATCTACTCGCATAAACCAGGCATTTTCAGCATCGATCAGGGTAACCTTACCATTATTTTTCTGTAAAAAATTAGAACAGACTGCCATATCATCAGTAACCGGACGCAAACCACAAACCTGTGGTAAAGTAAGGAAGCGTTTTTCACCGTTCCGGGTATTACGGCCAATTAAAAGCCGTCCATTCCTCTCCCGGTGCACATCTTCCAACATTTCAGTCTTACCGCCGCCACTGGCCCCTTCATGGACAATCGTAATCGTATTATCATAAGGTGTGACTACCTGTACTGTTGAACAGTGCAAGGTCGGCCATTCTTCTTTTTCCCCAAAATTAATCAAAACTCCATAAACCCCTTTTTTAGCGCTGGGACCGGGATAGAGGTTATAACTAAAGATCTCATACTTTGCCGGAAAGCGGTTATGGACAACGACCTGTTTCCCTTTAAAATGAGTATGCCGAAAGGGCGGGGCCACATAAATTATTGCTTGGGGCGTTAAGCCCTCCGGCTGATTATTTAGATCTAAAACTCCTTGTAAAAGACCGAGTCCCAGGGCAAAAAAACCGGCATTGGCCGGGGCGATCGCCATTGCCCCCATCCCCAGTTCAACCGGACCTGCATTAAAAAAGAATAGACAGAGTTCCTGTTTTTTTAACCATTCAAACGTATCCTCTCTAAGTTCCTTAAAATCATGCCCAAATCTTTCGGTAAAACTAATTTTATCACTGGGCAAATCATCGGCAATAACCATACAATCCGGGTCACGACGACGCATGTAAGATTCCGTATAATTAGCGGCTATCCCATTGCGCACCTTGCAAACCTTCGCCTCCACGAAGGTCCCTTTTCCCGGTACATCATATTCGACATACTGCCAGCCGTCACTCCTGGTATCCCGGCAGGCTAATTCAACCAAATCATTGATTGTATGGGCAACTACATACTCCGGACAGGCCGATAACAGTTCTTGCACCTCCGACGGCAACTGTACATTCGATAATTCTTCTTGTAATCTCATCCTCTCTACTCCCTCCTGGATTACTTATTGGCAGTTAAAGGCCTACTAAATTTAGGGTTAAGGCGGTATCACCTCACCTTTGCTGTTAAATCATCTCCCGGCCTTTAATTGCTGTCTTATCTAAATATATCATGTTTTAATCGGTTTGTTTAGTCAATTTTAATAAATATAGCCGGATTAAATATTTTCTTTTGTTTTCAAAAATTCAGACTAAAATAAAAATACCTTTTTATCTAATTCCCTTATTGACAATTACTTAACCCAAGTATTATACTTAGTAATATAGCAATATAACTGTTTTTAATTAATTTAAATCCACTGGGGAGTAGTTCAATAAAGTAAAGTCAACAACCGGCTTTTATGGCCTGGCTTTACTTGCATAATATTAATTATGTGAACAAGACCTTTGGCTTTATCTGCCATAAGGTCTTGTTTTAATGTAGAGCCAGCAGTGTAAAAAACTCTAATGGAGGTAGTTAATTGGATATTTATTTAACTTCATTTTTATTTATTATCGGTCTGCTTCTAATCCTCAAAGGGGGAGATATCTTTATTGATTCAGCCGTGTTAATTGCGGGGAAACTGGGTGTTTCCCATACCATAATCGGAGCAACAATTGTTAGCCTGGGGACAACCTTACCCGAAGTTGCTACTTCTTTTAATGCTGCCTTAAAGGGACAATCTCAATTTGCTCTGGGCAATGCTATTGGCTCGATCAATTTTAACACCGGTATTATTCTGGGTATTTTAATTATCCTTTCAAATATTAGAATTAAACGGACTGATTTTCAATTTCGAGGAATCTCCCTGCTTCTCCTGACCTTTTTGCTTTATATCCTCTCATATTTTGGTAAACAACTCAGTACAAATGATGGTTTAATCCTGCTGGCTGTTCTGCTGGGATATGTCTGCTTTAGTATCTGGGTTTACCGAAACGGAAAGGAAGACCTGGTCGAAAAGGAAAAAGAGATTAGCGAAAAAGCTCAAAATAAGCATTATCTCACCAAGGAGATCCTGCTGCTGACTTTTGGTATAATTATGCTGGCCACCGGGGCCAACCTGTTACTGGAGAATGGAGTTAAAATCGCTGATTTTCTTGGGATACCCAGTTATATTATCAGCCTGACGATGGTTGCTGTCGGGACTTCCCTACCGGAACTGGTTACTTCGATTATTGCCATGCTAAAAAAACACCATAGCCTTTCGATCGGCAACATTCTGGGCGCGAATATCCTCAATATCGGTCTGGTAATTGCCCTTTCCGCCATTGCTAATCCAATCGAGATCACCAGCTCGATCCTCTCTTTTGATCTGATTATCACGATCATCTTTGTCAGTATTTTTATCTTATTCGGCTTATATTACCAGGGATTTAAAAAATATCATGGGGTTTTACTGATCAGTGTTTACCTTTTTTATCTGTTCTGTATTTACGTAGGGCTAGATCAGATTAGAATGGTAATAGCTTGTTTAACTGCCAACTAACCATCCTTTCTTTCTCCCATATTCTCTTCATATTTTTTGTCTTATTATCAGCTATTTTCAAATTTTTTGTTGAAAAGAACAAATATTTGTGATATTATAGTCCTAATTTAATTTAAGATTATTTTATTAATTTAATTAATTAAATTAATAAAATATCTTGCAAGGAGTGAGTATGCAGTGAACTGGAAGAAGTATTTGTTGTTAATGGGACTAATGATCGTATTGGTTTTGTCATCTGAGCTGATCTATGCCGGGGTAGAGTATGGCGGGACATTAACCGTAGGCAGCAATAAATTACAACCGAGCCTGGATCCACACCATAATATGGGATTTGGCTTATTTGAACTGAATATAGCATATAATACTCTGATCAGCTATAACCAGCAACTGGAGTTTGAACCGGAACTGGCCGTATCATGGGAAATACCTGATAACAAAACATACATATTTCATCTGCGCAAAGGGGTTAAATTCCATGATGGCACTGAATTTAATGCCGAAGCAGTAA
>JAKSCG010000206.1 GCA_022360715.1 Halanaerobiales bacterium
AGAGGTCCTTGAAAATTGAACAACAGGCAAAACGCTAGTGCAGGGGGTCTAAGCAAGACAACCTGGATTAAAGAAATTTGAGTTAAATTTGAGTTAATGAGCAAAGCAAACAATCTTTTTATGGAGAGTTTGATCCTGGCTCAGGACGAACGCTGGCGGCGTGCTTAACACATGCAAGTCGAACGGTCCTCGCCGATGATAACCTTCGGGTTAGAAACGGAGAGAGGATAGTGGCGGATGGGTGAGTAACGCGTGGAGAACCTGTCCCTTAGCTTGGGATAACCTGACGAAAGTCGGACTAAACCCAAATAAAGTGTCCAAAGAGCATTCTTGGGACAAAAAAGATGGTGTAAGCCATCACTAAGGGGTGGCTCCGCGTCGGATTAGCTAGCTGGTGAGGTAAAGGCTCACCAGGGCGACGATCCGTAGCTGGTCTGAGAGGACGAACAGCCACACTGGGACTGAGACACGGCCCAGACTCCTACGGGAGGCAGCAGTGGGGAATATTCCGCAATGGACGAAAGTCTGACGGAGCAACGCCGCGTGAGTGAAGAAGGCCTTCGGGTCGTAAAGCGCTGTCCTCAGGGAAGAATGGCCTTAACAGGAAATGGTTAAGGAGGAGACGGTACCTGGGGAGGAAGCCCTGGCTAACTACGTGCCAGCAGCCGCGGTAACACGTAGAGGGCAAGCGTTGTCCGGAATTACTGGGCGTAAAGGGTACGCAGGTGGGAGGAAAAGTCAAGTGTGAAAGGTATCGGCTTAACCGATACAGTGCAATTGAAACTATCCTTCTTGAGGGCAGGAGAGGAGAGCGGAATTCCTGGTGTAGCGGTGGAATGCGTAGATATCAGGAAGAACACCGGTGGCGAAGGCGGCTCTCTGGCCAGCAACTGACGCTGAGGTACGAAAGCTGGGGGAGCAAATGGGATTAGATACCCCGGTAGTCCCAGCTGTAAACGATGGACACTAGGTGTTGGTGGTTCGAATCCATCAGTGCCGGAGTTAACGCGATAAGTGACCCGCCTGGGGAGTACGGTCGCAAGACTGAAACTCAAAGGAATTGACGGGGGCCCGCACAAGCGGTGGAGCATGTGGTTTAATTCGATGCAACGCGAAGAACCTTACCGAGACTTGACATCCCATGCAGTGCTATGAAAATAGCAGTTAGGTTTATACCTACATGGAGACAGGTGGTGCATGGCTGTCGTCAGCTCGTGTCGTGAGATGTTGGGTTAAGTCCCGCAACGAGCGCAACCCCTATTCCTAGTTGCCAGCATGTTATGGTGGGGACTCTAGGAAGACAGCCGGTGAAAGCCGGAGGAAGGTGGGGATGACGTCAAGTCCTCATGCCCTTTATGTTTAGGGCTACACACGTGCTACAATGGTTGGTACAGAGGGGAGCGAAGCCGTAAGGCGAAGCAAATCTCACAAAGCCGATCTCAGTTCGGATTGGAGGCTGCAACCCGCCTTCATGAAGCTGGAATCGCTAGTAATCGCAGGACAGCATACTGCGGTGAATACGTTCCCGGGCCTTGTACACACCGCCCGTCACACCACCCGAGTTGGATGCACCAGAAGTCACTTACGAGTGCCGAAGGTGTGGCTGATAAGGGGGGTGAAGTCGTAACAAGGTAGCCGTACGGGAACGTGCGGCTGGATCACCTCCTTTCTAAGGAGCGAGTGTTGAGCCTGTTGTTTAATTTTGAGGGACCTAATAAGAAGTAGGAGGTCGGAGGTCTCACTGAAACTCTCATTTGTAAACGCAAGGAAAGTTTCAGTATTAGGCCATTGAGGCCGTCAGAGGTAAGAAACCGAAGACAATACTTCGTAAGAGGTTTCTTAAGGAGATGAAGAGGAATAGGTTGAAGGAGGAAAAGGAAGTGCTTAGAAAATAAGCACAAATCCTACCTCAGACATCCTAACTCTTGGTTCTGTTTAGGGCCTATAGCTCAGTCGGTTAGAGCGCACGCCTGATAAGCGTGAGGTCGGTGGTTCAAATCCACCTAGGCCCACCATTAAAGAAGTAAGAGGTCAAAGACTAAAACTTATTTCTTACTTCCTGAAAAAGATGGGGGTATAGCTCAGCTGGGAGAGCGCCTGCCTTGCAAGCAGGAGGTCAGCGGTTCGAATCCGCTTACCTCCACCATTAAAGAAGTAGGAAGAGGTAAGAGACCGAAGACAATACTTCTAAAGGTTTCTTAAAAAGCACCTTGAAAAATGCATACAGAAAAGAGGTACTACGAGATTAAGCGAACAAGGGCTTACGGTGGATACCTAGGCATCTGAAGCCGAAGAAGGACGTGCCAAGCTGCGAAAAGCCACGATTAGCTGCTAAGGAGCGTAGAGACGTGGATATCCGAATGGGGAAACCCGGCGGTCGAGAGGGCCGTCATCTTAAGGTGAATAAAATAGCCTTAAGAAGGGAACCGGGGGAAGTGAAACATCTAAGTACCCCGAGGAGAGGAAATCAAAAGAGATTCCCTAAGTAGCGGCGAGCGAAAGGGGAAGAGCCTAAACATATATGGTGTAAGAGTGCAGTCGTTGCCAGATATGGGTTTAGGATATACCAAGCTATCACTGCAAGGATAGGAGTGGAAATCAAGACTTAGCCGAACAGTCTGGGAAGACAGACCAAAGAGGGTAAAAGTCCTGTAGGCGAAAAGTTAAGATACACTGAGTATATCCAGAGTACCGCGGGACACGTGGAACCCCGTGGGAAGAAGGGAGGACCATCTTCCAAGGCTAAATACGAACAGATGACCGATAGTGAACAAGTACCGTGAGGGAAAGGTGAAAAGAACCCCGGGAGGGGAGTGAAATAGAAATTGAAACCGTAAGCTTACAAACAGTAGGAGGGCTATTAGAAAGCCTGACTGCGTACTTTTTGTAGAACGGACCGGCGAGTTATTATCTGTAGCGGGAGGTTAAGCCGAAAAAGGTGAAGCCAGAGCGAAAGCGAGTCTGAACAGGGCGAAAGTTGCAGGTGATAGACCCGAAGCCAGGTGATCTACCCATGGCCAGGGTGAAGCGGGTGTAAGAACCCGTGGAGGCCCGAACCAGGTGATGTTGAAAAATCATTGGATGAGCTGTGGGTAGGGGTGAAAGGCCAATCGAACCTGGAGATAGCTGGTTCTCCTCGAAATAGCTTTAGGGCTAGCCTCAAAGCAAAAGTCAAAGGTGGTAGAGCACTGATTGGGCTAGGGGCCCAACAAGGTTACCGAACCCATTCAAACTCCGAATGCCTGAGACAAAAGTTTTGGGAGTCAGACTGCGGGGGATAAGCTTCGTAGTCGAAAGGGAAACAGCCCAGACCACCAGCTAAGGTCCCAAAGACAGACTAAGTGGGAAAGGAAGTGAAGTCGCAAAGACAACCAGGATGTTGGCTTAGAAGCAGCCACTCATTTAAAGAGTGCGTAATAGCTCACTGGTCAAGCGACTTTGCGCCGAAGATGTAACGGGGCTAAAGTCTGTCACCGAAGCTGTGGTATCGTGAGTTTACTCACGATAGGTAGAGGAGCATTGTGTGCTGGGAGAAGCTGTACTGTAAGGAGCAGTGGACGGCACACAAGAGAGAATGCCGGTATGAGTAGCGAAAAGAGGGGTGAGAAACCCCTCCGCCGGAAGTCTAAGGATTCCTGAGGAAGGCTC
>JAKSCG010000221.1 GCA_022360715.1 Halanaerobiales bacterium
ATTAAATAAAATAGAACAAGAAAAAACCCAAAGGTATAGAACCATATTAGACTATTCCTATGAAGGAATTATTGCGCTTGACCAATGTAATCATATTACAGTATGTAATTCAGAAGCTAAGAAGACATTGGATATATTAAAAAAAGATGTGATAGGCAAAAAAATTCATAATCTAATAGATGATGAAAAATTGAAAAATATGATGATTAACGAGAATGCTTTTTATGATGAAGTGATGCCTTACCATGATATTAAGATTATGATGAAGAAAGTGCCGATTATGGTAAAAGGGGAAAAAGTAGGTAGTGTAATTAATCTGCAAGATATAACCGGTATTCAAGATATGGAAGGTAAAATAAGAAAGAAAATATATACAAGAGGGCATATTGCCAAGCATACCTTTGATGATTTGATAGCAAAAAGTGATGCAATGATAGAGACCATTGAAGTACTGAAAAAATTTAGTCAAGTCGACTCAGATGTGTTGATTATTGGAGATTCTGGTACAGGTAAAGAAATATGTGCCCAAAGTATTCATAATTGTAGTGATAGAAGAAAAGGCCCTTTTGTGGCAGTCAATTGTGCAGCTATACCTGGTAATTTGTTGGAAAGTGAACTGTTCGGTTATGTCGGGGGTGCTTTTACAGGAGCATCAAAAGAGGGAAAACCAGGTTTTTTTGAATTAGCACATAATGGCACAATATTTTTGGATGAGATTGCAGAAATGCCTATTAACCTTCAAGTAAGACTACTAAGGGTCTTGCAAGAGCGAGAAGTAATACGTATAGGTGACGATAAAGTGATGCCTATTAATGTTAGAGTGATTGCGGCTACAAATAAAGATTTGTACCAGTACGTTGAAGAAAACAAATTTAGAGAGGACTTATATTATAGATTAGATGTATTGACCATTTATATTCCTTCGTTGAGTGAACGTGGGAATGATGTAATTTTGATTGCTGAACATTATATAAAAAAATTTGGAGAAAAGCATCATCATAAT